>JBFEKH010000001.1:0-126088 GCA_041552775.1 Allopontixanthobacter sp.
CGGCGGGTTGATGCACGGCAAAACTTCGCCTGTAACTCACGACAGTAGCGGCGTTTTTGCTGGCCTGCCCTCGCCCTTTACCGCCACTCGATATCACTCACTGATTGTCGAGGATATTCCGTCCGCGCTGCAAGTAAACGCGACCAGCGAGACCCCCGGGCTAGACGGCACGGCGGTGATGGGCTTCCGGCACACCACACTGCCGATCCACGGGGTGCAGTTTCATCCTGAAAGCATCGCGACCGAACATGGTCATGCGCTGCTCGCCAATTTCCTGCGCGTTTGCGGGCTGGAAGCGAAGGCAAGGCAATGAAAACCCTTCCGACCGCTGACGAGCACTTGACCGAAGATGAAGCCGAAGAAATTTTCAGCGCAATCCTTGACGGGGAAACTAGCGAAGAAGAAATCGCCCGGTTCCTCGCACTATTGTCGGAACGCAGTGAAACTTCGGATGAAATTGCCGGAGCAGCCCGGGCACTGCGTGCGCGTCTTATCCCGATTGCCGCGCCGGACAATGCGATCGACGTATGCGGCACCGGCGGTGATGGGCATCACACGCTCAATGTCTCAACCGCCGTCAGCCTGGTAGTTGCGGCAGCAGGTATTCCGGTTGCCAAACATGGCAACCGTGCAGCGTCCTCCAAATCGGGTGCGGCGGATACTCTGGAAGCGCTCGGTCTGGACATGGAGGCCGCAGGGCGCACCGCGGAAAAATCCCTCGGCGAAATCGGGATCTGCTTCCTGTTTGCTAAGAACCACCATCCGGCAATGGGACGGATCCAGCCTATCCGGCAGAAGCTGGGATTCCGCACGATTTTCAACCTGATGGGCCCCCTGTCGAACCCCGCCGGGGTCAAACGCCAGCTGATCGGCATTGCGCGGCCTGCCTATGTCTCGATCTATGCAGCGGCGAAGGCGAAACTCGGTACGGAACGCACGATGATCGTTTCGGGCGACGAAGGTCTCGACGAACTCAGCCTGGCAGGTGGCAATGAAGTGGCCGATGTGCACGGCGACACCTTCGAAATGAAGCGTGTCGATGCTTCGCTCGTTGGCGTTGAGCATGCCCCGGTCGAGGCAATTCGCGGCGGCGATGCAACCCACAATGCCAAGGCATTGCTGGCGCTGCTTCTCGGCACGCCCGGCCCCTACCGCGATGCCGTAGTCTTCAACGCCGCCGCGTCGCTGATGGTCGCGGGCGCAGTGGATAGTTGGCAGGACGGCGGGGCTATGGCGGTCGAAGCGCTGGATAGCGGCAAAGCAAAACTGCTCTTGGAACGCTGGATAGAGATGGCCCGATGAACAAGCTCGACGAAATCTGTTCCACCAAGCGCGATGAAGTGGCTGCGCGCAAGGCAGCCACATCGCTGGCCGATCTGGAAGCACGCGCCAAGGAGCAGAGCGCACCGCGCGGCTTTCGGGAAGCCTTGGCGGCTAAATCCGCAACTGGTTTCGGGCTGATTGCAGAAATCAAGAAAGCTTCCCCATCCAAGGGATTGATTCGCAAAGACTTTGTCCCTGCAGAACATGCTATCGACTATGAACAAGGCGGCGCGGCCTGCCTGTCCGTGCTAACCGATGCGCCCTATTTTCAAGGGCACGAGGATTATCTGGTCGAAGCGCGTGCGGCGTGCGCCCTTCCGGTGCTGCGCAAGGATTTCATGGTCGATACCTGGCAAGTTGCCGAGGCGCGGGCCATCGGCGCCGACGCAATCCTGATTATCGTAGCTGCGCTGGAAGACAGCGCCATGGCCGACATTGAGGCAGCGGCGATCGAACATGGAATGGATGTTTTGGTCGAAGTGCATGACGAGGCCGAAATGGAGCGCGCCGCCCGCCTGCAATCGCGCCTGATCGGGGTCAATAACCGCGACCTGAAGCGTTTCGTGACCGATCTGGCTGTGACCGAACGGCTTGTTCCGCTTGCGCCCGAAGGAACGCTACTGGTCGGGGAGAGCGGTATTACCGGCCATGCCGATTGCCAGCGCCTTGCCCGCGCCGGTGTGCGCAGTTTCCTGGTTGGCGAAAGCCTGATGCGCGAAAGTGACGTCATGACGGCAACCCGCAAATTGCTGCAGGGCTGAAATGGGCGAGCTGACCCATCTCAACGAGCACGGCAATGCACGCATGGTCGATGTTGGCGGCAAGGCTGAAACCCGCCGTACCGCAGTTGCCACAGGACGGATTGCAATGTCGGCTGATGCCCTTGGCGCAATTCAGGATGGCAATGTACCCAAAGGTGATGTGCTTGCCGCCGCACGTATCGCAGGGATCATGGCCGCAAAGAAGACCGGCGATTTGATACCTCTGTGCCATCCTCTGGCACTGGATTCGGTCACGGTAGATTTCGAAACCGAGGATGGCGGGGTGCGAGTCACTGCAACGGCTTCGCTCAGAGGCAAGACTGGCGTCGAAATGGAAGCACTTACAGCTACTTCTGTCGCACTTCTTACAATCTATGACATGGCCAAGGCGATCGACAAAGGTATGATCATCGAGGAAATTCGCCTGCTTTCGAAAACCGGCGGCAAGTCCGGTGATTGGCACGCTCCCGAATGATTGCTCCGCTTTCGCTTGAGAAAGCTCAGACACGTCTCTTGGCGTTGGCTGAGCCGCTAGAAGCGGAAAATGTGCAGATTGACGATGCGCTGGGCCGGTATCTAGCGCGCCCGATCACCGCAAAGCGCGCCCAGCCACCGGCAGATCTGTCCGCAATGGATGGATATGCGATTTCCGGCCCGCCTCCGTGGATATTGGTTGGCGAAAGCAAATGCGGTGCCCCGTTCACCGGCGCAATTACCACGGGAGAAGCCGTGCGCATTTCCACCGGGGCCCTGATGCCTTCTGGTGCCGATCGTATCCTGTTACAGGAAGATGCCGGCGTCAAAGGCGATAAAGTGTTGCTGCAAGCCGATATGCCCGCCCTTGGCGCCCACATCAGGCGTGCAGGCTTTGATTTTCGTTCTGGTGACATGTTGCTCGACCCAGGCAGCATCGTTGGAGCGGCGCAGATTGCGTTGATTCTGTCAGCCGGTCAGCGGGAGGTCGACGTTCGACGAAAACCAATCGTTACTTTTATCGATTCCGGGGACGAACTCGCGCCCGACCCCCAAAATTGCGGACCCCATCAGATCCCTGCCAGTAACGGCAGTATGTTGATGGCACTAACTGCCAATATCCCTTGTGAAACGAGATATTTAGGGCCAATTCCTGATAGCATTCCCGCATTGCTCGACGGTTTTCACCAATCCGAGCCAAGCGATGTCATCGTCACCAGCGGAGGCGCATCAGTGGGCGACCATGATCTAATCCGGCCCGCGCTGGAGGCGTGGGGCGCTCAGATCGATTTCTGGCGCGTGGCAATCAAGCCTGGCAAGCCGCTACTGGTAGCAAAGCGCGGCAAGCAAATCATCCTCGGCCTGCCCGGCAATCCGGTATCGAGCTATGCCACTGCGTTTCTGTTCCTGCTGCCGTTGCTGCGCCATTTGTCCGGTGCGAACAATCCTCTGCCCCAAAAATATTTTGTCCGCGCCCGCTCTGCACTGCCCGCCACCGGACCGCGCCGCGAATTCCTTCGCGCAGTGATGGATACAAACGCCGTAACACCACTCAGCGAACAGGACAGCAGCGCTTTGCGCGCGCTGGCCAAAGCAAATGCCCTGATAGAACGCCCTGAGAACTCGGCCGGGGTTAAAGAGGGAACAGATGTTCCAATCTATCTGCTCCGAAACGGCTGAATTGCTTGACTTGTGAAAATTGGTTGCCTAATTGTTCCGTATTCGTTCACCATAATTCGGCGGACGGAACACCTCAGGCGACCGCATTAAAGCGGCAAGGGAGCTTGCGCCATGCTGACAGCTAAGCAGCACGAACTTATCCGTTTCATTCAGGAACGGCTGGAGGAAACGGGCATTTCCCCGTCCTTCGAAGAAATGAAGGAAGCGCTCGATCTCAAGAGCAAGTCGGGCGTTCACCGCCTGATTTCGGCACTTGAAGAACGCGGCTTCATCCGTCGCCTCCCAAATCGGGCGCGCGCTCTCGAAGTGCTGAAGCAGCCAGAGGATGCCCTTCCCGCTTCCGCTCGCGGTCCCGCACTGCAGGATTTGCCGGGCAATGTAATTTCCTTGCAAAAGGCAGCGCAGAAGCACCGTCGGGAACCTGCAAATGACGTCATTGAAGTCCCGCTTCACGGCCGCATCGCCGCTGGCGCACCGATCGAGGCGCTGGAAGGCCAGACCAGCCTGCCAGTCCCGGCAGCATTGCTCGGACCGGGCGAGCATTATGCGCTCGAGGTATCCGGCGATTCCATGATCGATGCAGGTATTTTCGACGGTGATTTCGCGCTAGTGAAACGCACCAATGTCGCCCGCGATGGCGAGATCGTGGTGGCCCTTATCAATGACGAGGAGGCAACCTTGAAATACCTCCGGCGTGAAGACGGCATGGTCCGGCTCGATCCAGCCAATGCAAGCCACGAGCCACAGATCTACGAGCCTGGTCAGGTGCAGGTCCAGGGCAAGCTGGCAGGCTTGCTCCGCCGCTATCACTGAAGATCAGCTACACAGTTAGCCTGAGCGGCAAATACCGAGACTTCAAGGGGGCGGGCGTGATGTCCGTCCCCTTCGCTATGTATCCGGTGTTTTCGTTTTCTCCGGCGCGCTGGATTTGTCTTCCATGCGCTTGGGAAATCGATCTGGCTTTTCCTGCCGCAAGCCGTGATCGCCCTGACCTTGCGCCACGGTGGTGAACCGTTCATCCGCAAGGTAGATTGTCAATCCGCCGGTCTTGTTCAAAAGGTTTCGGTCCACTTTCAACAATTTAGGGCGACAACTGAAGGGAAGATATCGGTCCGCAATGACGATATCGGAGAGGTCGCAGGCGGCCGCTAGGGCGCGTTCATCCACCAGATCGTGGCTGCGGGCCATCAAGACATGCCACAGACGCCCGCCCCGCTCCAAGTTCACCACACAGAATTCACGGCTGCAATCTGCCCCGGGCCATTTAGCCAGAGGGACAGGCACCCCTGCCATTGCTGCCATTTCGAGCAGATTGTCGCTGGCAAAGTTGCTTCAGCTGTCCCTCAGCACCAGCAATTGATCGCCTTCGCCCGCTATTCCGACATGCCTCCCGTCCCCTGAGATCAGCAGATTGGGCACTGGCTTGCCTACCATGAGCAGGGCGGCCAATAATGCCGCTAATACTGGACAAGTCGGCGCGGCTACGCCAAGTGCGCTGCACTGCAGCATCGCGAACCGGCGGCCCGTCTCCGATGGGTATCTCTGGAATGATCAGGCTGCCCATTAAATCATTGGAAAGGAAGTGGACTGGGATGGCAAGCACTAGCGACATGGTAGTCACACGCTTTGCTCCATCGCCGACGGGATTCCTCCACATTGGCGGCGCACGTACGGCGCTGTTCAACTGGCTGTTTGCCCGCCATCATGGCGGCAAGGCATTGCTTCGTATCGAGGATACCGACCAGAAACGGTCGAATCAGGACGCGATCGAGGCGATTTTCGACGGCCTGTCATGGCTCGGCCTGGACTATGACGAGGAACCTGTTTTCCAGTCAGCCCGGGCTCAGCGACACGCCGAAGTGGCCGGGACATTACTTGCGCATGGCCATGCCTATCGCTGCTACGCCACAACCGAAGAACTCGAAGAAATGCGTGCCGCCCAGCGTGCGGCAAAGCAGCCTTTTCGCTATGACGGCCGCTGGCGTGACCGCGATCCCGCAGATGCTCCCGCGGGAGCGCCCTATGTGGTCCGTCTGAAAACTCCCGAAACGGGCGAAACAACGATCGAAGATCTGGTCCAGGGCCGCGTGACGGTCAGGAACGAGGAAATCGACGATTACATCCTCCTACGCGCAGACGGTACGCCGACCTATATGCTGGCCGTAGTGGTCGACGATCATGACATGGGCTGCACCCATATCATCCGCGGCGATGACCATCTGAACAATGCGTTCCGCCAATTGCCGGTGCTGCGCGCGATGGACGCGATAGAAGGTGGCTGGCCCGACCCAATCTACGCGCATATTCCGCTGATCCATGGTTCCGACGGGGCCAAATTGTCCAAGCGCCACGGTGCGCTGGGTGTCGAAACCTACCGCGACGAAATGGGCATCCTGCCCGAGGCGATGTTCAATTACCTGCTGCGGCTGGGCTGGGGCCATGGCGACCGCGAGGAAATCACGAAAGAAGAAGCAATCGAACTGTTCGACCTGAGCGGCGTTGGCAAGAGCCCGTCGCGGTTCGACATCAAGAAGCTGCAAAACCTCAACGGCCATTACATCCGCGAGGCTGACGATGCCCGGCTGGCAAGTTTGGTTGCTGAAAAAATCGGCCCTACCGCTGATATCGATTTGCTTACTCAGGCCATGCCGGTGCTGAAAACTCGCGCCCGTTCGATCGGCGAGTTGGCCGAAGGCGCTACGTTCCTTTTTGCCGCCCGTCCTCTGGAAATGACCGAGAAGGCAGCCGGGCTGCTCAATGACCAGTCGAGGGCGCTTCTGGCGCAGATTTCCGCGCGTTTGAGCGATGAAAATGACTGGACAATCGAGGCCCTTGAGGCCAGTCTGAACCAAATGGCCGAGGAACAGGAATTGGGGCTCGGCAAGCTTGCGCAGCCATTGCGCGCGGCGCTGACGGGGACAACAACATCGCCCGGGATTTTCGATGTGCTGGTCTTGCTTGGCCGGAAAGAGGCCCTTGCGCGGATTGACGCGCAGGCTACGCCCAGCGCCGAGGCTTAATATTTGAAGGAGAATTAACTTGTCGAACAAACAGGCAAAACTGGAATTTGGCGGGCAATCGCTGGACCTTTCCGTGCTCGAGGGCAGCACCGGCCCCGACGTGATCGATATTCGCAAATTATACGCCCAGACCGGGGCGTTCACCTTTGACCCGGGCTTCACCTCTACCGCTTCGTGTGAAAGCGCTCTGACCTTTATCGACGGGGAAGAGGGCGTCCTGCTGCACCGAGGCTACCCGATAGGCCAACTCGCTGAACATTCCAGCTTCATGGAAGTCAGCCATTTGATGCTCAATGGCGAATTGCCAACCAAGGACGAGCTCGACGATTTCACATACACGATCACGCGGCACACCATGCTGCATGATCAGTTGCGCCAGTTTTACCAGGGTTTCCGCCGCGATGCGCACCCGATGGCGATCATGTGCGGCGTAGTTGGCGCGCTGTCGGCTTTCTATCACGACAGCACCGACATTGCCGACCCGGATCACCGCAAGATTTCTTCGCATCGCCTGATCGCGAAGATGCCGACAATCGCTGCCAATGCGTATAAATATTCCATCGGCCAGCCCTTCATGCACCCGGACAATTCCCTGTCCTATACGGGCAATTTCCTGCGCATGACCTTCGGCGTTCCGGCCGAGGAATATGAAGTAGTGCCTGCAGTGGAAAAGGCGATGGACCGGATTTTCATCCTCCATGCCGACCATGAACAGAATGCCTCGACCTCGACCGTCCGTCTGGCCGGTTCATCGGGCGCCAATCCCTTTGCATGCGTTGCAGCGGGCATTGCCTGCCTGTGGGGCCCGGCACATGGCGGCGCCAACGAAGCGGCGCTCAATATGCTGCGTGAAATCGGTACGCCGGACCGCATCCCGCATTATATCGAGCGGGCCAAGGACAAGAACGATCCGTTCCGCCTGATGGGCTTCGGCCACCGCGTCTACAAAAACTACGATCCGCGCGCCACGGTAATGCAGAAGACCGTGCGCGAAGTGTTCGACGCGCTGAAGGTCACCGATCCGGTATTCGAAACTGCGCTGCGGCTCGAAGAAATGGCTCTGAACGATCCATACTTCATCGAAAAGAAGCTGTTCCCCAACGTCGATTTCTATTCCGGCGTGATCCTGTCGGCGATCGGCTTCCCGACCACCATGTTCACAGCATTGTTCGCCCTCGCCCGAACAGTCGGCTGGGTCGCGCAATGGAATGAAATGATTTCCGATCCCGGTCAGAAAATCGGTCGTCCGCGCCAACTGTATACCGGCCCGACCGAACGGGACTACATCCCAGTCGGCCAACGTTAAGGATTTCGCCGGGCGACGATTTAAGCGGCGCCCGGCAATTCCAGAATAAATCGGGCACCCTCGCCCGCGGTGCTTTCAACCGACAACTCGCCGCCCATCGCCCTGGCAATCCGGCGCGAGATATAGAGGCCGAGGCCCGAACCGCCATCGCCTGATCGGCCAAGCCGTTCAAATTTTCCGAACACCACCGCCTGTTGCTCACGCGTCAGGCCTGGCCCATTATCGGCCACGCTGACCTTGGTACGATCTCCGTCCTGGGCCAGCTCGATCCGCACCTGTGAACCTTCCGGCGAATAGCGGATGGCATTCCCCACCAAATTAAGCAGGACCTGCAGCACGCGGCGGAATTCAGCCGTGGCTTTCAGGGATTCTTCCTGAGGCGGCGCGATCAATTCGATGCTGCGTTCCTTTGCGCGCACGCCGAGGATACCTGCGGCGCGGCGCCCCACATCGGCCAGATCAATCAAATCGGGAGCGGTGCTAAACTGCTCCGATTCGACAATCTCTAGGTCTGAAAGGTCGTCGATCAGGGCAAGCAGATGCTGCCCTGCGGAAGCGATATCGGCAGCATAATTGCTGTATTCATCTGCCAGCGGCCCAGCGAGCCGGGTGCGAATCGTTTCCGCATTGGCGATGATCCTGGCGATCGGCTGACGCAGCACCGGCGACAAATCGCGTCCGATGGAGCTGCCAATGGACGCTTCGCCTGACACGTCTGGTTCCACAAGACGAGGCGAATAAGGGCTCTGCGCGACCAGGTAGAGTTCGAACCCAGCGCTGGCGACTTCAGGTTGGCCCAGCGGCACCAGCGTAACATTCCAGCGCCGCTCGGATCCTTCGACCGCGCATTCGGCACCATCGAGCAATCGCCAATGCATTTTCTTCTGGCTCCCAAGTCCCGGAAAGCTGACGAATTCGGTCCACGATTTGTCGCTCGCACCATGCAATGCCGCTGCCAATTCAGCTAGATCTGGAGCGGTACTTTCGACCGACAACACTTGCTGGTCGGTGTCCAGTCGCGCCGTCAATTCGGCGAGTGCGCGGTCGATGGCAAGTTTGCGGGCCTCGTTTTGTGACGCGTCTTCAAGCGGCAGCGGTGTCAATTGCCAATTGGCAACACGGATGGTGCAACCGCCTCCCGATGCTTCGTCTTCGTCTCCACTGGGTGAGACTTCGACCCATGCCTTGATGACGTCATCACCGTCGACCGCCTGGATCATCCGGGCAAGCCGAAGGCCGTAAGTGCGTGATTTTCGCACCAGCGCCAGCAATTCCGGGATCGCGATGATGCCCGGCAGTTCGCCGCCGCAACGGTGCTGCAACTGGGCGAGCGGCTCCTGCGCCTCGATCAATTGGTCGCGCGCATCGCTTCGTGCCTCGGCAAGATAGGTTCTGGTGGCCCCTGCCATGGCTTATCCCGCAGCGTTTCGGATACTGGCAGCAAGCATCGCTGCGGCCCGGTCCGACCGGAGCAACTTGAACACATCGGGCAATGTCACTTCGGGGTGAACATGGAAAAACTGCTCTTCTACGGCCTTTGCCTCCACGCCCGCTGCACGCAGAGCTAGTGCGAGCCGGGCCATTTGCCCATTATTGGTCGATAGAGCGGCAATATCGCGGTCCTGATTGGAAGCAATAGCCAGTGCAGTGATGAACATCGCTGCACCCGCATGGCTGACCGAAAGAGCAACCATCGCTCCGCTGCCCATGCTGGCCACAATGCGCGACAACAGCCCTAACCTGCCAGCGCTTTCGTCAAATGATGCCCGCAACTCGCGCTCCGCAATTTCTGCAGCGGCGCCTGCGTCATCATCCACGTGACCGCGCCAGATCAGCAGCGCCTGGTGAAGCAGGTCACCGGGCAATTCGTTGATCGGCAATTCCATCCGTCGCTGGTGCTGGATAAACCGGGCCTGCGACGCCAGCGCGGTCATCGCCGACGCTGCCGTAGCCTCATCATCTGATGCGACCAGCGCCTGCAACAACGGGGTAAGTACCGGATCGATTGCGCTGCCTTGGTCCAGACACAAAGTCAGGTGCCATTCCACCGCCAGCGCATGGCAATGCATCAACAATGCCTGATGCGAGGCAAGATTTGCCGCGAGCGCCTCCCGGTGATTCTTTGCGAACAGATCGGGATCTTCGGTTGCCGCGGCTTTCCCCTGGGCCATCAGCAATTGCCATGCGATGTGCAGGATGACACCCCTGACCCGGGCAACGATCTCTTCGGTGAAGAGCGTGTCGTCGTCATTTGCGAGCAAATGGCCAAGGATCGGGCCAATCGTATCCAGCACAGCGTCGCCTTGCTCCAACGCCTCGCGGAGCATGGCCTCAACCGGGGCCTCATCAGATTGGGACGCAGTGCGATCGATCATGGACTAAGTCCTTAGACCGACATGGTTAAGTCCGTGTTAGCTTTGACCCACTTAGATCGAGTATTATTCCAGCCACGACAAAAACACCAAGTATTTGAGAAAAATGGACTAATTCCCCGAAAAAGCCCGAAACTGCCAATCCCGAAGCCAGCAAAGCCCTGTCGGACAGCATAATTTTCCAGTCTCTCAGCGGCAGGCGGCCACCCAACCGGAGTACCAAAAGCAGCAGGATTGTACCTAGAACTGCGGTAATTCTGTTTTCCGGGATGCTGGCCATGCCTGCGATGCCGACCAGTGCAATATCGAGTGCCACCCCAAGCCATGCAGATATCTTGCCGAATCCTTGCGGCAATGCGCGTCCAAGCCCCTCGATTGAACGCAATGCCGTGCCGGTGCGGGCAAGGAAATATGCGGGGACCAACAACGCAAGACCTGCCACAGGTGCCCAGAACCAACCCGTCAGCGTGGCAATTGCGCCAACGCCTGCCGCGCTCACCAGTATCGCGCCGCCGCCGAATTTGCGGCCGTCGGCACGCTTCATCAACGCAGTTGCTGCCCGGTCTGCAGCTGCCAATGTCGGCGCCGCAATGGAGGCTTGGTGGAAGTGGCGCCCGAGCCAGACTTGTTCAAATTCAGCCGCATCATCTTCGGAACTGACCAGTCCCCACTCATGGTCAGCCAGCAAGCCGGACGGCATCGTAACGATACGCGTTCCAGCTTGCAGGGCGATACGCAGCAATCCGGCGATCGGATCGGCGTCAGGCGGCAAGTCAGCGAGCCGCTCTACCGCCGGTCCTCGGACTAACAACAGGCCAGCCCAGGCATAATCGCGGTCGATGCGCTCAAATCCGCCGGCGATGCCCTCCTCTGCAGGCAGGGCGAGTACAGCCGGACGATCTGCGAGCAATTTCTCTGCGAGCGCGGGGTCGGGCAACAGGCTGTCGGCAAATACCAGCAATTCATCCGCGGCCCGGACCATACCGGACAATGCGCGCGGCCCCGGAATGACCTGAAAGCTTGCGCCGGACTTTTCTGCAAGGTGCTGTAGCGCCACCAATTCCTGTGGCAATCCGAGCGCATGGCAGGCGATTTTCTCGCAGCCGAGCGCCAGCGCACATTCCAGTTGGTGCCGAACAATCGATCTCCCCGCCACGGTCAGAAAACCGCGCGGATCACCGCCAGCGGCAGCTACAGATTCCATGGTCGAAAGTAAGGCGACCCGCACGCACACGCTCCTGAACTGGGAGCAGGTGCTTTACGTCGCTGGAACGCCGATGCCAAGCGAAGCTGTTACCCGCCGGTCAGCCCGGGTGTTTTACAAAATCCGCCAGAAATGCCTCGATCTTGCGGATGACAGTAGGTTCGCCGGGTGCGGAATTTACCGCTTCATCGGCCAGGACTATCAGGTCGCTGGCGTGAAAACTGGCCGCAAGCCCTTTCAGACGCATGGCTGCAACATCCCAATTGGCATCGCAGCGCGACCGTTTCAACAAGTCGATCTGGCGCGTCAAACTTTCGGTGAAAGCACCGCGCAATTCCGCTATCAGAGCGGTGTCATCGCCTGCAGCAGCCGCCAAAGTGGCATCGAGAGCGCCGTTTTCATACAACATAACTGACATTTCTAACGTCAACAGGGTTAAGATAGGGTTTCACATGACCCCAAAAGTGGTAGTTTCATGTCATGAACAACGGATCGAACATCAGGGTCGTAGGCCCCGACAATGCGCCAGAGACTCAGGCTGATACGGCTCTGCCCGTCTCTGAAGAGACGATCGAACTTGGCGAAGAGTACATCGAAGAGTGGGAAGACGAAGTTGCTGCGCCGCGGTCCACTGTCTGGATTGGGCCGTTTCTGGCGTGTCTGGCCATCGCCTGCTGGACCGGTTTTTACGGATGGGCACATCAGTCAGAAATTCTTTCCGGCGGCACGCCGTCACAATGGAGCGAGTGGATCATCGCATGGTCGATCCCGGTCCTGTTGATTGTATCGCTGTGGATGCTGGCCATGCGCAACAGTACAAGAGAAGCAACGCGATACGGCAAAGTTGCGCGCAGCTTGTCGGGCGAATCGGTCGCGCTTGAACAGCGGCTGTCGGTGATCAACCGCGAACTGAGCATTGCACGCGATTTCCTTGGTTCCCAGTCGCGTGAACTGGAATCGCTGGGCCGCGCCGCCGGTGAACGGTTGTCAACCCACGCCGACCACCTCCAAAACCTGATCCAAGACAATGGAGCGCAGGTGGACGCAATTGCGACGGTCAGCACCACCGCACTGGAAAACATGACCCGACTGCGCGATGATCTGCCGGTAATCGCCAATTCAGCGCGCGATGTGACCAACAACATCGGCAATGCCGGACGCACGGCGCATAACCAGATCGATGAGCTGATCGCCGGATTCGAGCGGCTAAATGAATTCGGCCAGGCTACTCAACGCGAAGTCGCCAGCCTAAAGGTTTCCATCAATGCAACCCTCGCCGATTTCGAGGCACAGACGGTGCAGATCGACGCGATGGCCAGGGGGCGGTTCGATGCCCTGCGATCCACCAATGACGAGTTTCGCACGAAATTGGACACTAGCGAAGTCGAAGCGTTATCGGCACTGCGCCGCCGTGCGGACGCCCTCTCCGGCGAATTGGCCGGAACGCGGACAGACCTGGAAGAAAACGAAGAGGCTGCACTGGTTTCGCTCCGCGCGCGCCTGTTGTCGCTGCGTGACGAGAGCAAGATCATCGGACAGTCGGTGCGCGACAGCGAGGAACGCGCCATTACCGCCTGGAGCGGCCAAATCGAGGACATTCAGTCACGACTGACAGAAGCGGTTGAGCGAATTGCCGCGCTGGACGAAGCAGCACTCACCGCCTCACGCGCCAAACTGCAGGAGCTGGCCGAGGAAGCCGAGCGGGTGGATACCACCATGGCAGAACGCAGTGCTGCCTTGCACGAACAGATCGAACTGCGCCGCAGCCAGATGACGCAGGACGAGAAGGAAGCGATTGAAAACCTCAGTGCGCGCCTGATCGGGCTCGACGAAGCGATCAAGGCACGCCGCGAGGCGCAGATTGAACAGTCCGAGCGAATGTCAGCGCATGGCGAAGCAATTGCAGACCGGCTTGGTGAATTCGAACGGAATTTGCAGAGCATCATGGCGCAGGGCGCCGATACCGAAATTGTCCTTGGCAGCGGGGCGCAGATATTGGCCGAGAAACTGGGTGAGAACCGTCAGCGGATCGACGAAACGACTGCCGCCATCGCCGGATTGACCGAAGATACGGTCAGGCTGCTCGAACTGATACAGGCCAGTTCCAACCATAGCCGCGACATATTGCCATCTGCAATTGAAGACGCGAGTGGCCGAATAGCCGCCACGGAGGAAAACGTAAGGCAAATCGGTATCCTGCTCGGCGAAGCCAGCGAAAAGGGAGCGAAATTGTCCGACTATGTGCTCGGTGCCAAGGACAATGGCCGCGAAGCCCTCGAAAAGATCGAACAATACAGCGCACGAATTACCGCCGCTAACATCGAGCATCTGGACGAGATCGAGCAGCTGGAAAGCTCGCTCGCAAAATTGAGCGCGGAAAGTTCCTTGCTATCCGACACAGCGCGAACGGAATTACGCGACGCAATTAGCTTCCTGAAACAATCGACCCGCGAAGCAATTGGCCAGATCGAAAGCGGAACCGCGTTCAACGTAAGGGAAATCGCGGAACGCATTGGCGAAGAAAGCTCGCTCGCGATCGATACAGCACTGCGCGGCCGGACCGACACTGCCATTGCAGAATTGGAAACTGCCGTTGCCAAGGCTTCCAATGCAGGGCGCACGGCAGCGACCAATTTGCGTGACCAACTCGCCAAGGTCAACGAACTTGCTGGCAATCTGGAAGCACGCGTAAACCGCGCCCGCGAACGTGCGGAAGAGCAGGTCGACCACGATTTCTCCCGCCGCGTTGCACTGATTACAGAGAGTCTGAATTCAAACTCGATCGATATCTCCAAGGTGCTGTCAAACGACGTGACTGATATCGCCTGGGCTTCGTACCTGCGCGGCGATCGCGGCATTTTCACTCGCCGTGCGGTGCAATTGCTCGACCACACCGAAGCTCGCGACATCGCGAAGGTCTATGCCGACGACAGTGAGTTTGCCGAGAATGTGAGCCGGTACATCCATGATTTCGAAGCCATGCTGCGAGCAATGTTGTCCACCCGCGATGGCCACGCATTGGGCGTGACCTTGCTCAGTTCGGATATGGGCAAATTGTATGTGGCACTTGCTCAGGCAATCGAACGGCTGCGGACCTGAGAGTTTCCCGTTCTGGTGGGACTTAGCGCAAGTTCTCGGGCGGCTTGATCAGATTGATATCATCTGCCGTGATCCAGCCAGATTCGTAATTCAGCACGTATAATGCCGTGACCACCACTGCGACCAGCGAAGCCCGGAAAGCCAGCCTGAACGGCCGAAAATTCGCAGGTGCGCTGTCGGCTTGCCCGGGAATTTTTTCCACCCCCATTTCGTCATGCGTTCGCACGCCAAATGGCAGCAGGAAAAAGGCGCACATTACCCAGACCAGCAGATATATCGCGACGATCGAAGTCCATTGCACGGCGTCAGCCTCCCATCAGGATCACTTTGACCTGCGGCCGCTTGCCGCTCCAGCGCGTTGCTGTGCGACGGGTCGCAAGGCGTACAGCCTCGGTCAGGGCCTTGCGATCCTTGCGTGCCGCTCCCTTGAGTCCGCGCAGCGCCTTGACGATATCGGCGGAGGCTTCGGCGATGAAATCGTCCTCGTCCTCGTCCAATGGCAGCCCCAGCAATTCCAGATGCGGCTTAAGGCTTGAATCCACTGCGACGACGATCACGCCTTCGCGCGCCATCCGGCGGCGCATGCTGATAGCCTCGCCATCTGCCGGGACGATAATATCGCCGTCTAGCACCAGTCGGCCAGTGCGGACTTCGGCCAATTTGCTCGGCTTCCCCGGAGCGAGACGGATGATGTCGCCGTTTTTCTGGAAGATATTATGCGGTATCCCTGCGGCTTGGCCGACGCGGACCTGTTCCTGCATATGCTTGATTTCGCCATGTACCGGGACCAGGATTTCCGGCCTGATCCAGGAATAGAGCGCTTCAAGTTCCGGACGCCCCGGATGGCCGGACACGTGGATTTCGCTCTGACGGTCGGTGACCATAACGACGCCGCGTTCGGCCAGTTTGTTCTGGACCCGGCCAATCGCGACTTCATTGCCGGGTATCTGACGGCTGGAGAACAGCACGACATCACCCTTTTGCAGACTGATCTGGTGGCTGTCGTCAGCCACGCGGGCCAAGGCAGCACGGGGTTCGCCCTGCCCGCCGGTTGCCATGATCAGCACATCGCCGCGCGGCAGACCCATCGCGGTCTGGAAGTCGACAGTCTTCGGGAAATCCTGAAGATAACCATTGTCCTGCGCCACTTCGATGATGCGGTCGAGCGAACGGCCTGCAACGCATAGCTTGCGCCCGGTTTCCTTCGCGACTTCGCCTAGGGTGTGCAGCCGTGCAACGTTGGAAGCGAAGGTGGTAACCATCACCCGCTTGCCGGTGTGGCGCTTCACTTCCTCCATCAGGCCGCGATACACCGCGCCTTCGGAACCACTGGGGTTCGGATTGAAGACATTGGTGGAATCGCACACCATCGCGAGAACGCCTTCGTCGCCGAGTTCCGTCAGTTCTTCCTGGGTAGTGGGTTCACCAATGATCGGTTCCTCGTCCAGCTTCCAGTCGCCGGTGTGGAAAATCCGTCCGTAAGGCGTGTCGATGATCAGGCCGTTTCCTTCGGCAATCGAATGCGCCAGCGGGACATAGCTAATGTCGAAGGGACCAACCGCAAAACTGTCCGTCCCTTCAATAATATTGAGCTCGATCTCGCCCAGAATGCCGGCTTCTTCCAGCTTGCGGCGGATCAAGTCTGCGGTAAACGGCGTCGCATAAAGCGGCACGCCCAATTCCTCCGCGAAATAGGGGATCGCGCCGATATGGTCTTCATGACCATGGGTGAGCACGATGCCGGCCAAATCCTTGACCCGGTCTTCGATGAATTCGAGATCGGCGAACACGAGGTCAACGCCCGGATATTGGTCACCCGAGAACGTCATCCCCAGGTCAACCATCAGCCATTGGCCGTCACAGCCGTACAGATTGACGTTCATGCCGATTTCAGCGGAACCACCCAGCGCAAGGAACAGCAGTTCTTTTTCAGGCGTGAAATCCTTCTTCACTTGGACGCCCGTTCTGCCAGAATTGCGAGGCCTTCCAGCGTGAGGTCGGAGTCCACACCGTCAAACATCTCGGTATGCTTGTCGAACAGGATGGCGAGGCCGCCGGTGGCTACCACCTTGGCGGGTCGGCCGATTTCTTCACGCATCTTGGCAATCAATCCTTCCATCATCGCAACATAGCCCCAGAACACTCCGATAAGCATCTGGTCTTCGGTGTTGCGGCCGATCACACTGGTCGTTCGCGGTGCCTCTATGGCGATCCGCGGCAGTTTGGCGGTGTTGCCCACCAATGCATCGAGCGACAGGTTGATTCCCGGCGCGATGATGCCCCCCTTATACGTTCCGGTGAAATCCACCGCATCAAAAGTGGTCGCGGTGCCGAAATCGATAATGATCAGGTCGCCTTCATACTTTGCATGGGCGGCAATTGCGTTCAGTGCCCGGTCGGCGCCGAGCGAACGCGGCTCGTCCACATCCACGGTAATGCCCCATGTCGCCTTGCCCTCGCCCGCGATCATCGGGGTAACGCCGAAGTATTTCTCGCCCAGCACGGTCAGGTTATGGATCGCGCGCGGAACCACGGAACCGATGATGAACTGGTTCACTTCCTTGCGGTCGATCCCCTCAAGCGCAAGCAATTGGGTCAGCCAGACGGCATACTCATCGCCGGTTCTGCGCGGATCAGTCGCGATCCGCCAGCGCGCCCGCACAGTCATTCCGGCAAACAACGCGAAGACGACATTGGTATTTCCGACATCTGCGACAAGCAGCATGAGTCTTTCCTTCAGGCGAGCATGACATCGCCGGCGTGGATGGCACGGCTTGTGCCATCCGCCAAGCGCAGGCGGAGTGAACCATCGGGCAGCAACCCGTCGAAAGTACCGCTGATAACCCCTTCGGATTGTTCATTCACGGTCAGCGGCGTGCCTTTTGGGTGGGCCGCGCTTCCCCAGCGATTGATGAGCGGTTCAGTGCCATAGGCGCGCCACCGCTGCAATTCCTCGGCAAAATGTCCGGCAATGGCGCCGGAGAACAAGTCACGGTCCGGGGCGGGTCCGAATTTACTCAAAGCCTGCGTTTCCCTGCCCGTTACTTGCGGCGCAATGGCCAAATTCACTCCGATGCCCACGATTACACTGTCGCCTTCCCTCTCCAGCAGAATGCCAGCCAGCTTTGCACCGGCGAACATCAGATCATTGGGCCATTTGAGGCGTAGCGGCACCGGATCGGGACAATGCGGCAAGACCGCCTGATAGGCGGCAAGTCCCGCCAACAGCGCCAGTGTCGGCGTGAACGGGTCTGCCGCCTGAAGGTGGACCACGGTCGAACCCATGAAATTGCCGAAGCCGTCAAACCATTCGCGCCCCTGCCGGCCCCGTCCGGCGCTCTGCCGCTCCGAGACGAGCCAGTGACCTTCCGCAATACGCTCACCAGCCTTTATGCGGGACGAAAGATCGCCATTGGTCGAACCGGTCTGGGGGACAGTCTCAATCAAGCTACGCCGGTCACACCGTCGCGAACAGCGCTTCTGCTGCCCGGTCCGCCAACGCGCCCAATGGTTTTGTTAGAAGATAACCGAGCGGCGAAACGATGATCGCAGTCACGGCCAGAACCGTCCAATGCGCAACGTCACTTTCCCCCGTCACGATATCGACTGGTTCATCGAAATACATGATCTTGACGATCTTGAGGTAATAGAACGCGCCGATAACACTTGCCGCGATACCAATTGCAGCGAGGATCACAAGATCAGCCTCGACGGCAGCTTGAAAGACCACAAACTTGCCCCAGAAACCGAACAGCGGCGGGATACCGGCAAGGCTCAGCATCATTGCGGCCAGACACAGCGCCAGCAACGGCTTCGCTCGAGAGAGACCAGCGATATCGGCCATGGTCTCGACCTGCTTGCCGTCCTTGTCGCGCATCATTAGCACCGCGACAAAACTGCCGAGTGACATGGCGACATAGATCGCCAGATAGACCAGCATCGCGCTGGCACCGGCAACTGTCCCGGCGGCCAGGCCGATCAGGATGAAGCCAACATTGTTGATCGAGGAATACGCCAGCAGCCGCTTAATATTGGTCTGGCCAATAGCGCCCAGGGCACCAACCACAATAGATGCAAGCGCGGCGAAGATGATGATCTGCCGCCATGCGTCGGCCTGATTGCCAAATGCGTCCAGCGTTATGCGCGCGGTCATCGCAATCGCGGCAACTTTCGGCGCGGTGGCGAAGAAGGTAGTGACGGGTGTCGGCGCGCCTTCATAGACGTCGGGCGTCCACATATGGAACGGCACGGCGGAGATCTTGAATGCCAGGCCTGCCAGCACGAAAATCACCCCGAACAACGCACCGTTACCTAGCGTGCCTTCGAAAGCGGGCCGGATGGCCAGATAGCTGGTGCTGCCAGAGAAGCCGTAGACCAGGCTCATCCCGTACAGCAGGATTCCGCTAGCCAGCGCGCCGAGCACGAAATACTTCAGGCCAGCTTCGGCAGACCGTTCATCGCTGCGGGAAAAGGATGCCAGCACGTAGGACGACAGGCTGCTCAGCTCGAGGCCGATATACAGCGTCATCAAATCCGTGGCCGAAACCATCATCCCCATGCCGACCGAACCAAAGACGATCAGCAACGGATATTCCGGCCGGTATTCCTTGCTCTGGTCGAAGAAACGCGGGGTTACGACCAGACAGCCGATTCCGGCCAGATAGATCAGAAGTTTCGCCACGCTGCCGAATGCATCCATCCGGTACAAACTACCGAAAGCATTCTCGCCCTGCGCGAAGGCAGGGTTGATCAGGAAGCTGGCGGTGATTACGGCCGCGCCAACCAGCGCGCCTGCTGCCAGAATGGTGCTCAGCCGTGCAGACTTCTGCCCACCCCATGCGGCGACCAGCGTCAATATCAGACCCGAGATGGACAGGAATACTTCCGGTCCGGTCAGGTAGAGGGAGAGGCCATAATCCATTAGTGCGCTCCCTCGGCGGCTTTTTCTTCGTGACCGTTGCCGACGTGCGGCATCGCGTTTGCAGCTTCTTTGCGCGGAGGCCCAACTTCCAGCTTAGCATCTCCTTCCGGTGCGGCTCGGGCGAGCCTTGCATCCAGCGCGGCAATGTCCGCGCGCATCGGGGCGAGGAAGCTTTCAGGGTAAACACCCATCCACAGGACCGCAGCGGCAATCGGACCGAGCATCAGCCATTCCCGAACACCGATATCCTTCATCGCAGCCGCATCGGCGTTCTTTTGCCCGCCAAAGGCAACCCGGCGATAAAGATACAGCATGTAGGCAGCGCCAAGGATGATCCCGGTGGTACAAACGAAGGTCACGAGGCTGGAAACTTCGTAAATCCCAGCCAGCGACAGGAATTCACCTACGAAGCCGCTGGTTCCGGGCAGACCGATACTCGCCATTGTGAACAGCAGGAACAGCAGCGAATATTTCGGCATATTGATAGCAAGGCCGCCGTAACGATCGATTTCGCGGGTATGCAGCCGGTCGTAAATTACCCCGACGCACAGGAACAACGCGGCCGACACCAGGCCGTGGCTGAGCATCACGATCATCGAGCCTTCAAGGCCCTGAACGTTGAAGGAGAAAAGCCCGACCGTGACGATCGCCATGTGGGCAACCGATGAATAGGCGATCAGCTTCTTCATGTCGTTCTGGACCAGCGCGATCAGGCTGGTGATCACGACCGCCGCCATCGACAGGATATAAATCAACCACGCGAATTCCGCGGATGCCTCTGGAAACATCGGCAGGCTAAAGCGAATGAAGCCGTAACCGCCCATTTTCAGCAAGACCCCGGCAAGGATCACTGAACCGGCTGTCGGTGCCTGAACGTGGGCATCGGGCAGCCAGGTATGGACCGGCCACATTGGCATCTTGACCGCGAAACTTGCGAAGAATGCGAGCCACAGCCAAGTCTGGGCCTGAGGCGCGAAATCGTAATTCATCAGCGTCGGGATATCGGTCGTGCCAGCCTGGTTTACCATCCACATCATCGCGATCAGCATCAGCACCGATCCGAGCAGGGTGTAGAGGAAGAACTTATAGCTGGCGTAAATCCGGTTCGTCCCGCCCCAGATGCCGATGATCAGGTACATCGGGATCAGCCCGGCTTCGAAGAAGATGTAGAACAGGTATAGGTCCTGCGCGGCGAAGACGCCGATCATCAGCAATTCCATGACCAGGAACGCAGCCATATATTCGCCAACGCGCTTGGTGATGGATTCCCAGCTCGCCAGAATGCAGATCGGCATCAGAAAGGTCGACAAAACGATCAGCAGCAATGCGATCCCGTCGATACCCAGGGCATAGTTGAAGCCAGCAAACAACGCCGCGCGTTCGGTGAACTGCCACTGTGCGCCGCCGATGTCGTAATTGACCCACAGCAGGATACCGAGCGCCAGATTGATCAATGTCGCGCCCAGCGCGATGCTGCGCGCTGCCTTGGCCTGCACGAAAAGACAGGCAATCGCTGCCAACAGCGGCACCAGAAGCATCACGGAAAGGATGGGAAAACCGCCCATTAGACAAGCACCCAAGTAACGGCGGCAATCAGCCCGAGCAGCATGATAAGCGCGTAGGAATAGAGATAGCCCGACTGCACGCGCTTGGCAGCGCCGGTGCCCTTGAGCACCAGCCACGCCGCGCCATTGGGGCCGAAGCGGTCGATAATGCCCTCGTCACCGATCTTCCACAGCTTCTGGCCAAGCCAGAAGGCAGGACGGATAAAGATGAGATTATACAGCTCGTCGAAATACCATTTGTTGTACACGAACTGGTGCACCAGACGGAATTGCTCGACGAATTTGCCCGGCACCGAAGTGTTGCGGATATAGGCGTACCAGGCACCGACAAAGCCAAGCACCATCACGATGGTCGCGGCATATTTCACCGGCCATGGCACGCCGTGCATCGCGTGGATCAAATTCTCGTTGTAGAAAATCGAACCGCCCCAGAATTCAGCACTGTCAAGAAACGCATGGCTGAACACCCAGCCAGCTGCCACCGCGCCCACGCTGAGCAAAGTCAGCGGCACCAACATGGAAGCCGGGCTTTCATGCGGATGATAGCCGCCGGTGGTGTCTGCGCCTGCTTCTGCAGGTGTCTTGTGGACGCTGTGCTGGATATGCTCACTTTCGATCCAGCGCGGTTTGCCCCAGAAGGTCAGGAACATCAGGCGCCAGCTGTAGAAACTGGTCAGCAGCGCTGCGAGCGTGCCCATCCAGAAGGCAAACTGGCCCAATTCGGTGCCGCGCGCGAACGCCACCTCGAGGATCGCGTCCTTCGAATGGAAGCCCGCAAATCCGATGTGTAACTGGACAATCCCGACCCCGGTGATCGCCAGCGTACCAGCCATCATTGCCCAGAAAGTGAACGGGATTTTCTTACGCAGGCCGCCGTAACAACGCATGTCCTGTTCGTGATGCATCGAATGGATCACGCTGCCCGCGCCAAGGAACAATAGCGCCTTGAAGAATGCGTGCGTGAACAGATGGAACATCGCCACGCCGTAAGCGCCGACACCTGCGGCAAAGAACATGTAGCCCAGTTGCGAACAGGTGGAATAGGCGATGACGCGCTTGATGTCCCACTGCGTGGTGCCGACGGTCGCGGCGAAAATACAAGTCGCGGCGCCGACGAATGTCACCATGCCCAGCGCAATCGGCGCAGTTTCGAACATTGGGGAAAGGCGGCAGACCATAAACACACCGGCAGTGACCATGGTTGCCGCGTGGATCAGCGCAGAAACCGGCGTCGGGCCTTCCATGGCGTCGGGCAACCAGGTGTGGAGGCCAAGCTGCGCGGATTTGCCCATCGCGCCGATAAACAGCAGGATGCACAGCACATCCATCGTGTGCATGCGGTAGCCAAGGAAACCGATCGTCGATCCGCTCATCGACGGCGCAGCGGCGAGAATTTCCGGGATCGACACGGTGCCGAACACCACGAACGTACCGAATATGCCGAGCATGAAGCCAAGATCGCCCACGCGGTTGACTACGAAAGCCTTGATCGCCGCGGCGTTTGCGCTCGGTTTTTTGAACCAGAACCCGATCAGCAGATAGGAAGCGAGACCTACCCCTTCCCAACCGAAGAACATCTGGACCAGATTATCGGCGGTCACCAGCATCAGCATGGCGAAGGTGAACAGGCTGAGATAGGCGAAGAACCGCGGCTGGTCCGGGTCTTCGTCCATATAGCCCCAGCTATACAGATGAACGAGCGCCGATACGCTGGTGATCACTACCAGCATTACTGCCGTTAGCGCATCGACCCGCAGCGCCCAGTCAAAACTGAGGCTACCGGATTGCACCCATTGCAGCACGGGCACGACGGTGGCGGCAGCATCCCCGGCAACGAAGCTGAGGAATATCGGCCAGCTGAGCGCGCAGGAAATAAACAGCGCGCCAGTGGTGATGATCTTGACCGGAACATTGCCTAGCGCACGGTTACCCAGCCCGCCGATAATGGCCGCGAGCAAAGGCAGGAATACGATCAGAAGGATTGAAGACACTGTGGTTTAACCCTTCATCCGGTTGACATCATCAACCGCAATCGTGCCGCGTCCGCGGAAATAGATGACCAGGATGGCGAGCCCGATAGCCGCCTCGCCCGCCGCAACGGTCAGCACGAACATCGCAAAAATCTGTCCGGTCAGATCGCCGAGGAAAGCGCTGAATGCGACGAGGTTGATATTCACCGACAGCAGGATTAGCTCGATCGCCATCAGGATCACGATCACGTTCTTGCGGTTGAGGAAAATCCCCAGCATGCCGAGCACGAACAACACCGCGCTGACGACCAGATAATGTTCGATGCCGATCACAGCTGGACCCCCTTGCCCACTTCGGGGCGCGTATTGATGGTGGCTTCTTCCGGACGGCGGCGGTTCTGCTTGCCGATATCCTGATGGCCGCGGTGCGGGCCGGATGCGCGCTCACGGTGAGTCAGCACGATGGCGCCGATCATCGCGACGAGCAAGATCAGACCGGCCGCCTCGAACAGGAACAGGTAATCGCTGTACAGCAGCGCGCCGATGTTCTCGATATTGCTCTTGTCCGTCATCGGCGCGGCGCTGCCATCAGGCGTGCCCAATTCCAGCACACCCGCGCCGTAGGCGCCGATCCCGAGGATCAGTTCCGCCAGCAACACCAAAGCAATCGCAATTCCGAGCGGGAAATTTTTCATGAATCCGGCGCGCAATTCGGCGAAATCAATGTTCAGCATCATGACGACGAACAGGAACAGCACCGCCACCGCGCCGACATAGACGATCACCAGCAGCATCGCGATAAACTCCGCGCCCACCAGCACCATCAGGCCCGCTGCATTGAAGAAGGACACGATCAGCCACAGTACCGAATGCACCGGATTGCGCGACATGATCGTCAGCGTACCGGCGGCAATCAGCAGCACCGCAAATAGGTAAAAAGCGAAAATCTGGATCATAAGCCCCGTTGTTCCTAAGCGCGCGCGTTAGCGATACGGTGCATCGGCTTCAAGGTTTGCGGCAATTGCACGCTCCCACTTGTCCCCGTTACCGAGCAATTTGGTCTTGTCGTACAGCAGTTCTTCACGCGTTTCGGTCGCATATTCGAAGTTTGGCCCTTCGACGATGGCATCGACCGGACAGGCTTCCTGACAAAACCCGCAGTAAATGCACTTGGTCATGTCGATATCGTAACGCGTGGTGCGGCGGCTACCATCCTCGCGCGGTTCGCTCTCGATGGTAATCGCCTGCGCCGGGCAAACTGCCTCGCACAATTTGCACGCAATGCAGCGCTCCTCGCCATTGGGATAACGGCGTAGCGCATGCTCACCGCGAAAACGAGGGGACAGCGGGTTCTTCTCGAACGGATAGTTGATTGTCGCCTTGGGCTTGAAGAAATACTTCAAGGTCAGCGCATGCGCTTTAAGGAAATCCCACAGTGTGTAGGATTTGATGAGGTGTGTGAGGGTGCTCATGAATAATGACCCGTTGCCATAAGATAGCCGCTGATCAGCACGACAAAGCCGAGGCTCAACGGCAGGAAGATTTTCCAGCCCAGGCGCATCAGTTGGTCATAGCGGTAGCGGGGGACGGTTGCCCAGATCCAGCTGAACATGAAGAAGAACATGAAGGTCTTGGCGAACAGCCAGATCCAGCCCGGCACCAAGTACAGCGGTTCCCAGTCGAACGGCGGCAGCCACCCGCCGAAGAACAGGATCGCGTTGAGCATGCACATTAGCAGGATGTTCGCATACTCGCCGAGCCAGAACAGCGCGAAGCTCATTGAGCTGTATTCGGTCTGATACCCGGCCACGAGTTCGGATTCCGCTTCGGTCAGATCGAACGGAGCGCGTGCGGTTTCCGCCAGACTGGAGATGAAGAACAGCACCCACATCGGGAACATCAGCGGGTTGAAGACGAAGGCGTTGACAAAGCCGAGCCCGTGGCCGCGCTGTGCCTCAATGATACCATTGAGATTGAACGTCCCTGCCCACAGCACCACGCAGATCAGGATGAACCCGATCGAGACTTCGTAGGAAATCATCTGTGCGGCAGCGCGCATCGCGGAAAAGAACGGATATTTTGAATTGGACGCCCAGCCCGCGATAACCACGCCGTAAACGCCCAGCGAACTAATCGCGAGGACATAAAGCAGGCCGACATTGATGTCCGCCAGCACCGCCCCGGAATTGAACGGGATCACTGCCCAAGCGGCCAGCGCCACGGTAAACGTGATGATCGGCGCGATCAGGAACAGGCCCTTGTTCGCGGCCGAGGGAATGATGGTTTCCTGCAGGAATACCTTCAAACCGTCTGCAAAGCTTTGCAGCAAGCCAAACGGTCCAACCACGTTGGGTCCGCGCCGCATCGAGACTGCGCCAAGTACCTTGCGGTCGAAATAGATGATCATCGCCACGGCCAGCAGCAGCGGCAGTGCGATCAGCAGGATGCCCGCAACGGTGGCAACACCCCATGCAGCATCGTACGACATGCCGAGGGATTGGAAGAATTCGGTCATTCTGCCGCCTCCGACAGTTCATTGCCGTGCAGCAGTTCAGCCGAGCATTGTTGCATCACTGCGCTGGCGCGGGCGATTGGGTTGGTCAGGTAGAAATCCTTGATCGGATAGGAAATCACGCCGCCAAAGTCCTTGGCAGCCTTTGCCTTGGCATCGCTTTTCGGAAGTGCGCCCAAATCCGCCAGGCCTTCTTCACCCAATGCAGGCACCGCCTTGATCATCGCGCCCTGCAATTCGGCATAGCTGTCGAACCCGACACTCACACCCAACGCATCGGCCAGCGCGCGCAGGATCGTCCAGTCTTCGCGCGCATCACCAGGCGCGAACACGGCCTTTTCGGCAAATTGCACGCGGCCTTCGGTGTTGACGTAAGTTCCGTCCTTCTCGGCATAGGACGCGGCGGGCAGGATAATATCCGCCGCATGCGCGCCCTTGTCGCCGTGATGGCCGATGTAGACCTTCAGCGCGCCCTCAAAGGCGGAGTAATCCACCTCGTCAGCGCCCATTGACAGCAACACCTTGGGCTTGTGCGCCGCGATGCCCGCGATCCCGCCCGTTTGTGCATAGCCGAGCATCAATCCGCCCATCCGGCTCGCCGCCATGTGGAGCACGTTGAAACCGTTCCAATCATCCTTGACCAGCTTGAACTTGTCAGCCAGCGCCAGCGCGGGGGCAAGTGCGCCCTTCGCCAAAGCTGCCCCGCCGAGGATGATCGCCGGACGTTCCGCGTCCTTCAGTGCATCCGCCGCGGCCTTGGGCAATTTGCCCAGCACGCTGACATCATCGCCCAGGAAAGTCGCCGGATAGGTCGTTGCCCATTCGGGACCGACCACGAACACCTTCGCGCCGCGCTTGACCGCTTTGCGCAGGCGAGCATTGACCAGCGCAGCTTCCCAGCGGATGTGGCTGCCGACAATCAGAATCGCATCAGCGGTTTCGATACCGGACAGGGTTGAGTTGAAATTGACCGCAGCCAGGTTGGATACGTCATAATCCATGCCGGTCTGGCGGCCTTCGAGCAATGTGCTGCCCATTGCGCCGACCAGAGCCTTGGCCGCGAACATCGTTTCACAATCCACCAGATCACCGGCAATCGCGGCAATTTTGTTGCCCGGTTTTGCAGCGGCAATAGCTTTGAACGCTTCGTCCCAACTTGCTTCGGCCAACTTTCCGCCGGTCCTTATCCAGACCTTATCGAGGCGGCGTTTGGTCAGACCGTCGACCATGTAGCGGCCCTTGTCGGACAGCCATTCTTCGTTCACGTCATCATTGATCCGTGGTAGCGCGCGCATCACTTCGCGGCCCCGGCTGTCGAGCCGGATATTCGCGCCGACCGCATCGGATACATCGATGCTCAAGGTTTTCTTCAATTCCCATGGCCGCGCCTCAAAGGCGTACGGACGGGACGTCAAGGCACCGACCGGACACAGGTCGATCACGTTCGCGCTCAACTCGTGCATCGCGGCGCGTTCGAGATAGGTGGTGATCTGCATGTCCTCGCCGCGGTAAAGCGCGCCGATTTCGTCCACGCCGGCGATTTCTTCGGAGAAACGCACACAGCGGGTGCAATGGATGCAGCGGGTCATGACTGTCTTGATCAGCGGACCCATGTATTTCTCGGTCACGGCACGCTTGTTCGCATCATAGCGCGATGCGCCGCGGCCATAGGCAACGGATTGATCCTGCAAATCGCACTCACCGCCCTGATCGCAAATCGGGCAATCGAGCGGGTGGTTGATCAGCAGGAATTCCATCACCCCTTCGCGTGCGGTCTTGACCATCTGCGAATCGGTACGGATTTCTTGACCATCGGCAGCAGGCAAAGCGCAACTCGCCTGCGGCTTGGGCGGACCCGGTTTCACTTCGACCAAGCACATGCGGCAATTGCCCGCAATGCTCAGCCGTTCGTGATAGCAGAAACGAGGAATTTCCTTCCCCGCCAGCTCGCACGCCTGCAACACAGTAGCGCCTGCGGGGACCTCGATTTCGATGCCGTCTACGGTGACCTTAGGCATTATTCCGCAGCCTCCGCGAATTGTGCATTATGTTCGTGAATCCGCCGCTCCAGCTCGGGGCGGAAGTGTTTGATTAGGCCCTGGATCGGCCATGCCGCTGCATCACCCAAGGCACAGATAGTGTGGCCTTCGACCTGCTTGGTCACTTGCTGCAGCATGTCGATTTCTTCAATCTGGGCATCGCCGGTGCGCAGGCGTTCCATCATGCGCCACATCCAGCCCGTGCCTTCGCGACAGGGGGTGCACTGGCCGCAGCTCTCATGCTTGTAGAAATAGCTGATGCGGCTGATCGCGCGTACGATATCGGTGGATTTGTCCATCACGATCACTGCCGCCGTGCCGAGGCCCGATCCGACCGCCTTCAGCCCATCGAAATCCATCGGCGCGTCCATGATGTCCGCCGCAGGAACGAGCGGGACGGACGATCCACCGGGGATCACCGCCAGCAGATTTTCCCACCCACCGCGAATGCCGCCGCAATGCTTCTCGATCAGCTCCCGGAATGGAATGCTCATTTCCTCCTCCACGACGCAGGGTTTTTCCACATGTCCGCTGATCTGGAACAGCTTGGTACCGTGATTGCCCTCGGCACCGAAGCCGGAGAACCATGACGCGCCGCGCCGCAGGATCGTGGGGACCACTGCGATGCTTTCGACATTGTTCACCGTGGTCGGGCAGCCATACAGACCCGCGCCCGCCGGGAATGGTGGTTTCAGGCGCGGCTGGCCCTTCTTGCCTTCCAGGCTTTCGATCATCGCGGTTTCTTCGCCGCAGATGTATGCGCCCGCGCCGCGGTGCATGAACACGTCGAAATCATATCCGGTGCCGCTGGCATTCTTGCCGATCAGTCCAGCGCTGTATGCTTCGTCAATCGCAGCCTGCAACGTCTGGGCTTCACGGATATATTCGCCGCGGATGTAGATGTAGGCTGCGCGCGCGCGCATCGCGAAACCGGCAATCAGCGCGCCTTCGAGCAACTTGTGCGGATCGTGCCGGATGATCTCGCGGTCCTTGCAGGAACCGGGCTCGGATTCGTCGGCGTTAATGACCAGGAAGGACGGGCGTCCGTCTTTCGATTCCTTGGGCATGAAGGACCATTTGAGGCCGGTCGGGAAACCCGCCCCGCCCCGGCCGCGCAGGCCCGATGCCTTCATCTCGTCGATGATCGCATCATTGCCGCACGCGATGATATCCTTGGTATTGTCCCAATCGCCGCGCTTCTGGGCAGCCTTCAGGCCCCAATCCTGGAACCCGTACAAATTGGTGAAAATGCGGTCTTTGTCAGCGAGGCTCATGCGAGATAACCTTGCGAATAGAGAACGATAAGCACGATAATGATCGCAGCGATCACCCCGAACTTGAGCAGCCCGGTAAGCACTTTGAAGGCAATGAATGCGAGTATGAGCGCGACGATAATTCCGACAATACTCATGCCCATTCATCCCGGTAATCGTGGTTTTCAGTGACCATGGCTTGCAGCGTGGTCGGGCCGCCGGAAGGTTCGGAGGTATGCCGCCCCGGTTCCTGCGTGCCTTCTTTCGGCGCCCCACCTGCCGCCAGCGCATCCAGCACCGCGTCGAGGCGCTCGACCGTCAGGTCCTCGTAATTGCCGTCGTTGATCTGAACCATCGGCGCGGTCGCGCAATTCCCCATGCATTCGACCTCGGTGAGGGTCCACAACCCGTCTGCCGAGACCGCGCCCTTTTCCATCCCGCGTTTCTTGCAAGCAGCGATGATATCGTCCGATCCGCGCAGCATGCAGGGCGTGGTGCCGCACACCTGCACATGAAATTTGCCCACTGGAACAAGGTTGTACATGAAATAGAAGGTCGCGACTTCGAGCACGCGGATGACTGGCATGCCCAAATATTTCGCGACATATTCGATCACCGGCATGGGGAGCCAACCCTGCGTACCGGTTTCCACTCCCACCTGGCGCTGAGCCAGATCAAGCAACGGCATTACCGCCGATTTCTGGCGGCCTTCGGGATACGATGCGATGAACTTGTCCGCCGTGGCGGTGTTGTCCTTCGTAAACGCGAAAGACCCCCACCGCGCGCGCAGTTCCGGCGTATCGGGTGCTGTGTGACGATTAGCCATTAGTCAGCCTTCGTTCCAAATAACGGCCGACATAGAGGCCGACGACAGCAGCAAAGGCCGTCGAAAGAATTTCCTTGAAGCTCAACGAGCCATGAAACGCCAGCAGATATGCCGCGACCGCCGAGGCGAAGGCTGCGAACGCTGCGATGAAGATAAACACCTCGCGCAGGATCATCGGTCACACTCCCCGAAAACCACGTCGATCGCACCCAAGATCGCGGTTGCGTCCGGCAGCATGTGCCCTTTGGACATGAAATCCATGGCCTGCAGGTGACTGAACGCGGTCGGGCGGATCTTGCAGCGGTATGGCTTGTTCGACCCGTCGCTGACCAGATAGACGCCGAATTCACCCTTGGGGCTTTCGGTCGCCACATAAACTTCGCCCGCCGGAACGTGGAAGCCCTCGGTATACAGCTTGAAGTGGTGGATCAGCGCTTCCATCGATTGCTTCATCTCGCCGCGCTTGGGCGGGACGACCTTGCGGTCATCGCTGGCAATCGGGCCTTCGGGCATTTCGGCGATGCACTGCTTGATGATCTTGGCCGATTGATAGACTTCGTTCACCCTGACCATGAACCGGTCGTAGCAATCCGAGTTGGTGCCGACGGGGATTTCGAAATCCATCCGGTCATACACGTCATAGGGCTGCGATTTGCGCAGGTCCCAAGGCACACCCGCCGCGCGGATCATCGGGCCGGAGAAGCCCCAGGCAATTGCGTCTTCCTTGGAAACCAGCGCGATATCGACGTTACGCTGTTTGAAGATACGGTTGTCGATCACGAGGCTCATCGCGTCGCCGAACAATTCGGGCAGCCGCGTGTCGACCCAGTCGCCAATGTCGGTGAGCAATTTAAGCGGCACATCCTGATGCACGCCGCCGGGGCGGAACCATGCCATATGCATCCGTGCGCCAGCGGCCCGCTCGAAGAAATTGAGGCAATCCTCGCGCAGTTCGAACACCCACAGGTTCGGGGTCATCGCGCCGACATCCATCACATGAGCGCCGATATTTAGCATGTGGTTACAGATGCGGGTGAGTTCCGCGAACATCACCCGCAGATATTGCGCGCGTTCGGGCACTTCGAGGTTGAGCATCTTTTCGATGGCGAGGACATAGGAATGTTCCATCGCCAGCGGGCTGCAATAATCGAGCCGATCGAAATAAGGCAGCGCCTGAAGATACGTCTTGTGCTCGATCAGTTTTTCGGTGCCGCGGTGCAGCAGTCCGATATGCGGATCGATCCGTTCGATAATCTCGCCGTCCAGTTCCATCACCATTCGCAAGACGCCGTGCGCTGCGGGGTGCTGGGGACCGAAATTGATCGTGTAGTTGGTGATCACTTCATCGCCGGTGGTGGGCGACTGTTCAAGCTGCATGCTCATGCGTCATCCCCCTTCGATTTTGGTTTCGCCTTCGGCCTGGTCGCCGCCTTTGTGTCGGTGGTTTTACCCTTGCGCGGCTTGCGCGCTGTACTGTCCTCGGTCGGCTCGGGCGCCTTTGCCGCCGCGACCTTCGATGGCTTCTTGGGAGATGGTTCTGCCGCCGCCTTGTTCGCTGCCTTGCCCGCACCGGTGTCGGAGGGTTTTTCCGTTACCTTGGGCTCGTCAACGGGCGAAGTTGCTGCCTTTTCATCGCCGGGAAGGATATAATCGGCGCCTTCCCAAGGGCTCATGAAATCGAACTGGCGCAAATCCTGGGCCAATTCAACCGGCTCGTACACCACCCGCTTTTCCTCCTCGGAATAGCGCAATTCGGTATAGCCGGTGAGCGGGAAATCCTTGCGAAAGGGATGTCCTTCGAAACCGTAGTCGGTCAGGATGCGGCGCAAGTCGGTATTGCCCGCGAACAGCACGCCATACATGTCGAACACTTCGCGTTCCAGCCAGCCAGCATTGGGCCACAGCGTGGTGACGGTCGGTACGGGAGTAGCCTCGTCCGTGGTTACTTTCACCATGATCCGGTGGTTTTTGGTCAGGCTGAGCAACATGTAGACGACTTCGAAGCGTTCGGCCCGCGAAGGGAAGTCGACGCCCGCCATTTCCATCATCTGCTGATATTCGTGATAGTCCCGCAGCAGGCGCAGCGCGTCTTCGATCCGGTCACGCTTTACCGCGAAAAGGATCTCGCCATGTTCCTCATGCGCGCCGATCAGCATATCGCCCAGCGCAGCTGATAGGGTATCCTTTACGCCTTCGTTCGACGTGATCTTCGGAGCGGAGTGGAGAACAGCCATCTTAACGCGAGCCCATCATCGTTCGATCGTCCCGGAACGGCGGATTTTGCGCTGCAATTGCATCACGCCATAAAGCAGCGCCTCTGCCGTTGGCGGACACCCAGGAATGTAAATATCAACCGGCACAATCCGGTCGCAGCCGCGCACTACGCTGTAGCTGTAGTGATAATAGCCGCCGCCATTGGCGCAGCTGCCCATCGAAATCACGTATTTCGGCTCCGACATCTGGTCGTAAACCTTGCGCAGTGCCGGGGCCATCTTGTTGCACAGCGTGCCGGCAACAATCATCACGTCAGACTGGCGCGGGGAAGCGCGAGGAACAGCGCCGAAACGTTCCATGTCATAACGCGGCATGTTTACGTGGATCATCTCCACAGCGCAGCACGCCAGGCCAAACGTCATCCACCACAGGCTGCCGGTGCGCGCCCACTGGAACAGATCCTCGGTGCTGGTGACCAGGAATCCCTTGTCATTCACCTCAGACTGCATCGCCTTGAAGTAATCGGCGTCCGGGTAAAGGGTCGCGCCGGGCTGAGCCGCTGCCGGCAAAATCCCGTTTGGAGTGTTGGCTACTACTCCCATTCGAGCGCTCCTACTTTCCATGCATATGCATAACCGATGATCAATTCGAACAGGAAGATCATCATGGTGATCCAACCGGCCCAGCCGGTCATGTCCAGGCTGACCGCCCACGGGAACAGGAAGGCTGCCTCTAGGTCGAAAATAATGAATAGGATCGCGACCAGATAGAACCGCACGTCGAACTGGCTGCGCGAATCCTCGAACGCGGGAAAGCCGCATTCATATTCGGTCAGCTTGTTCGCTGTCGGATTATGCGCACCGGTCAGGCGCGACACGCCCATAGGCAAAAATACGAATGCCGCCGACATTGCCAGCGCGATGGCCAGAAAGATCAGTATTGGCAGATATTGGCTCAGGTCGACCACGCGAATGCCTCGCTCAGGTACCGCACGCCATTACTGGCTGAATCGGCACGGATTACATCTATGCCGCGCCCTAGTCCCCTGCCCCGAATGGTGCAAGGGGGCGCGCCCGTAAAATCCTCTCCAATCCTCGCCAATTACATCCTCGTAGGGAGTAATTGTCTCGGCGCCGTAGCGTCAGGCTTTCTTGATCTGGGTTGCCAGCGTCTTGTCGGTCTTCTTGCCATAGGGCGGCTTGAACCCGGCGAGGCCCGCCACGTCGAGCTTGCTCTGGGTATAGACCGAACGCGCGTGGCTGAATTCGCGAAAACCTTCCGGCCCGTGATACGAACCAATCCCCGATGGTCCGATGCCGCCAAACGGCAGATCTTCCATGGAGATGTGGAAAATTACATCGTTGACCGTTACGCCGCCGGAAATTGTCCGCTGCAGCACCTGCTCGCGCTCGCCGCTGTCTTCGCCGAAGTAGTAGAGGCCCAGCGGTCGGTCGTTGCCATTGATGTGGTCAATTGCGTCGCCCACCCCCTGATAGGTCATCACCGGCAGCACAGGCCCGAAGATTTCTTCCTGCATCGCGGTCATGTCGCCGGTCACATTGCACAGGATTGTCAGCGGCATCTTGCGGGAATTGGTATTGATAAAATCCTCGTTCGCCGGATTGACCTCGACCACATCGGCGCCCTTCGCCCGGGCATCTTCGACCATATCCTTTAGCCGGTCGAAATGGCGATCGGTCACGATGGAGGTGTAATCATCATTGTCGAGCAGGGTCGGATACATGGTGGCGGCGGCGCTGCGGACTGCCTCGACTGCTTCGCCTTCCTTGTCCTGCGGTACGATCATGTAATCGGGCGCGAGGCAGATCTGGCCCGCATTCATCATCTTGCCCATTGCGATCCTCTCGCCCGCTTTGGCGAAATCGGCGCTGCGGCCAAGGACGACCGGCGATTTCCCGCCCAGTTCCAGCGTGACCGGCACCAGATTGCGGCTGGCGGCCTCCATCACCTTGCGGCCCGTGGCGGTCGATCCGGTGAACACGAGATGGTCAAACGGCAGGCCGGAGAATGCCTGTGCCACTTCCGGGCTGCCGGTGATGACCGCGACTTCTTCGGGAGCGAAATATTTGGCGATCAGTTCAGCAGTCAATTCCGACGTTGCCTCGGTAAATTCGCTTGGCTTGATCATTGCGCGGTTGCCCGCAGCCAGCACCTGCATCAATGGCCCGACCGACAGGTTCACTGGGAAATTCCACGGCGACATGATCCCGATCACGCCCTTGGGTTCAAACCGCAATTCTGCCTTGGCCCCCAGCAGGCCGAGCGGAAACTGGACCTTGCGCTTTTCCGGCTTGGCCCATTGGTCCATGTGCTTGAGGCAGTATTTGCCGAAATTCACGGTCGAGGCGATATCGGTCAGCAGGCTCATCGGAACGCTGCGGTTGCCGAAATCCGCGCTCATCGCCTTGGCGAGGTCATCCTGATGATCGACCAGCAGCGCAATGGCGCGCTTGACCCGGTCCCGCCTGAGCGCAAGCGCCTCCGGCCGGGCAGCGATGAAGGAGTTTCGTTGCAGGGCAAGAATTTCTTCCATCTCGCTTTGCTTGTTGTCGGCCATAGTTTGCTCCGTTTGATTTTGGTGCACTGCGGCACTACATGATGCCATGAATAGCACACGCTTCACTCAGAAAGGCAAGCTTCCCTTATGTCCGTATTCTCCGCAGCCGATCCCATCGTCATCCTGTCCTATGCCCGCACCCCAATGGGCAGCATGCAGGGCGCTTTGTCCGATGCATCAGCGACCGAACTGGGCGCGACCGCGGTGAAGGCGGCAGTCGAGCGGGCCGGTGTTGCCGGGGGAGATGTGGACCGGATCTACATGGGCTGCGTACTGCCGGCCGGTCTTGGCCAGGCCCCTGCCCGCCAGGCCGCGCTGAAGGCCGGATTGCCGAAATCTGTTCAAGCCACCACTGTCAACAAGGTCTGCGGATCTGGCATGCAGACCGTCATCATGGGCGCAGAAGCACTCGCTGCCGGAACGATCGATACGGTGATCGCCGGCGGGATGGAAAGCATGACCAATGCCCCATATCTGCTGAAGAAGCACCGCAGCGGCGCGCGGATCGGCCATGACACAGCCTACGACCACATGTTCTTGGACGGACTGGAAGATGCCTATGAAGAAGGCCGCGCAATGGGCACTTTCGCGCAGGCGACGGCGGACGAATACCAGCTGACCCGCGAAGCGATGGACGATTACTCGATCGAATCGCTTCGCCGCGCCAATGCCGCAATTGCCAGCGGCGCTTTTGCCGATGAAGTCGTGCCGGTGACAATGTCCACCCGCGGCGGCGACGTAGTGGTCGATACCGACGAAGCGCCCGGCCGCGGCAAGCCGGACAAGATCCCTACCCTGCGCCCCGCCTTTGCGAAGGATGGCACGATAACGGCGGCAACCTCCAGCTCGATTTCAGACGGTGCGGCGGCTGTCGTGCTGACCCGCGCAAGTGTCGCTAAGGCCAAGGGTTACACCCCGCTCGCCACCATTGTGGCCAGCGCAGCCCATGCGCAGGCACCATCAGAATTCACCGTCGCCCCGGTCGGAGCGATCACGAAGGTGCTGGAAAAGGCCGGTTGGTTGGTCGACGATGTCGATCTGTGGGAAGTCAACGAGGCGTTCGCCTGCGTGGCCATGTTCGCCATGCGCGACATTGGCATTGCCCACGACAAGATCAATGTTAATGGCGGCGGCACTGCGCTGGGCCACCCCATCGGCGCCAGCGGCACGCGCATCATCGTCACCTTGATCAACGCACTCAAGCAGCAAGGTAAAAAACGCGGAGTCGCAAGTCTTTGTATTGGCGGCGGCGAAGCAACTGCAGTGGCGATAGAACTGATCTAAGTCATTGTAATTGGATGCTGCTATCAACCACTAGGTGACACAAAAAATTTATGGTAAATATTCCTTTCCTTTTGGAGGGGAATGCACATGAAAAAATTGATTTTTGTTGCCAGCGTTTTTGCACTTGCCGCTTGTTCGGAACCTGCGCCTGCACCAGAGGCTCCGGTGGAAACGGCCGCACCAACGCCTGAGGCGGCAATGGCACCCGATGGTCAGTCTTCGGCCGGCTCTTACGATGTCACGTATGCCGATGGCAGCACCGGGCAGGTCACGATGACGGCCGATGGAACCTATTCAGGCGTACAAGGTGACGTCACCACAACCGGCACAGTCGCCGAAGTGGATGGAAAGACCTGTTTCGACCCCGCAGGGGATGACACGGCCGCAGTTTGCTGGACCGAAAGTGAAGCTGCTGCAGATGGTAGCTGGACTGCAACAAACGATGCAGGCGAAACTGTAACTGTAAAGCGTGCCGCTGCCGCAACCTAGAATAGCTGCACGAATTCAAGGAATGCTGTGTCTCGGCACCGTCCGCATCAGGCGGACGGTGCCCTGACCGGACGAGAAGTGATGAAGAAGATCATCTTGCTGATCGGCATTGCTGCAGCAGTTTCGGTTTCAGCTTGCTCAAATTCAGAACCGTAGGCTCTCCCATCCGAAGCTGGGGAAACTTCCAAGGTAGCGCCCTCGACTGCGGATATCGCACCAGGAAATTATGACGTCACCTGAGCCGATGGATCCACGTCCCAGTTCACGATGAACGACGATCGCAGCTACTCGTCGGTTCGCAATGGCGAAACACAGACCGGAACTTCGGCAATTGTCGATGGCAAGGTATGTTTCGCCGGAGACGAAGAGGGTGCAAAACCAGAATGCTGGACCAAGGGCGAACGAGCCCCTGAAGGAACCTTTGCTTCGGTCAGCGACGATGGTGAAACGGTCACTGTCAAGCGGGCTACGCCAACCGAAATTGTTCCTCCCCGCCGCGCAGTGAGCTGGATCATGCCGGCCAGCGGTGCCTAGGGTTCGCCAGCGCCCCAGATTCGATCCTGATCGATCCATCCGATCCGGCCAGCGACATCGATCTCACACCAACCGGCCTCGCAATCGCCCAGCGTGCCGAGCACGCCGGGCTGCGCATTCCACTTCAGTTCGCTGGCACCGGACGGTTCCTCCCGAATTGCAGCCAGACCTTCGCCGATCACCACCGCGCTGCGTTTCAGGCTTAGAAGGTTGCTGGAAACCCAGCCCTTCGTACCGTCGGAATCTTCGACCAGGCGCCAGCGGTCCACCACCCTGATAACTTTGAGCGGCAGCCCTTCGCGGCGGTAAACCCAATCGATGCGGTACTGCATGCTCGGCCCGACCCGCATGTTGAGTTCTTCAGTATTGATCGAAGCCCAGTAGGGAACCTCGCGGTCCTGCGCTGCTGCGGATACGGCAAGACTGAGGAAAAGGCCCAGACCCAGAAATGTACGGAAGATGGCAGTCAGGATTCGCAATGTCATGAGCGCTGTATACAGCGTCCGCGCTATCCGCTTCAAGCGGTAAGCTTTCGCGCGGCCCGGCTGATTTCCGGCGCAATTCCTGTCACGATCGCTTGACCCGCCGGTCCAACCCGTCCTAGCGCTGCAGCATGCCCAACACCGTTCCATCCGACGCAGGAAAACCCGTTCGCCGCCGCGATGGTACGCCCCGCGTGATCGTCACCCGTCACCTGATGCCCGCGGTCGAAGCGCGCATGACGGAATTGTATGACGCCAGGCTCAACACCGAAGATACACCGTTCACGCGCGATCAGCTTGCCGCAGCGATGCAGGATTGCGACGTGCTGGTGCCAACTGTCACCGACCGGATCGACGCGGAATTGATCGAGGGTGCAGGCGAGAAACTTGGCCTCATCGCCAGCTTCGGCGCAGGGACGGATCATATCGACCTGGCCGCCGCCAAGCGCCGCGGCATCATGGTTACCAACACGCCGGGCGTATTTACCGACGATACCGCCGATTTGGCTATGGCGCTGATCATCGGGGTACCCCGCCGGATGCGCGAAGGGGTTTCACTGATCCGCCGCGGCGAGTGGACTGGCTGGGCACCTTCGGGCATGCTCGGTCGGCGGTTGGGCGGCAAGATTCTCGGCATCGTCGGCATGGGCCGCATCGGGCAGGCTGTGGCCTACCGTGCGCGCGCATTCGGCCTTACCGTCGCCTATCATAACCGCCACCGGCTGCCGCAATCGGTCGAGACCATGTTCGGTGCCGAATTTGCCGAAAATCTCGACGATCTGGTGGCCAAGGCAGACATTCTGACGCTGCATTGCCCGGCGACCCCGCAAACCATTGGTTCGATCGATGCCCGCCGCATTGACCTGATGAAACCGGGGGCCAGCCTGATCAATACAGCTCGCGGCGATCTGGTGGATCAGGAGGCGCTGATTGCCGCACTGGAATCGGGCGCGCTGGCCGGTGCCGGGCTGGATGTCTATCCAAACGAGCCCAGTGTTGACCAACGCCTGATCGCCCATCCCAACGTGATGACGCTGCCGCATATCGGCAGCGCCACGGTGGAAGGTCGCGAGGCATCGGGCGAGAAAGTCATCGCCAACATCCGCTTCTGGATCGATGGCCACCGCCCGCCCGATCAGGTGCTGGAAGGCCTCGTATAGCGGCCTAAGTGCCGCGATTATCACGCGTTAAGTTTTTCGGCCTATGAGGCGGTTCGAAAAGGAATCGCCGATGCTACGCAGATTTTCCGCCGCTGCATTGCTGACTGCCCTGCCCACTGCGGTGTGGGCGCAGGGCCCCGGTCAATTCGCCGTCAATGATGCAGGCGACACCGTATGGATGCTCGGAGCATCGGCGCTGGTCCTGCTGCTATCGATCCCGGCTCTCGGGTTGTATTATAGCGGTCAGGCCGATCGCAAGAACGTGCTGTCGATCTGGATTCAGCTGGGCATTGTGGCAGCGGTGACAGCCCTGCTGTGGGTGGTTGTCGGCTATACGCTCGCATTTGGACAGGTTTCACTGCAGGGCTGGCTGGGCGGCGGACGGGCATGGATGCTGAACAATCTCGGATCACTGCGAGAAGGCACCGCAATCCCTGAAAGTACATTTGTCCTGTTCCAGATGACGTTGGCGATGTTCGCGGCGGCCCTCATGATCGGGGCGTGGATCGGACGGGCCCGGCTGGCATGGGTGATAGGCTTCAGCGCCCTGTGGGTGCTGATCGTCTATGCGCCAGTTGCCCATTGGATCTGGGGCGGCGGTTTTCTGGCGAGCCGTTTCGGCACGCTGGATTTTGCCGGCGGGATCGTGATCCATGTTTCCGCCGGAGTCTCGGCGCTGGTCGTATCGCTGTTGCTAGGGCGGCGACTCGGTTTCCCTGACCGGATCGCACCCGCACATTCGCCCGTGTTAGCCATCGCCGGGGCAGCAATGCTGTGCACCGGATGGCTTGGCATCAGTGGCGGATCGGCCTTTGCCGCCACCGACGATGCCTCCGCCGCAATAATCAACACCATGCTTGCCGCCAGCGTCGCGGCGCTAACATGGGCGGCAATCGAGAAATTTTCTTCCGGCAGGATTACCGGTGGCGGCTGGGCAAATGGCTCGCTTGCCGGACTGGTCGCATCCAGTGCCGCGACCGGCTTCATCTCTCCCGGCGCAGCGATTGTGCTTGGCACTGTCGCGGTGGTAATCTGTTACGCGGTTTCCCGCCTCTTGCACGACCACCTGAAAATCGATGACGGCTTGAACGTCTTCACCACGCATGCTGTCGCTGGCGCGCTTGGTGCGGTGATGCTGGCGGTCTTCCTGTCCGAAAGTCTTGGCGGGGTCGGCTACCCGGACGGCATCTCCATGCTGCGCCAACTTGCCGCGCAGGGGATCGGCGTAGCCGCGGTGGCGATATGGAGCGCAGTCACCAGCGCGGTCTTGGCACTGATGGTCAGCCTGTTCATCCAGATGAGGGTGAGCGAAGACGAGGAAATCGGCGGGCTGGACATAACCGGTCACGGCGATCGGGAATGGGAGTTTGACTGAAGGACGGCTTTTGGGTGGGCTGCTGACATCAACACCAATTCAGAATCTGATTGGCCAATTCCTTCACGGAGCGGGTCATATTTTCGCAGCCAAATCGGCGCTGCCTAGACCGGAATTCTACGGCGTCCGGGGTCCCGTCAGTCACCCAGGCAATTATCGGATAAAGCTCTTAGCGCCGTAATCGCATCCCGCGCCCGGCCCGCCGGCACGAAGATATGGTCATGGTAATATCCGGCAATCACATTTGACGGAATATTATGCCGCGCCAGTTCGGCGGAAAAAGCGGCGGTCAGGCCGACACCTTCCAACGCGCTATGCACCGTAAGGGTTATTTGCCGCATCGGCAGATTACATGGCAGGCCGCTATCCCGCGCGATGTCCAGCGGCAGGATCAGCGTGACGCCTTCCTGCTCCCGGATCACGGCGACCGCTGCATCCTTCAGCACGGCAGTGACAGCCCCAAGTTCGAGACTGACGAACACGAACTGCCCTGCCCGCAAAACAGGCGACATGCCGGCAATCATCCCGGCAAGATCGGTGACGGGCCCGGAACTCACTTCGGCCGCGCCCGGATCAATCGCCCGTCAGGATACGGTCGACCAATTCCTTCACCGAAGGGGTGTAATTGTTGGAATAGAACGGGTCCTGCTTGAAGCGGTATGCGGCATGACCGGCGAAGGCCAGGTTTTCGTCCGTATTGCCGCCGTGGGCGATATCCTGGAGCGTTTTCTGGATACAGAAGCTTCTCGGATCGGCCAGCCGGCCGGTGGTGTAATCGTCATGGTCTTTCCATGCCGAGAATGCACAATGCGACAGACAGCCCATGCAATCCTTCTGGTCCTTGCGAATGATGTCGCGGCTGTCCGGAGTGACATAGACAATCGTATCGTCGGGCGTTTTCAGCGCCTCGGTGTATCCTTCGCCGAACCACACCTTGGCGCGTTCGAGGTCCTTGGAAGCGACCCAGAAATTCTTGCCCCGGACGCCCACATTCAGCTGCTCGGTATGCTCGCCAGCAGAAACCTTGGAATACGGGATCTGGCGCTCGCTGCGGTGAATCAGATCCATCAGGAACGGGTTCTTGACGGCAGAGGAATAAAAACCGGTCGGGCTGAATTTGTGCAGCAGGACATCGCCCGGTTCGACCGTGCGCAGCATGTCCTTCCAGCCTTGCGGGATCGGGCTTTCCTGCGTCAGCAGCGGACGCGTGCCGAACTGGAAGGCTATCTGGCCAAGTTCCGGATTGTCGATCCAGTTTTCCCATTCGCGCAGAAACCACACGCCGCCAGCCATGACGATCGCGGTATCTTCCGACACGCCTTCGTTGCGCATGGTTTCGCGCAAGGCGGCTACGCGGGGATAAGGATCTTCCGGCTTCTTCGGGTCTTCCGCATTGGACAGACCGTTATGCCCGCCCGCGAGCCATGGATCTTCGTAAACTACCGCCGCCATCAGGTGCGGAACCTTGTGATAGGACCGTTTCCACAGCGCCCGGAAAGCGCGCGCCGAACTGATGATTGGCAGGTAATGGACGTTATATTTCTCGGCGATTTCCGCCAGTTTATAGGGCATTCCGGCACCGCAGGTGACGCCGGTGACCATCCCCTTGGTCTGTTCCAGCACGCCTTCGAGCACCGCCTGTGCACCGCCCATTTCCCACAGCACGTTGATGTTGAGCGCACCCTTGCCGCCCGCCATTTCATGCGCGCGCTTCACCTGGGCGACTGCGCCGTCAATCGCGTACTGGATCAATTGTTCGTGGCGTTCCTTGCGAGTCAGCGCGTCATAGACCTGCGGCACGATCTTGCCCTCGGCATCATAGCTGTCGGCGTTCACCGCGCTGACCGTGCCGATCCCGCCCGCCGCAGCCCACGCGCCGGAACTGGCGTGATTCGTTGCAGATACGCCCTTGCCACCTTCGATCAGCGGCCAGACTTCGCGGCCGCCATACTTGATGGGGCTTAATCCCTTGAATGCCATTATTTCACAGTCCTGTTCGTGCGGTTACTTACCCGCATTACCCGCCCCGCCCGGCGACCCCCGGCACGGCTTTATTTCACTCGGTTCCGGTCTCGTAGCTGCTGCCTTGAACTGTGCATAGTACCCAGCAAGCTCAGGTGCATCCTTGAACGCGACCAATTCGAATCCGACTTGCCTGAATTCGCACGACAGCAGCAAGGGATCAATCCCGTGCTGGTCGGTCGGCCGGTCGACATCCACTACTATGACCTGTCCGCCTTCGCGCAAGGCGGGCCACAGCCGCCACAGGAACGCATAGGGTTCGCGGACTTCGTGATACATGTGGACCAGGAAAATCCGGTCGAAACTGTTTTCCGGCAGGCGCGGATCATCGCCCTCGCCCGGTTTGATGGAGACATTGTCGAACCGTTCGCGTTCCACCCGCCGGGCCAGCCGGTCGAGCGCCTCGCGGTCGATGTCTTGCGCCAGTACGCGTCCCGTAGGACCAACGCGCTTGGCCAGGCGGACAGTGTAATACCCCTCGCCCGCACCGATATCCGCGACAGTCATGCCTGGTTTGATTTCGGCAAGGTCCATAACCTTCTGCGCTTCGCCCACACGGTCGCGCTGGGTCTCGGTAGAAAACTGGTTCGCACCCAAGTCGGATACGGGGCGATCGGCGCGGGGGAATTGGCGAGAGGTTTCCGGGCGGTCTGCATCGCCGGCATATTGGTCGCAGCCGGAAAGTGCCATCAAGGCAAGGGCAGCACAGGCGGCCCGCAGATGCTTGCCCCCAGCATTCATTCCACGTCCTCTACCTCGACCTTGTCGCCGGTGACCCGCTGCGCCAACGCAGCGGAAATGAATTCGTCGATCGCGCCGTCCAGCACTGCATCCGGACTGGGAGATGTCACGCCGGTGCGCAGGTCTTTGACCATCTGGTAAGGCTGCAGGACATAGCTACGGATTTGGTGCCCCCAGCCGATCTCGGTCTTTTCCTGATATTCACCCGAAGCAACCGCTTCGCGTTCAGCCATTTCCTTCTCGAACAGGCGCGCTTTCAGCATGTTCATCGCGGTGGCGCGGTTCTTGTGCTGGCTGCGGTCATTCTGGCTGGCGACCACGATACCGCTCGGTTGGTGCGTAATGCGGACGGCGGAATCGGTGGTGTTGACGTGCTGACCGCCCGCGCCGCTGGCTCGGTAGGTATCGATCTTGAGATCGCTTTCGTTGATTTCGATATCGATATCATCGTCGATCACCGGATAGACCCAGACTGAACTAAAGCTGGTGTGCCGTTTTGCCGCGCTGTCGTATGGACTGATGCGTACCAGCCGGTGGACCCCGCTTTCGGTCTTGGCATAGCCGTAGGCGTTCTCGCCCTTGACCAGTAGCGTGACCGATTTGATGCCCGCCTGATCGCCGCCGTGATAGTCCACGATTTCGACCTTATAACCCTTGCGGTCGGCCCAGCGGGTGTACATCCGCTGCAGCATTTCTGCCCAATCCTGGCTTTCGGTGCCGCCCGCGCCGGCATGGATTTCAATGTAGGTATCATTGGCGTCGGCTTCGCCCGCCAGCAATGCCGTCACCTTGTCGGCATCGGCGCGGATCGCCAGCTTTTCAAGACTGGCCATTCCTTCGGCGGCGATATCATCGTCACCTTCCGCATCGCCCATTTCGACAAATTCGATGGCGTCGGACATTTCGGAGGAAATTTCGCGCACGGTCCCGATCGCGCCTTCGAGGCGGCGGCGTTCGCGCATCACGGTTTCGGCGTCCTTGGGATTGTCCCACAACGTCGGATCCTCGACCCGAGCATTGAGTTCATCCAGCCGCCGCAGCGCCCGGTCCCAGTCGAGCGACAACCGCACAAGTGCCAGCGCCGCTTCGATCCGATCAATATGGGCCTGCCCCTCGGCACGCATGGTCAATTACTCCGCAAAATTGGCCGTCCGCTTAGCGCACGTGCCCTGATTGTAAAGGATAGCAGTTGGGTATCACGGGCCGGACCGGCTAGTATAACCCGCCTTGTTCCTCGACGAAATCGACAGGTTTCTCGGGCGGTCTGGACTGCTTGGGTGCATCGACAGCAGCTTTGTTGCCGCGGCGAATCAGCGCCAGGATTTCCTTGCGCTTGTTTTCGATCGCATCCTGCCGGGTCCTGCGTGGAGGTTCGGTATCGGGCTTGAAGGCTTCCCAGATTACCGATGCCTTGGGATCATCGCTGGCCGCGCCTTCAAATACGCGCTTGCCTGAAACCCGGTCGATCCGGACCATCCGGACACCCTTGGGCGCGGTGAAAGGTTCATCGCTCCACCGCTTCTTGGTATCCGTGACGAATTTCTTGAATATCGGCGCAGCAGTGTTCCCGCCCTGGACATAGCCGCCCATGTTACGCGGAGTGTCGAAGCCGAGATAAGTCCCGGCCACAAATTCCGGCGTCCCGCCAACGAACCATGCGTTCGTCGGACCGCTGGTGGTTCCGGTCTTGCCGAACAGCGGCATGTCGAGATCACGCAGGCGAACAGCGGTACCGCGGATAACCACACCCTGCAGCATGTGGACGGTCTGGAATGCCGTGCGCGGATCGAGCACCTGCTTGCCGGCCAGGGGCAGCCGGGGCATCGCCTTGCCGTCCCATTCCGCCATGTTGCAAGTTCCGCATTTGCGCTTGTCAGCGCGCCAGATAACCTTGCCCCGGCGGTCCTGGACATAATCGATCACGGTCGGCGGATACTGGCGCCCATGGTTCGCGAGCGAGGCATAGGCATTGACCATCTTGAGCACGGTAGTGTCACCGGCACCCAGTGCAAAGGCCGGATAGGGATCGTATTTACCAATGCCGACCCGTTCGATCGTCTTGACGACATTGGGCATCCCGGCATCCATCGCGATATGCACGGTCATCAGGTTGCGCGACTGTTCAAGGCCCCAGCGCATCGTATGCACGCCGCCGCCGCCGCCGCCGAAATTACGGAAGCATTTCTCGCCCAGGTTTGCGCCTTGGTAAAAGCAGTAAGTCTGGTCGGGCACCTCGGTGGCCGGCGTCATCCCGTTATCTAGCCCGGTTGCATAGACGAACGGCTTGATCGTCGAACCTGGCTGGCGCAGAGCCTGGGTCGCGCGGTTGAAGGAACCGAGACGGCTGTCAAACCCGCCCTGCATCGCCAGAACGCGGCCCGTTTGCGGGTCCTCCGCAACAAAGCCGCCGGAAACCTCTGGGATGGTCCGCACGGTGTATGCATTGCCGATGGGAGAAGCAGCAATCACGTCGCCGGCCTTCAGCGCATTAGGCAAGCCGCTGAGCGGCGCTGTGGTGCCATCACCAAAGCCGATCACCGCACTGGAACCGTTACGTTCCATCACGACACCGATGCGCCAATCCTTGTAATTGATGCCCAGATAGGAACTGGCGAGCTGGCTGGTCATGCTGCCATCGGACGCCTTCAGCGTGGCAATCGGACCGGTCCAGCCGCGGTTGCCATGATAGGCAAGCATACCCGATCGCAAGGCGTCACGCGCCGCGATCTGCAATTGCGGATCAAGGGAAGTGCGCACCCACAACCCGCCGCTGTAAACACTGTTCTTCGATGTTTCGGCTGTCTCGCCAAACTCATCGATCAACTGGCGGCGAACTTCCTCCAGGAAATAGCCCGCATCGACGGACCGTTTGTCTTCCTGTTGCTTGATGATACCGAGCGGCTTCGCCTTTGCGGCGGCAGCCTGCGCAGGGGTGATGAAATCATTGCTCGCCATCTGATCAAGCACGAAATTGCGCCGCGTGATTGCTAGACCGAAATTCTTTTCGCGGCTGTAGGTTTCGGGCGCCTTGGGCAGGATCGCCAGATAGGCGGCTTCCTGCAATTCAAGGTCACCGACATCCTTGTCGAAATAGGCGCGCGATGCCGCCTGCACGCCGAAACTGCGCCGTCCCAGCGGAATTTCATTGAGATACAGCTCGAGGATCTGCTGTTTGTTCAGCACTCCTTCGATCCGGCGGGCCAGCATCATTTCCTTAAGCTTGCGGGTGACCGAATATTCATTTGTCAGCAGGATGTTCTTGGCGACTTGCTGGGTGATAGTGGAACCGCCCACCGCGCGCTCGTCGGAGCCCATCTTGGTGACATAATCCATCACCGCGCCCGCAAGACCGCCTGCATCAATTCCGCCATGGCTGAAGAAGGTCTTGTCCTCTGCCGCGAGATAGGCATTGACCAATTCCCGCGGGAAATCGGAATATTGCAGCTGGACCCGCCGTTCGCGGGCGTAGGAATGCACGATCTGGCCGTCCACTCCGCGCACTACCGTGGGCAATGGCGGTTCGTAGTCGAGCAGCGAATTGGCATCGGGCAACCCGCGCGCGAGCAGTACCCAAGCGATAATGAATAGCGCAAGCATCCCGCCAACTGCGACAGAAGCCCAGCGGAACAACTTCTTCTCACGCCAATTGCTGGCGAACCACGCCATCACCCCGCGCGCATCGCGGCGGATCCTGTAGCGGAAATATTCAGAGGTTGATTGCTGAGCCATGATCGGTCGGAGCCTTTAGCACGGAGATTCTGTCAGACGCCAGAACGTTTGCGTCTTCAAGTGCCTGCCTGCCGCGCAAAATAGATACGGACCGCACGCGCCATGGTCGCTGCAAAGGCCTCGCGCCCCTCGGTAGAGGTGAGCCGCGCGGCATCCTGGGGGTTGTTGATAAATCCTGCTTCATACAAGATCGAGGGGACGTCCGGCGCGCGCAGAACCGCCAGTGCGGCAGATCGCCGCGGTTGCGGATGGAATTTCAGCGTACCGGTGCCCTCACGTACGATCAGACCGGCAAATTGCGCCGAATCCTGCTGCACGCGGCGCTGCGACAATTCCACCAGGATCGCGCTGACATCCGCGTTCTGGCTATCCAGTGCGACGCCGTTGATGGCGTCAGCGCTGTTTTCGCGAGCGGCAAAGCGGGCCGCCGCATCGCTCGATGCCTCGTTGGAGAGGGTGTAGATGCTTGCCCCGGCCGCATCGCCGCTTCCTTCCGTAGAATCTGCATGAATCGAGAGGAATAAATCCGCGTCGAGCCTGCGGGCGATCTCAAAACGCTCCTTCAGGACCAGGAATTTATCGTCGTCTCGGGTCAATGCTACCCGAATGCCGCCTTCTTCGACCAATCGATCGCGCAAGGCGCGGGCGAGCCCCAGTACCAGATCCTTCTCGCGGTAGCCGGCATTGCTCGCACCGGGATCCTTGCCGCCATGTCCGGCGTCGATCACCAGCAAGGGGCGGCTTTTGTCGTCAGGGCCGTAAACTTGCGGCAAATCCACCTGCCGTCCCGCTTCGGGCAGGATCATCCGCAATACGTAGTCACGCCCGATATAAGTTACCGGAACTGTAAGGCCGAGCGCATACAGACCGGCGACCAGCAGAACGGGTGCAAGGAATATCAGCCATATCTGTGCACGAAGTGACATTGCGCACCGGTGTTACGATGTTGCTGCATCACTTTGCAACAGCGTTGGGGCAACACCGCTCGGAAAGATAGGGCGCGCAATATGGTTGCTCATCGAATCTTGCGGTGCTAGCTGAAGCTTACCGGAAATTCGCTCATCCTGGCCAGCGACTGCGCGTCACGCGCTTTATATGGCAAGGGGGCACCCGGAAACGGCAACGGGCCAATTGTCCAATGCCTCCACAGGTTGATGCATAGATGAGAAGCCTACCCCTAATCCCGATCGAACAGCCATTGCGCTGCGTCGGGGCTTGGGCAGGACAGGCAGCGCAGCAAACGCGCATTCCCACATTTGCAGACACGTCACCCCGTACCGCCGCGAAATTTCGCCCGGGCCGGTTACATATCGCCGCTCGCCCCGTCGGGGCCAACGGTATTCACACAATAGCGCGTATCCCTCTGGCTCGGATGATCCTCGATCATGCCCCGCCCGGATGCGTTTGGAGAAATTATAATGGCAACGCGCATGCTAATCGATGCGCGCCACTCGGAAGAAACCCGGGTGGCGGTCCTCAAAGGCAACCGAATTGAAGAATTCGATTTTGAATCTGCCGAACACAAGCAGATCAAAGGAAACATCTACCTCGCAAAGGTAACCCGGGTCGAACCATCGTTACAGGCGGCATTCGTCGACTTCGGCGGCAATCGTCATGGCTTCCTGGCGTTCAGCGAAATCCATCCGGATTACTACCAGATCCCGAAGGAAGACCGCGAAGCGCTGCTGGCTGAAGAAGCCGAAGCCGCTGAAGAAGAAGCCGCCCTGCGCGCTGCGGACGAAGACGACGGCAACCTGCCCGGCGACGAGTACGATGCCGAGGACGAATCCTCCGAAGCGCTGATCGAAGACCTGGCGGAAGACGGCCTGGAAGAAATCGACACATCGGAAAAGGATTCTGTTGCCACCATCGAAGAAGGCCAGATGGACGGCGACGATGATGACGATACCGACGAAGATGACGACAGCGAGGAAGAAAGCGACGAGAACAACCGTCGCGGTGGACGCGGTCGTGGCCGTGGACGCGGCCAGAAAGGTCGCCGTCAGGGCAGCAGTGGCAAGCCAAGCCGAGCCAAGGCAGTCGACGAAGCCCGCGCCAAGCGCATGGCCCTGCGCCGCCGTTACAAGATCCAGGACGTAATCCAGCGCCGCCAGGTTTTGCTGGTGCAGGTCGTCAAGGAAGAGCGCGGGAACAAGGGCGCTGCCCTTACCACCTATCTCAGCCTTGCTGGCCGCTACACCGTGCTGATGCCTAACAGCAGCCACGGCGGCGGTATTTCCCGCAAGATTTCCAGTTCGGGTGACCGCAAGCGTTTGAAGGACATCGTGTCCGACCTGACCTTGCCGAAAAACATGGGCCTGATCGTCCGCACTGCCGGACTTTCGCGCACCAAGCCCGAAATCAAGCGCGATTTCGATTATCTCGCACGGGTGTGGGACGAAATTCGTGAACGCACGCTCGGCTCCAGCGCCCCGGCCCTGATCCATTCGGACAGCGACCTGATCAAGCGGGCGATCCGCGACATCTACAATCGCGAGATCGAAGAAGTCATCGTCGAAGGCGAGGACGGCTACAAGGCGGCCAAGGAATTCATGAAGCTGCTGATGCCCAGCCATGCGCGCCGGGTAAAAGCCTATTCCGACCCCGTGCCACTGTTCCAGCGTTACGGCGCGGAGGACCAGCTGCGGGCGATGTATGATCCGGTAGTCCAGCTCAAATCGGGCGGCTATCTGGTGATCAACCCGACCGAGGCACTAGTCTCGATCGACATCAACTCGGGCCGTTCCACCAAGGAACACGGAATCGAAGCAACCGCGACGGCTACGAACCTCGAAGCGGCCCGCGAAATCGCCCGTCAGTTGCGCCTGCGCGACATGGCCGGTCTGGTCGTGATCGATTTCATCGACATGGAATACAACAACAACGTCCGCAAGGTCGAACGCGCCATGAAGGACGCGCTCAAGAATGACCGTGCGCGGATCCAGATTGGCCGTATCTCCAGCTTCGGCCTGATGGAAATGAGCCGCCAGCGCCTGCGCACCGGCGTGCTCGAAGCCACCACCCGCGATTGCCCGCATTGTGATGGCACCGGCCTGGTCCGCACCGCATCCAGCGCAGGCCTGTCGGCGCTGCGCCTGATCGAGGACGAAGCAGCCAAGGGACGCGGCACGGTCATTACCTTGACCGCAAGCACAGAGGCTGCGGTGTATATGCTGAACGCCAAACGCGCCGATCTGAGCGAGATCGAGGCTCGTTACCACGTCACCGTGGAAGTGGTGCCTGGCGGCGAAGATGAAGGCGCGAAAATGACGGTCGCCAGTTCCGGCCCGCGCCCCACCGAAGCCCCGACGTTTGAGCCAATCCTCATCGAAGACGACGATGACGATGACGTTCCGGAAGAAGATTACGCTGACGAGGACGATGGCGATGATCGTGGTTCCGACCGCGACCATGGTCGTGGCCGCGACAAAAGCGCCAGTAACGATGACGACAGCGATGGCGAAGATCGCCCACGTCGCCGCCGCCGTGGTGGTCGAGGCCGCAAGCGCTCCGGTGGTGAGGGTGGCTCTGAAACACAGGGCGACAACCAGAACGAAAACCGCAGCGAAAATGAACAGTCGGATGGCGACGATCGTCCGCAACAGGAACGCCAGCACGGCTCGTCCGATGATGACGGCGAAGAAAAACCGAAGAAGCGTCGCCGCCGTGGTGGCCGCCGTCGGCGCGGTCGTGGCCGCGGTGAAGGCGAAGGCGAAAACGCGGTGGAAGGTGCTGCAGAGGGTGCGGAAAATCTCTCCGAAGTCTCCGAGCAGATGCAGGAAGATATCGCGGTCGTAGCCGGCCCTGATGGCGCACCTGCAACTGCCGAAGCAATGGCTGACGAAAAGCCCAAGCCCAAGCGCCGCTCACGTGCAAAGAAGTCCGACGAAGCGGCGCCAGCTGCCGAAGCGGGAACTGGCAGCACGGAAGACAAGCCGAAGCCTGCCCGCCGCAGCCGCAAGAAGGTAGTGGAGGAAGTTTCTTCCGAAAGCGCACCTGCGGCTGAAGAAGCGCCGGCAGAAAAGCCCAAGCGCCGCTCGCGTGCCAAGAAGGCTGAAGCAGCGGCTCCCGAAGCTGAAGCAGCGGATCCGGCCGAAGCCAAGCCGAAGACAAAGGCTCCCGTCAAACCGCGGGCCAAACCTGCGGCGAAAGCAGTGCCGAAGACTGCACCGAAAACGGCTGCAAAGGCCGCTGAAGCAGCACCTGCTGAAGAAGGCGAATCGACCGGTCCGCGCAAGAGCGGCTGGTGGCAACGCACCTTCGGGTAAGGCCAACACGATCTAAGAAAAAGGCCCCCTGTCCAACTGGACAGGGGGCCCTTTTTTTGCACTTGGTCCAATGCGGTCCCGTGGCTTTCCACGCAATCCTGGCAGCAGGATTGCCTGGCCCGTTAGCGGGTCACGACGTCTTTCGACATCGGAGCCAGCTTGGCGAGAAAACGGTTTTGCACCGCAAACGGCACATCTTGTTCGCCCATTGCCTGCTGGAGGTTTTCAACCAGAGCATTCAGGTCAGCCATCTTGACGCCCAGCCCAGCATGCGCAGCCATCATGTCCCTGCCAGAGTAATCACAGCCCGCATTTAGAAGGTAACAGAATTGTTCGAACAGCGTGCGCTTCAGCCGCACCGTGTCTCGCGCCACGAATATCGCCGAAATGCGCGGGTCCTGTTCGGATAACTCAACGGTTCGTTCCGCAATTTTGCGAATACCTTCCTGGCCGCCGAAGTATCTGGCGATTTTGGCGTTGTCGAAAGGCTCAGCGCCTGCATTGGCATTGTCCTGGGAAAATGGTTCAATCGGAAATTCGCCGGTAACCGGGTCGCGGACTGTTTCCTCGACGTCGAATTCCTTGTCCCAGTCGATATTCTCGGCAGGGCTTTCCTGAAGCATGACAAGTGCTAGCATTATTGAAAACATGCAAAATGACCTTAAAATGCGATCTGCGCAGACAGGAACGCGCCGCGCTGATTTTCAAATGTGGCGATGGATCCCAAGTCGGCATAAGCGGCTGTTACCGTGACATTATCCGTTACCGCATAAGCGGCGAACAGGTCCATCCAGTCGTCTTCTCCCAATCCAAGATTATCGGGTTTGGTCCGCATTTCCGCACCTATCACGGCGCGGCGCGAGAGCTGGTAGGCCAGTGAACCCTCGAACTGGAAATCGTATCCTTTGCCCGCGGCGCTGCCAAAACCCAGCAAGCCAGTTTGATTGGCCTCGGTATAGCGCGCCGTCGCGGAAACCAGCAGGCTTTGCGAAAGGATCAGCTTGGATGCGCTCAAGATGAAATCGGTGCCATTTGCGCTGTTAGCACCCACAGCCGTAGTGACTGCCCCGTCAAGATTGCGCTTATGCTGAACGCCGACACTGATCTGTGGGAGAAGTGGCTCGCCATAAACCAGATCGCCCGCCAGGCGCAGCTTAGCGGCAAAGACATCCTGATTCAGCGTGAACCCCTGTCCAACACCCATCGTCGTCCCGACGTCACGTGTATCGAAATTTTGCCGCGCATAGGACAACTCGACCCGGTTCGCGATGCCAATGGCCACCCCTTGGCTCTGCCATCCATAATCGGGCAGTTCGATCATTGTAACATGGCCCGTAACCCCGATGCCGCCATCGGTTTCAAGCCCGCTGATTGTCGCCCATGTCGCGATACCGCCGCCGCTGGCTCCCTCGATGGAGCTGACTGCATTGGTTAACACCAGCTTGCCGCCATTGAGCAAATCGCCCTCATTTGCAGCGGCATATGAGGGGGATGCAGCAATTGAGAGAATGAATGCAGCGAATGAAAGGAGCCTAGCCATCTGTGTTCATTGGCTGATGATGGTTAAATCATCGTTAATCACCATTAGCATTCGGACCGAAGAACTTTGTTAAGTCTTTGCGGTTATTGCAGGACCGCTGTGAAATTCCTTCTTCTTCCTTTCGTACCGGTGTGCCTAGGCGTTCCATTGGCAACGTCTTGGGCGGCGGGCAGCTCTGCCGTCCGCATTCAGCTCGTGGACGAGAACGGTGTTCCAGTGCGCGATGCCGTAGTCGAAATCACACCTGCCAGCAGCACCGGCAGCGAATTTCGATTTCCGTGGCGAGCAGCCATGGCCCAGAAAGACCTCGCATTCGCACCAGGCACTCTGGTCGTGGCAAAGGGCAGTTCCGTCGCGTTCCCCAATCTCGACCGCGTACGCCACAGCATCTACAGCTTTTCCAAGGCAGCACGCTTTGAAATCGACCTGTACGGACGAGACCAGACGCGCAGCCAGTCCTTCCCGGTAACCGGTAGCGTCTCGTTGGGCTGCAAGATTCACGATACGATGCGAGGATACATTCGTGTCGTCGATACGCCGTATGCAGGTAAGACCGATCACAATGGCATCATGTCGGTTGCCGGCGTACCCAACGGCCGCGCCACGGTCACCTTATGGCACCCACGCCTTCGTTCGCCGGGCAATGAGTCCAGCAGCAGTGTTACGATCGCAGGCAGCCTGTCGAAGAAATATTCGGTCAAATTGAAATGACACCGACGTTGCAACGGATCGCTTCATTACGCTTTGGTTCGCTCAGGCTGCGGATTGCCGTGCTGTACGCGGCCTTGTTCGCTGCAGTCATAGCGGTGATCATGATCATTGTCGGCCAGGGCATCGCCCGTTTCGGTGAAAACAGTGCAACCCGCGATCTGGCTGCCAACGCCCGCGTGTTTGACGAAATTCTGGATTTGCGTGCACGCCAGATGCGCGGTGCAGCCGATGTCCTTTCCCGTGACTTCGGATTTCGTGAAGCAGTTGCGACCGACGACCGCGCAACAATTGCCAGCGCCCTCGACAGCCTGCGCGACCGGTCACGCAGCAGTGCTGCTTTCGTGGTCGGTTATGACGGTTCAATCATCGGTTCGACCGGGAACATGCTGCCTGACAGCGAAAAACTTTGGACGCCGCTGGACGATGGTGACGAGCGCGGTGTCATCCGGCTCGGAAACGATATGGCGCTAGCCGCCGCCTCTCCGATCGAAGTACCCGATCTGGTTGGCTGGCTGGTGGTCACGCAGCCACTCGACAAGGTCGAGATGGACCGATTGGTGGAGCTGGCTGCGGTGGATTTGAATGCGGAAGTCATGCGTACGGCCGATATGGACCAGATCATGAAATCTGCACCGCTCGGCCAGGTGTTCGAGCGCAATGACGGAGACCGCTTCCTTTACCGTATTTCATCTTTGCCGGCCCTTCAGGACGGGCTGGAGCCCCTTCTCGTGCTGCGCCATTCCCTGACTGGATCGCTGGCGGAATATAATGGCCTGAAATGGCTGCTGGCATTGCTGTCAGTCGCAGGCCTGGCGCTCGTGATTGCACTAAGCTGGCGCGTCGCACGGACAATCACGGCACCGCTACGTAAACTGGATGAAGCAACGCGGCTGGTTGGCGAAGGGCGGCAGGTGGAAGTGCTGGTTGAAACGAATGACGAAATCGGTAGGTTGGCGGGCAGTTTCAACTCCATGATCAAAGCCATCGACGAACGCGAGAAGCGCATCATCCATGTCGGATTGCACGATGGATTGACCAGCCTGCCCAATCGAAAATTATTCGTCGAACAATTGGCGCAGGCGCTTGCCCGCCGGAAGGAAGATGACCGGTTGATGGTTATCTATGTCGACCTCGATGATTTCAAGGTAGTCAATGACACGCTCGGGCATCCGGCAGGCGATGCACTGCTGCGCAATGTGGCGAACCATTTGCAGAACCAATTGCAGGATGCCACAATCGCCCGGCTGGGCGGCGACGAGTTTGCCATTCTGATCGATAATGTAGGACCGGACGAGAGCCTCGCTTCCATCGCCCGCGGTGTACAAGCATGCTTCATGCGCAGTATTTCCATCGACGGCCAGCAGGCCGACTGTTCGGCCAGCCTTGGCATAGCAGTGGCACCCGGAGACGGAGCGGATGGCAATACACTGATGAAGCATGCCGATCTGGCGCTCTACCGCGCGAAACGCGAAGGCAAATCCGGCCATCATTTCTTCGAACCCTCGCTGGACGAACAGGCGCGGATCCGCCGCCAGATGGAACTGGACCTGCGCCAGGCAATCCGTGAGGGAGAGTTCGAATTATACTTCCAGCCGCTATACAGCCTGAGCGAGGAGAGGCTGAAAGGTTTCGAAGCCTTGATCCGCTGGCAGCATCCGCAGCTCGGCCAGATAAGCCCGCTGGAATTCATCCCTCTGGCGGAAGAGACCGGCCTGATCCTGCCAATCGGCGAATGGGTGGTCCGCGAAGCGTGCCATCAGGCCAGCATGTGGGACGACCAACTGTCGGTTGCCGTCAATGTCTCCCCAAAACAATTCACCTCGCCCGATCTCACCGGCAAGATACTCCAGGCGGTTGCGTCATCGGGCATTTCACCAAACCGCCTCGAGCTGGAGATTACCGAAAGCATTTTCATCGCAAACGTCGAAAAGACGATGGCAACACTCCACAGCTTGCGCGATCTGGGCGTAAAGATTGCGTTGGACGATTTCGGAACAGGCTATTCGTCGCTGAGCTATCTGCGTTCCTTCCCCTTCGACAAAGTGAAAATCGACAGGTCCTTTGTCACCGATCTTGCCAATGGCGGCAATGGCCATGCCATTATTCGAGCAATCACGACGCTGGCTGATGCGCTGGGGATGGAAACGTTGGCGGAAGGAGTCGAGGAATTCGATCAGCTCGACATTCTCAGGCGCGAAGGCTGCCGCAATGTACAGGGCTTCCTGCTCAGCAAACCGATGTCGGCATCGATGGTCCGCCAATGGATGGCTGGTGACGCAGAGAGAAACTTTCGCGCCAACGCCGCATGACATGCTCTGGACCGGGCCAGTGTTCTTTACCTGGCAAACCGGAATCTAGCCGCTTTTCACCGCCGATCCCCATTCCACCCAGCCGGCAAAACGGGGGGTCTTGGGGACATGGCGCGCACCCAGCCTGTCCACCGCAAATCCTGCGGCCTCTACTGCTGTCGTTATCGGGCGGGTCAAATGACAGCCGCCGGCAATCGGCTTCCAGATCGGTTCGATCCGGTCCTGCCATTTCGCAACGTCGGCATCGGGCGCGCGGCCATGTTCGAGGAACAGCAGCGTGCCGCCGGGGCGCAATATCCGCCGCATTTCCTTCAAGACCTCGGCCTGATCCTGCACCGAACACAGGGTGAAGGTGCACACCACCGTGTCGAAACTGTCCTCGCCGAAAGGAATATCCTCCCCAAACCCGCAGCGAATATCGGCCTTCCAGCCCTTTTTCTCCGCTGCGCTACGGGCGTAATCGAGCAGCTTGGCACCCGGATCGATCCCGGCATAGCTGGTGATCTGGTCCGCACGATAGAATTCCTGGTTGATCCCGCCGCCGCAGCCGATTTCGAACACATCGCCCTTCGCCTGCGGGACCAATTGGCTGCGCAATTTCATGATCTGCGGCGCACCGCAGGCGATCTTGATTACCCGCGGAACGCCGTGCCGGTCCCACCAACTTGCCAATCCCATAGCGCGCTCTTCCCAATTGCCCCGTGAACGGCCATCATGCGCCCGACTGAGAGGATTTGCCATGCCCGAGATATTCCGCACGCCTGACGAAAACTTCGCCAATCTGCCCGATTTTCCGTTCGAGCCGCATTATTACGAACTGAAGGAAGGCCTGCGGGTCCACTACCTTGATGAAGGCCCGCGTGATGGCAAGATCGTGCTCATGATGCACGGCGAACCAAGCTGGAGCTACCTCTACCGCAAGATGATTGGTCCGGTCGTCAAGGCCGGTTTCCGTGTGATCGCGCCCGATCTGATCGGGTTCGGCAGGTCGGACAAACCGACCGACAAATCGGCCTTCACCTATGCCGGCCATGTTGCGTGGATGCAGGAATGGTTCGAGGCGCTGCACCTCGATAGTGTATTACTCGTCTGTCAGGATTGGGGCTCGCTTATCGGCCTCAGGCTGGTAGCCGCGATGCCGCAGAAATTCTCCGGCGTGGTGCTTTCCAACGGCGGATTGCCTGCCGGGCAGGACCCGCCCAAGGCCTTCGCCGCCTGGCGCACCTTTGCGAAAGTCAGCCCGGTATTTCCAATTGGTGGACTGATCCAGAAAGCAACCAAGACCGAGCTTAGCAATGCCGAAGTCGCAGCCTATGACGCGCCCTACTCCACCCGCGCCAGCAAAGCCGCCGCGCGCGTCTTCCCCGCTTTAGTGCCGCTGGGCCCCAACGAGGCAGTGCCAGATCAATTGGCCGCATGGGAAGTGCTGGAAACGTTCGAAAAGCCGTTCACGTGCTGCTTCAGCGACGGCGACCCGATCACCAAAGGCGGCGACGCAACTTTCAAGGACCGCATCCCCGGCGCAAAGCATACGCTCCACCGTACCTTGAAAGGGGGCCACTTCATCCAGGAGGACGACCCCGAGGGCTTTGTCGCCGCAATATTGGATACGGCGAAATTGGCGGGGGTTTAACGGATCTCGCGAAGAATATCTGCTTTTGGCATCTGCCGCGGAATACTCAAATGTCTGGAATTGGGTGTTGGGTTCAACCGGTCATCGCAACACTTTAGTCTCTCAAAGAGGATGGAGTGTATGCCATGGGCTATCACCGCCGGATATTTTTCACAGACCAGCAGAAGTCACAGATCTGGGATCGTTGGCAGCGCGGAGAGTCGATGAGTTAGATCGGGCGGAGCTTTCAGTTCCTCTCTGGCGACACATTGTCGATACTCTGGTGACACATTGTCGATGCTAAATTCGGTTCGGTCGCTGCTTTCCTGAATTCCAGCGCCCCCGTTCACGAGTGTTCCGGGGTATGGCACCAGGCGGCAAGTCCACCGCCCGGTACCGATCCATTCCTCTCCAGCCTCCAGCCTTCAGCCGGTTGCGAGAGAGCTTTTTTAATCATGCAAGATCACGAACCTCCGGCTCGCGGGCATAGAAACGGGTTGCCGCACCGCTGACAAATTGCGCATCGTCGTCGCAAACTCCGTCGGCATCGAGCGGGACATGACAATGTTCGAGCAGCACCTGCCCGCCAATATCATACCGCATCGCCTTGAGATGAGCCCACGCATCACTCACGAAACCAATTGCCGCACTGTCTTTTGTCAGCTTTTTGGCCGCGGCTTCGGTCAGGAACAGGGCAACAGCGTCAAGCACCACCGATGGTGTTCCCGCAAGCTGGCCGTCGGCTTCCAGGGTACCGCCCTTCACCGCGATTCCGCCAACCTTGGGTGCGATCAGCATCACCGAACCGCCTTTCGCTTCGAGCGATTTTTTCAGTTCATCAATCGCTTTCTTGTCAGACCCCTCCGCGAACAGGATGCCGACCTTCCTGCCTTTCAGGATATCCTTGGCATTTTTCTGGATGGACAGGGCATCTGAGACTTTCATATCCACCGGTTTGCTCGCCGGCTTGACCGCCTTGGGCAAGACGATTGCCAGACCATCGGCGATGCGTTTCGCCAGATCTTCATCGACGTTGCGCAGCTGCGCAATCACGCGTTCACGAACATGGCTGAGCGTAACCTTGGACAGTTCGAATACGATTGCCGAAGCGATATGGGCCTGTTCATTTTCAGTCTGCGAACGATAGAACATGCGCGCCTGACTGAAATGATCGGCAAACAGTTCGCCTCTGGCACGAACCTTTTCAGTCGGGTCGTTTCGTTCGCCATTTTCCTCGAATGTGCTGAAACCAGTTTCCGGACATTCGCGCGGACCGCCATCTTCGCCGGCTTCGGCAAGGCTGTTGGGTTCATAGTTGGCGCGCCCGGTTGGCACCATTGTCTGCATCGCTCCGTCGCGCTGGAAATTGTGCATCGGGCATTTCGGCGCGTTGATTGGAATCTGATGAAAATTGGTCGTACCAAGCCGCGACTTCTGCGTGTCCAGATAACTGAACAGCCGTCCCTGAAGCAAAGGGTCGTTCGAAAAATCGATTCCGGGGATTACATTTGTCGGCAGGAAGGCTGCCTGCTCGGTTTCCGCGAAAAAATTGTCCGGATTGCGATTAAGCGTCATTTTTCCGATGATCCGGACGGGAATTTCCTCTTCCGGGATCAGCTTGGTGGCATCGAGAAAGTCATAGGGCTGCTTGGCAGCCCATTTTTCATCGAATGTCTGGATGCCCAATTCCCATTCGGGGAAATCGCCAGCATCGATTGCTTCGTGCAGATCGCGCCGGTGGTAATCGGGATCGGCACCAGAGATCTTGACCGCTTCATCCCACGTGGTGGACTGCATGCCCAGCACTGGCTTCCAATGGAATTTCACAAACGTGCCAACGCCCTTGGCGTTCACGAAACGGAAGGTGTGGACACCAAACCCTTCCATCATCCGCAGACTACGCGGCAACGCGCGGTCGGACATTGCCCACATGATCATGTGCATGCTTTCCGGCATCAGGCTGATGAAATCCCAGAACGTATCATGGGCAGATGCTGCTTGAGGATAACCACGATCTGCTTCGGGCTTCACGGAATGGATCAGGTCCGGGAATTTGATCGCATCCTGGATAAAGAACGGCGCCATGTTGTTTCCCACCAGGTCCCAATTGCCCGTTTGAGTGTAGAATTTGACCGCAAAGCCGCGAACATCGCGAGGGGTGTCCTTCGAACCTTTCGATCCGGCCACCGTGGAAAATCGCACGAATATCGGACAGGAACTGCCGGTGGTCTGAAATATCTCCGCTTTGGTGAGCTCAGGTATGGCATCGGTTACTTCGAACACACCGTGCGCGCCCGAACCACGGGCGTGAACAATGCGCTCGGGGATGCGTTCGTGATCGAAATGGAATATCTTTTCTCGAAGCACGAAGTCTTCGAGCAGAGTGGGTCCACGCGAACCGGCTTTCAGGCTATTCTGGTTATCAGAAATGCGGTGGCCATGATTATCGGTCAGGTGACTGACCGGGTCATCATGATCAGCTGACGACGCGATATGCTGATGCGTTTCCCCACCCGAATTGCGCTGCTTTTGCGCAAATTGTATCCTGCCTGCGCCGGGCTGGATGTCGCTCATCGTGTTGTCCAGGGCTGGACTGCCTTGGGCTGGTTTGCGTGTGTTTTTCGGAGCGATTTTCTTGTCGGCCATCTGATCATTCCTCTCACGGGGTTCGCAACTAAGTGCATGCCGAGAAGAAACGTGCGACGCGTAATTCCGTGCCGCAAAAAATGCGTCTCACTCAAAAAAATCCAACGTGACAGAGGCTTGGCTTAACTTGTCGAGGTAATCCGATACGAAATTTTTTCGGACTGCGGTCTCTGGGTGCCGCGCAAATCTAGATGTGACTGATCGGGAACCGGCGCGCTGCCCGCACATTGGTAGGCCATCAAGCAAGGCTCTTGATGGTTCGTAATTCGAACAGGAAAGGGCCATCCACAAAATTTAACGAGAGAAACATTATGGCTACCACAAATACAATCATCGAAACCCTAACCGACACCACATATGACTCGGTCGAAGGTTACCGCAAGGCTGCGGAAACGGCCAAGACGCCGGCTCTCAAACAGATCCTCAGCGAACAGGGTAACAAGCGTCAGGCGACGCTCGACAAGCTGAACGCCGAACTTCAGCGTCTGGGCGGAAATCTGGTCACCAAAGGCACTGCCGCCGGTGAACTACATCATTTGTGGGTCAAGCTCACTTCCCTTTTCGAAAACGGCGACGAAGCTGCGACCGAACGGGTCGAAGAAGGTGAAACCTATCTGGCGAAGAAGTTCGAAGAAGCTCTTGAGAACGATATGCTCGACCCGATGACCGCGGCCGTTGTACGCGAAGCTCATGCTGAAATTCTTGCCGGCAAGCGCATGGCCGAGCAGCTTGAAAACGCATACGACGATTAATGTGTACGTCTCGAGCGCCTGAGAAATCGAGTCAGCCGAGAATGTGAGGAATTGGTCGGCCGCTCTTGCCACATGGTGAGGGCGGCCGATTTCGTTTGGTGGCCGCATGACGATTTGGCCCGCCGGTTTTCAGTGCTGAACGCGCCAGTACGGTTCGCGTTGCGGACGAGAGAACATGTGGGTTAGCTGTCTTCAGCGCAAAGAATATCAACCTTTAGCGGCTCGACCGATATCACGGCGCCAGACGCAACGCTTACACGCTCACCATCCACCATCAGTTCCATAGGCGCGCCATCCAGTGAACGGCATTCGGCATTGTGAACCTGTCCCAGATCATCATGCGGTCCCTGCCGAAAATCATGACTTAGAATCGCCAGGCCCTGTTTCAACAAATCGAGCAAATTGTCCTGAGCATAGCCTTGAATGTGCATGCTGCCTTCGGCGGGTGAAAACCGGATGCCGGGATAGCCGTCCTCACGGCCAAGCCTGGGCGACACAATCCGCACAAAGGGGCCATCGGAACTTTGGCTGGCGGCATTTTTAGTGGACTCGATGACACCGGAGATACTCTGGTCGCGCAACTCTTCGCGCGCATCCGCCCACAGCGCTGCAGGTCCGACCAGCATTTCAGACAAGGCAAGATGGTCTTCGCACACCACCGAATCTATCCTGCGGGGCGTCAACGCACCATCCACGAAACGATCCATGATCGTCTCCCATTCACACGGATCATACAGGCGATGACACAGCAAATTTGCGGTCCCGCCTGGCAGCGGCAAGATTGCGCCGTCCCATCCTGCCAATCCCTTCGCCATCGCATTCATGGTGCCGTCGCCCCCATGAACGATGATCAGGCTTACACCGCTGTCCAAAGCCATAGCTGCGTCAGGCATTGCATCGGACTGGCAATCGAAATTTCGGGTTAGGTCGAACCGCGTTCCAGCCAGCCGCTTCGCGATCTGCGCATCCAGATCCTCGATATGGCTTCCGCTCGCACTGTTGAATACCAACCAGGTGCTTCTGCGATCGCCATCGTCCAATATACTTTTAATAAGCTATCTCCTGACTTCATTCGAACACTTGGTGCATGAGCAGCCGCAGGTTTTGGCTTCTCGGTTCGCAGTCCTGATCCGCTAACGGTTCGGACCGACTTTCGTGCCAGACATCACCGATTATCAAAAATTCACACCGCGTCCGCTCTAATGCTGGTGAAGTGCCGGACACCAAACGCCTGTCCGCAATAGCTGCGCTGCACAGTGCATGCGCGCCACCGGACATTGAACAGCGGCCACTTCATCCACGAGGAGACCCCCGGAGATTTTGCAGATGCAATTTCGGATAGGGCGAAATTGGCGTAGGTCTTTTCGCCCCAACAAAAAACACCGCTTTTGGTACTTTGTGGGTGATGCTTGAATGTCTGAAATTGGGCGGTGGGTTCAACCGGTCATCGCAACACTTTAGTCTCTCAAAGAGGATGGAGTGTACGCCATGGGTTATCGCCGCCGGATATTTTTCACAGACAGGCAGAAGTCAGAGATCTTTGATCGTTGGCAGCGCGGAGAGTCGATGAGTTCGATCGGCCCAAAACGGAAGCTCCTGATCTGCTCCGTCAGCAAAGTCACTCCTGCACACGCTCCCCCGCCCAGTCGAACACGCCGCCGCTGTCCTTTGGCTCCAGACCGTCCAGCACCGCCAGCAGGCTTTCCGCCGAGTGCTGCGGCGTGAACAGTTTGCCGTCCGGCACGTTGCCCTGGAACGGCTCAGACAAAGCCGTATCGACAGTGCCGGGATGCAGGCCTGCGACCACTGCCTGTTTGTGCGTGCGGCCCAGTTCGATGGCGAAATTCTTCAGCAGCATGTTCAGCGCGGCCTTGGATGCGCGGTAGGAATGCCAGCCGCCCATCCGGTTGTCGCCGATTGATCCTACCCGCGCCGAAAGTGCTGCGAAAACTGCGCGCCGGTCCCTCGGAAACAGCGGCAGCATGTGCTTGGCAATGATTGCGGGGCCGACAGTGTTGAGCAGCAGCATTTCCTGCATCGCGGCGGCCTCCAGCTTGCGAAAACTGCGCTCCGGACCGGTGCCATCGGACAGGGTCAGCACGCCGGAAGTCACGATCACGAGGTCGGGCGGAGACCCCGCCATCATCTTCGCCGCTGCCGCGATCGAGGCTTCATCCGTCAGATCAAAGGCGAAGGGCCGGTTGCCTGCACGCATGGGCGCTAATCCGCTGCGCGAACCAGCGTAGATCGTACCGACCCCCCGTTCCGACAAGGCCTCACACATCGCCGAACCGATCCCTCCCGAAGCGCCGAAAATCGCTGCACATTTCGGGAAGTCTGCGGTGCCAGCCATGAATTGTCCTCTTGAATGCTAAGTGAAGGAACCGGATTGAAACCCTCGCAGAACCAGTGGTTCCAATATCGGTTCGGGTCAATCGAGTGGGCGCAGTGTTTCCTAATCAACACCCGTTCGACAAAACTCACGTGCCATACCTGCGCCGCGCCCTTGCCCTCGGCGGAATTGGCGTTAGATAGGCACATAATACGACTGGGCACGCAGTACAGAAAGCATCCAAATGGCCACTTTTACCCTTCCCAAGAATTCGAAAATCAATGGCAAGGGGCGCTCGCATCCGGCGAATGGCGCGAAAAACGTGCAGAAATTCAAAATCTATCGTTACGATCCCGATAGCGGCGAGAATCCGCGCTATGATGATTTCGAGATCGATCTCGATGACTGCGGACCGATGGTGCTGGATGCGATCATCAAGATCAAGAACGAGATCGATCCCACGCTCACCTTCCGCCGCAGCTGCCGCGAGGGGATTTGCGGGTCCTGCGCGATGAATCTCAACGGGAAGAACGGCCTCGCCTGCACCACCGCGATGAGCGATCTGAAGGGCGATATCCGCATCACGCCGCTGCCGCACATGGAAGTAATCAAAGACTTGGTTCCTGATTTCACCCATTTCTACGCGCAATATGCGTCCATCCGGCCATGGCTGCAGACAGTCAGCACCACGCCTTCGGGCAAGGAACGCCTGCAGACCCCGGAACAGCGCGAGCAGTTGGACGGATTGTACGAGTGTATCCTGTGCGCGTGCTGTTCGACCGCATGCCCATCGTATTGGTGGAATTCGGACAAGTTCCTCGGCCCAGCGATCCTGCTTCAGGCATATCGCTGGCTGGCCGATAGCCGCGATGAAATGACCGGCGAGCGGCTGGACGATCTGGAAGATCCGTTCAAGCTGTACCGCTGCCACACGATCATGAACTGCGCCAATGTCTGTCCCAAGGGTCTCAGCCCGGCAAAGGCAATCGCCGAAACCAAGAAGATGATGGCCGAACGGCATATCTGATCCGTGCCGGATGATGACAAGCATTTCGAATATCGGGAACATCCCGCCCATCCCGGCTGGTTTACCTGGAATTTGCGCGACCAGACCCGCTTCAATGCGGTAGTCATGGGCGAGCTGATCGTGCGCACGGAAGGCGACAAATGCCGCCTGCGGATGTTTCCTGAACGCAAGCACACCAATTTGCAGGAAATGATCCACGGGGCGACCACGCTGTCGCTGATCGACATTTCGCTGTTCGCCGCCATGCGCACGCTGACCACGGGTGAGCCTGGCCCTGCGGTTACGCTGGAACTGTCCACCCAGTTCATCGGCGCGGGCAAGGTGGACGAACCGCTCGATGCCGTGGTGACGATTGTGCGGGAAACCGGGCGGCTGCTGTTCCTGCGCGGCGATGTCGAGCAGGGCGAACACAAGGTCGCCGCCTATTCCGGCATTGTCCGGAAAGCCTCGAAAAAGTGACGCTTCAGTTATGAGCGTTACTATGTCACGCTATGATGAATTAGTTGCGGCGGGCGAATTGCGGCCCGATCCGCAGCAACGCGATGCCGCGCGAAAGCTGGCAGCGCTACGGGAACAGCTGGTTGTAGAATCCAGAAAAGGCCCCTTCTCCAGACTTTTAGGCAAATCGAAACCGCCCCGCGGGGTTTATCTGTGGGGCGGGGTCGGTCGCGGCAAGTCGATGCTGATGGATCTTTTTCATGAAGCATTGGCCATCGAAGGCAAGCGCCGGGTCCACTTCCACGCCTTCATGCTGGAAGTCCATGTCCGGCTGCACAAGGAACGGCAAAACGAAAGCGGCGACCCGATCGCTCCGGTTGCGGCCAAGATAGCCAAGGGCCTGCGCTGCCTCGCCTTTGACGAAATGGTGGTGAACAACAGCGCCGATGCCATGATCATGAGCCGGCTGTTCCGCGCCCTGATCGTGGACCACGGCATCACTGTCGTCACGACTTCCAACCGCCCGCCGCAGGATCTTTATAAGGACGGGCTGAACCGCGAACATTTCCTGCCCTTCATCGAGCTGATCAAAAATCGTCTCGACGTAATCCCCCTCAACGGCCCGACCGATTACCGGCTGGAGCGGTTGGGAGGCATCGACAGTTGGCATACCCCCATTGGCGATGAAGCTACGGCGCAACTGCGCGAGGTATTTTTTCGTCTGACCGACTACACCCCCGACGATGCCCAGAACGTACCGTCTGGCGAACTGGATCTGGGCGGCGGACGCAAACTGCTTGTCCCCAAATCGCTCAAGGGCGTGGCGGTGTTCAGTTTCAAGCGTCTGTGCCGCGAGGCCCGCGGGGCGGCGGATTACCTCGCCATTGCCCAGACCTATCACACGGTAATCATCGTCGGCATTCCGGTGCTGGGGCCCGATGACCGAAATGAAGCTGCGCGTTTCGTGACCTTGATCGATGCGCTATATGAATACCGGGTCAAGCTATTTGCATCCGCTGCTGCCGAACCAGCCGAACTATACCAGTTTGGTGACGGCAGTTTCGAATTCGAACGTACGGCCAGCCGGTTGATGGAGATGCAGAGCGCGGAATACATGGCGCTGGGTCACGGCGCCGAGGGTTGAAACCCTCCGCCGCCCACCCAAATTGGGTGCAGTTCCGGCGATAACATCCCGCCGATGCAGGAAAATATGATGATCGATATCAGGCCTTTTGCCTCACTCGGGGCAGCAGACCATGGCTGGCTCGATGCCCGCCACCACTTCAGTTTTGCGTCCTATCATGATCCGGATCGGGTCCATTGGGGGCAAATACGCGTCTGGAATGATGATACAATCGCAGCGCACAGCGGCTTTCCACCGCATGCGCACGACAATATGGAAATCGTGACCTTCGTCCGAAGCGGCGCGATCACCCACAAGGATTCTCTCGGCAATATGGGCCGGACGGGTGCAGGCGACGTGCAGGTGATGAGCGCCGGCAGCGGGATCACCCACGCGGAATACAATGTCGAGGACGAAGCGACCACACTGTTCCAGATCTGGATTATCCCGGATCAGGTCGGCGGCGCGCCGTCATGGGGACAGCGCGAATTCCCGCGCGGCGAACGCGCCGGACAGTGGGAAGTTCTCGCCAGCGGGAATCCGGAAACTGACGGCGCACTAACGATCCGCGCCGATGCCAAGATCGTCGCGGCCACTTTGGCGGCGGGGGACAGCGCAACCTATTCCGCCGATCCCGCGCGTCACCAATATCTGGTTGCCCCCGCTGGCAGGATCCGTGTCAACGGCGTAGAGGCACAGCCGCGCGATGGGATTGCCATCACGGGTGAAACCGACATTACCGTGGAAGCGATTGAAGACGCCGAACTGGTGATGGTAGACGCCCGCTAAGGCGCGGACACCATCATATCAGGCCCAAAAAACTAGGCGGCGTCGGCAAGTCTTTGCTGCGCCGCCGCCAACCGGGTCATCACTTTGAGGTCCTGTTCGCGTAGTTGCAGAGCGGCATCGGCCCACAACTCGGTGATCCGGTTGAGCTCGCTCAGCTCCAGATTCCACACTGCTTTTGTCGCCCTGCGCGAATTTACCAGCCCGGCATGGCGGCGATCGGATTTTTTGATGAATTCGCGGGTGGCATTCAGCCCGTCGCCATTTTCAGCCAGCTGATGGACGATGCCGAGATCGTACATCGCTTCAGCCGTATAGGTCTTGTTGGATACGATCAGCCGGTCCGCCATCGCACTGCCCAGCTTGCGGGTCAGCAAGGCATGTGCGCCCATCCCGGGGAACAGGCCGAACATGACTTCGGGCAGACCGAAGGTTGCGCCGCGTTCGGCGATGATGTAATCGAACGACAGCAACGCTTCAAAACCGCCGCCAAGTGCAGCGCCTTCGACGAGACCGATGGTGAGCATCGGAATGTCCAGTGTCTGGATATTCCGATGCAGGATTTCACAGCAGCGATGGCCGTAATGCACCAGGCCTGCGCGGTCTCGCTCGGCGATCAATTTATGGAACAATTTGAGATCACCGCCGAAACAGAACACTCCCGGCGCCCGGCTGCCCAGAACCAGGTACCGCAGTGGCACCTTCCCGTGACCGAAGCCTTCCGAAATCAGGCGTTGCCAGCTCTCGAAATCGGCCAGCATGTTCGGTGTGAAACTGGGCCGGCCGTCCGGCCGCATGTAGCTCCACAAGACTTCGAATTCATCGTCGTAGAGGACATCCAGCTCACCAAGCGCCAGCAATTCTTCCGGGATCGCAGCATGAACTGCGCTTTCCGCAACAAGATCATCGCCGCCGCTACCGAAACTCATTATGGAATTTGCACTGCTATCCATTGTCTTCAGTTGCCCCCCTAAAGCGCGCTGCCTAACTGGGATTTGCGACCCCTCAGCACTGTAACATATGAACTTTTCTTCTTCTTGCATGAATCTAGGCTGCTAGATACTTGCTTGGCAATCAAATAATTCCGAGGTCAAACAGCGACATGTCCCGCTTCAGGCCAAAAGATGGTCGGCCATGAGCAGCCTAGGGAGGGGTCAAGCGGATAAACCAAGATTTTCCACTGCCCGGTCCAGCATAAGTAATTGCCACAATAATCGGGCGTGGTCGCTCCGTCCCGAGATATGCTCTTCGGCCAGGGCTGAAAGGCGTTTCGAATCAAACCATCCGGTGCGCGCCAACGCCGCGCTGGAGCCAATCGCGCGGGCCTGTCCTGCCAATGGTCCGCGCAGCCACTGGGCCAACGGGGTCACGAATCCCTGTTTCTGGCGGTAGAGAATATTGTCCGGCAAGTGCCGTTCCATCGTATGTTTGAGCAGCCATTTGCCTTGCCGTCCGCGGATGCGTTCGCGGTGCGGCAATGTGGCAGCGAATTCGATCAACCGGTGATCGAGCAGCGGCTCGCGCGCTTCCAGCCCAACGGCCATACTGGTCCGATCAACCTTGGTCAGGATATCGCCGGGGAGCCAGAATTTCATGTCGGCATATTGCGCGCGGTCCAGTCCCGAACGGGCCGGGGCATCACGCATCATCTTGATCAGTGGATCTTCTGCACGGTAATCGCCTCGGACCTTCAGGAAGGCATCGGAATAAAGCGCCTGACGTAATTCAGGCGGAATGACGGAGAGGCCCCGCGCATATCCTTCCTCGCCGCTGGCAGCGAGCGCCAATAGCGTAGATTTCGCCCGGAACACCTGCGGCGCCCAATCGGCTTTGGGCCATATCTTTCCAAGAGTTCCAAACATCTGCGCGCGCAGGAACGAAGGTAGCACTGCCCTCGCCTGTTCCTCACGTGCGTGAAACACCTGGCGGCGGTAACCGGCAAACGCCTCGTCCGCCCCGTCACCTGACAGGGCCACTGTGACATTCTCCCGCGCTAGTTCACACACCCGCAATGTCGGCAAGGCGGAGGCATCGGCGAACGGCTCATCGAAAATTCCCGCAATCCGATCAATCGCGCTGAAATCATCGGGATCGACCATCCGGCTGCGGTGATCGGTGCCAAACATCTGCGCCACCTGCTCGGCGTATCCGGTTTCATCTAGTGCAGCCACGTCGAAGCCGATGGAACAGGTTCGCACCGGTTCGCGGCTTGCCTCAGCCATCAGGGCAACGACGCTGGAACTATCGACCCCGCCTGACAGGAAAGCGCCCAGCGGCACGTCCGAAATCATCCGCGAAGTTACGCCATTGCGCAGATGATGCAGCAATTCGGCGGACAAATCGGCGGTCGAGCCCTTGGCCCGCTTGGCAAAGCTGACGTCCCACCACTGCACCGGCGCGGGCGGCGGAGTGCCATGTTTGAGCAACCGGTAATGTCCGGAGGGCAGTTTCTCGACGCCCTTCAGGAAGGACCGGTGATCGGGCACATATCCCCAGGTGAGGTAATCCTCCACCGCTAGAGGATCGGCTTCCCGCCGCAGCAATGGATGCGCTAGCAAGCCTTTCAGTTCGGAGGCAAAGGCGATGCTGCCATCGCTCAGCCGCGCGGTGAACAGCGGCTTTACCCCCATCCGGTCGCGCCCCAGGAACAGTTCACGCGTTTCGCGGTCATACAGCGCAAAAGCGAACATGCCGTGCAGCCGGTCGAGGCATTTTACGCCCCATTTCTGGTATGCAGCCAGGATGACTTCCGTGTCACCCTCGGTATTGAACTGCGCGCCCATCGCGGCAAGTTCGCGCCGTAATTCGCCGAAATTGTAAATCTCGCCATTGAACACGATAACCGCGCGGCCATCAGCAGAATGCATCGGCTGGGGGGAGCCTTCAAGGTCGATGATCGACAGGCGGCGGTGACCCAGCCCTACGCCCGGTGCCGTCCACACACCGGCGCCATCGGGGCCGCGATGGGCAATTGCATCGCACATCCGTTCGACCCGCACTGGATCGACTGGCTTGGGCGTCTCATAATGGAAAATACCAGCAATTCCGCACATGGCCGCGCTCTAACGAAGTCCGGCGATACGGTCCATCCATTCGCCTTCATCGCCGATATCCTTGCGAAATACGGCGATGGAGTCTGCGGCGTTCCGGCCTTCGACCTGTTCGGCGGAAAGAATGGCCAGGATGGTCGGTTCGCCCCGGAGCAGCAACCGGTTCTGCATCGTCGCCAGTTTCAGCCGGACGGTGCTTCCGGTGGTGAGCGTTCCGGTGCGGTAGGATGTTTCAGCCAGCCGTTTGACCTGTCCGAACGCAAGCAGATAATCGGCCTGCGCCCCGGCATTGGATAGACCCGGTTCCAGCCAGCGCCACGGTGTGTCGGGGGTCAAGGCACCTTCGCCAAATGCGCTGGCTTCGCGGCCATCCCCCTGCCCCGAATAAACCGCGATGAAAACGTCGACTTCCTGCCCGGTGCCATTGCGGTACCGGCCCAGAAGGCGATGCTCCGCGCCTGATGCCCGGGGTTCCCATGCAGCGTTGGGAGCATAATCGACCAGTTTCCAGCCGGATACACTGGGAAGGGAAATCTGTTCGGGAACATTCGCCTCCACACCGGAAGCCCACACGCCCCACAACGAAAACACCAGTCCGAGACCCAATATCCCGCCCAGCGCCCGGTTGCCGCGCATGGTCAGGTTCGACAATGCGGCCAGCATTGGCGAGCGTTCCAGCGCGGCGATATCCGGACCCAGATCATCGGGCGAACGGTCAAACCAGCGCCATGCCGCAGCCAGCAATATGAACACCACCAGCGCAAAGAAAATCCAGCCGTAGAATATGTGATCGAACCCAACGGCGAATTCCACGCCCTGGCTTTGCGCGATAAAGATCGTGCCCCACGCCCGCACGCCATTGGCCAGGATCGGCAGGATAACGGCGGCGGCAAGGAACAGTACTCGCCGTTTCCAACTCCGAAAACAGGTATGTGCCACCAAGGCCCCCAGCGCAATCATCGCGACCAGGAATTTGACCCCGGAACAGGCCTCGGCAACCTCAAACAGCCCGGCGGGAGTGTCAATGAACACGCCCTCGATCACGGCGGGAATACCGCTCAAATGGGTTAGCGCGATAACCAGCTTGGCGGTCATCATCTGCAACCCGGGTACCAGTTCATCGCCGAACGGAACAAGAAACAGCATGAAGCCAAGCGGGAACAAGATCGCGGCAGACACCCGCGGTCCGAGCAACGTCAGGATGCTGGCCTGCAGCATCGCAACCGCGCCCAGCTGGCTGGCGGAATTGACCCCGGCAATCGTGCCGAGCAGCCACAGGAACAGCGATCCGGCGATGGCAACCATGCCCGGCCACCACGGCGCAGGCGTAAGGCGTGCCAGTTCTGCGCGGCGAACCCAGACTAGCCAACCGCCAATGGCCGGCACGAACAGCACGTGGTTATAGGTGGAAATGTTCCACCATTTGTCCGCCATCGTCGCCCAGTCATGCAGTGTCAGGCCGATCAGACCCGCCCATGCCAGCGCGAGCCTGGCCAGCGGAAAGCGCCAGGCCTGCGGAATGCGGCTCAGCAATGCGGCATTGCGCAAGTTACCGAGCGAGGCTTCACGCGGCATCGCGCCTGCCTGCATTGGAATTGGCACCATGCTTGCCGATAATCGGCCCGAGATGCGCGAGCATCGCAGGCCAGCTCTGGTGATCGACAACATAGTGCCGCGCACTGGCCGCCATCAGCGCGGTGGGCGCGCTTTGCTTGATCAATGCCAGCGCGCGGGTGACCAGCGCATCGTCGGTGGCTTCGACCGCGAAATGAACGCGGTCCTCGGCATCAATACCGGTCGCCGCTTCGGGTGTCAGCAGCACGGGCCGCGCCATCGCCATGGCTTCGAGGACCTTGTTCTGCACGCCGCGAGCGATTTCCAGCGGCGCAATAACAATGTCCGCGGCGGCCAGGAATGGCCGCACATCGGGTACTTCGCCCCAAACACGTACGCCGCCCTGTCCATCCTGAGCCATCAATTTCGGCACCGGCGCACGGCCGACGACATGGAACGCGGCACCGGGATGAAATTTGCGAATTTCAGGCAGCAACCGCCCGATCACCCGCTGTGCAGCGGCGACATTGGGCGCGTAATCCATCTGGCCGGTGAACACGAACTGCGGTCCAGTCGCGCGGGCCAGATCAGGATGCGGCTGCACGGACTGCGGATCAAAGAAATCCGCGTCGATGCCGTTGCATAATGCGATGGCATCATCGGCAAGGCTGGCCGGAATGCGCGATCGAAACAGCGCCGCCTCCGCTGGACTGACCAACAGTGTCCGGTCCGCCCGAGCAGCCAACCGGGCTTCCTCAGCCGCGAGCAGGATACCTTCGCGCGCATCGATCCAATTGCGCGGGAAGCTACCCGACCGGGCATAGCTTTCGAACTTCGCGGAATCGACATCGCACAGGTCGATCACGACCCGGCCTGTAAAATCATCGGGCACATATTGGCCCATCTGGCCCGAAAAGACGAAAATCGTATCGATCGGGTTCGCGGCCAGCGTATCGCGGACCCAGCCATGCAGGCCCATATGGTCAAAGGCCGTCATGCTCACCGGCTTGCGGGCGACCAGCGCTTCGATCCCGGCCCTCGCCATGGACTTTCTGCGGCGGATCAGGCGGTGACTGGCGGATATTTCCGCAAGCAAGGGTTCATGCGCGATATCTCCGTCAGTATCGGCAAAACAGCCGACATGGACCTGTGCGAGATTTGCCAGCGCTTTCAGCAAATGATGCGAGCGGATCTTGTCACCCCGGTCGGGCAGGAAGGGGATCCGGTGCGCCAGGAACAGGATCTCGCCCATCAGCCCAGCCCCTTGGCGATCAACGGACCCAACCGGTTGGCAATCGGCAGCGGCAAACGCTTCCATAGTTCGACCCGCGCGGAATAGGTATCGCTGGTGGGATCGATATTGCGTTTTTGCGTCCCCGGCGCGGCCCAGCTGGCATAGGCCAGCGCCTGCGGATCGAAACCCCAGTTCTTCTTGTAATTGTATGGCCCGCCACCGGTTTTCGAACGCCCGAAATCGAACCGGGTGCAGCCCCGCCTCACGGCGTGCAGCATCAGCTGGAAATACATCACTTCATTGGCGCGCAAATGGCGTGCAGCAAAGGTCCCGCCGCCCCAATAGGGCATCACTGCGCCATCATGGTACAGCGAAAGCACGCTCGCCACGGGCGCGCCTTCGTGGCGGATGGTCAGGATATCGGCATCGTCCCCGAATGCATCGAGCACGGCATCGAACAGTGATCGCGGGAATACCGGCGTGCCCAGGTTCCGCACGCTTTCGGCATAGACGGCGTAATGCGCCTCCCGGTCTGCTTTGCTGCGGCCGGTTTCACTGGTCAGTTCCAGCTTCAGACCCTTGCGAATCTCCGCGCGTTGCTTGCGCGGGATCGCCAGCAATTGCGCCTCTTCATCAGCCGCAAGATTGGTCACGAAGCCGCAATGGCTGATGGTGGTAATGTCCCAACCGTCTGGCAGGACTCCGCCGCGCAGTTCAATTGTCTGGCAGGACAGACGCTCGGCCAATTCCTCTGCACGGCGGCATAGCGCAATTACGGTACGATCATTCGCCGCCAGGACACCGCCGCCAACGGCAAAGCCGCTCGACACCAGCGCGCGTCCGAAGATCGGCGAGTGCACTTCGGTCAGCGGCAGCCACCCTGTAACCTGCCCGGCCTTTTCCGCCACCAATCCGGTCGCCCGCTGGCCAGTGCCGCGTTCTACAGCGCGCAGCCATGCGGGCCGGTGAAACGGTGTTCCCCCAGCATCCGCGACAAACCCTTCCACCCGCACGCATTCCCCTAGATCGCGCAGGTCGGCGATTGCGATGTTTTCAGCCGACAAGGGAAACGGCGCATTCATGCGTGCAGCCGATCAGACAGCGCGCGGGCATCTGCCAGGACATCAGTGTGTGTGTCTTCCAGCACCAATCCGGGCGCACTGCGGCCTTCACGATAGGCCAGCAAGTCCATCCGGCCCCAGCTGAAATCATGGACCAACTCGCGCAGCTTCGGCGCCATTTTGTCCAGATTGGTATAATGCCGCAGCCGTGATTTCATCGGCGCACCCGGTACCCGCGGCTGATCGGGATCGATCTCCCACGGGTGGAAATAGAATACCGCTGGACGTTCATCCGTGCGGTTGACCTGCCGGATTGCCCAGCGCGAAAATGCGTAAGGCAGCACGCGGAAAAATCCGCCCCCGCCCGCTGCCAGTCGCTTGCCGCCCAGCATCGCCGTCGTCACCGGAATTTCCACCAGATCCGACCACGGCAGCGGCTTGAAGGCAAAGCGCGGAGCCTGCCGCCAGCCATAATGGTCATGCGTCACCGGGGCGACGCTGGATGAATAGACATAGCCCTGGTCTGCCAGTTCCATATAAGCCCACGGCGTGCGGCTATCGATGGAGAAACTCGGTGCGCGGTACCCGGTAATGCGGGTCCCGCCGGCATCCTCCAGGATTTCGCGGGCCTTGCGCAGATCCTCACCGAATTCCTTGCGCGTGAAGTTGAAAACCCTGGCGTGGTCATATCCGTGGCTGGCCAACTCGTGCCCGGCCTCGACGATCCGCCGCATCAAAGGGCCATGCCGCCGCGCCACCCAGCCCAGCGTGAAGAACGTCGCCTTGACCTCGGCTTCCGCAAACAGGTCGAGAATGCGCAGTACATTGTCCTCAACTCGCATGGACAGCCCGTCCCAATCGCCGCGATCGATCACATTTTCGAACGCGCCGACCTGGAACCAGTCTTCGACATCGACCGAGAGACCGTTGATGATCGGCTCGGCGCCGTGAACTTGGTCCAAAAGATTTAGCTGGTGAGCCATCGGGGTAACTTCCTCAGGCTGCTTCGCGCGGTTTTTCACCGCTTTCGATCCATTCGATCAGCATGGTGAGGACATGGCGCACGGTGCGTTCCTGTTCTTCGAGCCGCGCCTGCATCTTTTCCATCCGCTCTTCGAAACGGGCTTTGAGTTCGTGGGTGTGTTCAGCCGTTTTCTCGCCGTGATCAGCGCCCGCGAGTTCGACGACCGCCTGCTGCAATTCGGCGATCTGCGCGTCCCGCTCGGCCAGCATTCCTGCCAGCATCTCTGAGGTGATTTCCGGGGCCGCATACGAAACTGGCTCGCCTGAACGAACAGCATGCTTCACCGGACCGACAGCGGGCACCGCGCGAACATCGGACTTTGTATCCCCCGCATCGCTGGAGAACGCATTATCGCTGGCCATTTCGTCCAGCACCGATGCAAGCATTTTGCTGTCGATCTCACCGGTTTGTTCTACAGCACCAAGCAAGAGTAGCCGCGTCGCCACCTGGTTGACCCGGCGCGGAATACCGCCGGTCGCGGCATGGATTTCGGCAAACAAGCCGTCATCGAATTCCGGATTCCCTTCCCAACCGACACATTCGAGCCGGTGTTTGATGTAGGGTTCCACTTCGCCGATCTCCATCGCTTCGAGATGGTGCGAGGCGATCACGCGCTGGCGCAATTGTTCAAGATCGGCGTGCTCGGCCAAAACCTTGCGGAATTCCGGCTGGCCCAGCAGCAACAATTGCAGCAGCGGATGCGCGCCCAGCTGGAAGTTTGACAGCATGCGCAATTCTTCCAGCGCCTCAACCGACAGGTTCTGCGATTCGTCCACCACCAGCAGGCAGCGGCGCCCCTCGCGCGCTTCGGCATGCAGGAACGCTTCGATTGCGCTCAGCGCGGCGGCCTTGTCATGCCCGGCAATATCCAGCCCGAAGCTGTTGGCCGCGACATGGACCAGTTCCTCGCCGTCCAGATTGCTGGTGACCACCTGGCCCACAGTCATCCGTTCGAGATCGATCTTCTGCATCAGATGCGCGACCAGCGTGCTCTTGCCCGCGCCAACTTCGCCGGTGATGACGATGAAGCCTTCACCCTGCGCCATGCCGTAACCGAGATAGGACAGAGCCTTGCGGTGCGTCGCGCTTTCGAAATAGAAGCTCGGGTCCGGCGTCAGCTGGAACGGGCGCCCCGTCAGGCCATAGAATTCATCGAACATGTGTAGCTCCCAAGCTCAAAAATCGTATCGCAGGCCCACCAGGGCCGAGGCTGCCGTGTAGTCCTGATTGGCCTCACTGCTGTCGAGATGGTCCAGCGCGAGCGCGGCCCGGGCGGACAACCCGCCAAACAGCTGGCGGCGATAGGCAGCCGATGCACCCAGAGCGAGAACGTCGCCAGTGCTGTCAAACCCGCTATCAAGCCAATTGGCGTAGGTGTTGGCGGAGAAGCTGGCATTGCTGCCCAGTTCCCCGTCGAGGTAGAATGCGACCCAGTAATTCTCGTCCTGCAATCCGTTCGCTGCTGCCAGGATCGTGCCCGGAGCGGCAATGAAAGTGCGGCGGTCATACCCAGCACCAACGCCGGCATTGGCCCGGCCAAAATTGACCGAATAGCTCGCCGCGATCCCGCGCGAACGATAGGTGGCGGACCGGACCGAACCAAGCACGCCGCCCAGGCAATTGTTGCCTTCGGTGGCCGCGACACAGCCGCTTAAATCACCGGTCACTGCATTGCGCGTGGCGGCAAACTGGACCGGCAGATTGGCGAGTGAATTATTGAGCTGGCTGCCAAAGCCGGAAATCGCATCATAGACCGAAACGCTCACCCCGGTGCGGCTGCTGGGCGCCCACGAGAAGGTACCGTAATAGCTGGTCGAATCGTATCGGCGGCCGACATGCGCCTCCAGCGAAGTACGCGTACTTGGCCGCCAGACAACGCCGACATCCCAGATCAGGCCCGATACGTCGTATGCCAATTGGCGCGGCTGACTGGTATCAGTCACGATCCGGCCATCACTGCCGATCACGGGATCGCCGTTGGAATCGAGCAGCGCATCGCGGCTGGAAATCTCGACATCTTCATAACCCACACCGGCGACCAGCGCCAAGCTCTGGCTGACCGGGACGGTTACGTCCGCACGAATATGGGCATCGCGGAGACGCTGGTCGAAATTGGAAATATCTTCCTGATTATAGCCGCCGCCGATACCCAAACCGACCGGTAAAGGCGCACCCGGGCGGGCCCCGACATGGAACGCCGCAGATTGTGACAGGCTGTCGTCGAACGCATCCACCGGAACTGCGCCGCCGACAGTCAAGAATGTGTCCGGCGTGTCTACCTTGGTATAGCCAATGCGGTAGTTTGCATTGATTTCCACATCGCCCGCGCTGGTGTGCACGGTAGGCCCTGCAAAGGCGGAATAGATCGTGCTTGTTGCACCGTCCCCGGCCAGCGCGCCCAGAGTGCTGGCGCCATTGGCATCCACCCGCGTGCGAGCCGCCAATCCGCCCGCTTCGATTGTCAGCGCATTGGGTACGATGGTCGCATAGCCGCGTGCAACGCCAGTCAAGGTGCCGGAATCTGCAGAATTGTCGTCATAGCCGATCGTGCGTTCGTAGCGCACCGAGACCGAACCACCATTGTTGCGGCCAGTGACCGACGCATCGACGCCCACCGCGATTTGCGAAAATGTGACCACATCATCACCGGGCGACAGTTCTGCCACGACGATTTGCGATGCCTCGATATAGGGACTGATCTGGACGCCGCGTTCGCTGCGGCTGCCGCTTTCGCTGCCCTCGCTGCGCGCATCTCCGCCATCCTCGCCATAGCTGGAATCTTGTGCGAGGCCCGCGCCGGGCAGGCAGAATGCGGCGATCGCGCACATGCTCAGGAGTGTCTGGTGCCGCATGGGTGGTTACCCCTCGTAACCGTAATAGGAGCCAAATTTCCGGCCGCTCGGGCTGAAATTTGTGGCATTCAACAGGAGCTTGATGTCCGCGCAGGCGGACAGCAGCTGGATTGCATCCTCCAGCGCGCTCTGACCCGAACTGTCGGCCCGGGCGACCAACACCGCCTGCCCCACATGTTTGGCCAGCTCTGCTGCGGGCGAGGCCGAAAGCGCGGGCGGGCTGTCGAAAATGACGATCCGGTTGGGCGCGCCGACAGTCAGCCGGTCCATGACTTCAGATGTCCGGCTGCTGCTGAGATATTCGCTGTCATAGGCGGTCTGGTTGCCCGCTGGCAGGACCCACAGGCCGGGAATATCGGTCCCGATCACCAGGTTTTCCGGCTTCAGCGAAGGATCGGCGAGGCAATCCATCAGGCCCGGCGCCTTGGGCAGCCCAAGAGTGGAAAGGATCGACGGCTTGGCGAAATCGGCATCGACCAGCAGCACTTCGCTGTCACGCTCTGCCGCCATGGCGATGGCGAGATTGGTGGCACAGAAGGTCTTGCCTTCGCCCGGAAGCGGCGAACAGATCAGCACACGGCGCGATTTGGCAGTGCCGCGTTCGCGCGCAGCGGACAGGATCTGCCGCTTTACGATGCGGAATTCCTCAATCAGTGCAGTGACCGCACCTTCCGGCACGATCATGCCCTGGTCGCGTAGATGTTCACGGTCGACAGGATGGCGCGTCCCCGACAATTTGACGCCGCCGACATCGGTGTCGATGGTGACTTCGGAAGGCAGAACGGCCACCGATGCGGTCGGCGCAGTGGGCGGCGCAGGGGTCGCCTCTGGTCCAGCAGCGGGCTCAGCTTCGGCTGGCTGCTGGCGAACGCGTGCACGTTTCATTGGCGGATCGGCCAGCTTGCGCGGAACCGGAGGGGCCTTGAACGGGTCCAGCCCGAACGTGCCGCTTGCCCGCTCGAACAGCGATGAAGTCCCGCGCTCGGGCTTGTTGCCCGGCGCGCCCGATTTTGAACCAGGTACAGGGATTTTTCTATGTTCAGTCATATCCTGCCCCTCACGCCACCATTCCGCGCTGGACGAATTCCACCACGATCAGGATCACGGTAAGTCCGCCCAATGCCGCAGAACCGGCCGTGAATTTCCGTATTCCCCTGCGCTGCACTTCGCGTGCTGCATCGGTCAGCGATGTTGAAATCGCGCCCAGCACCGGCAGGCCGATGGAACGCTGCATTTTGGCTGTCGTGGCAAAGGTCGATCGCAAATGACCAATCACGAAAGCCCCGCCGATCCCTGCGCCGATCCCGGCAATCAGCACACCGATCAGCAGCAAGGGCCGATTGGGCGCAGCGGGTATACGCGGCGTGGTGGGCGGATCGATTACTTCGAATTTGAACGAGCTGCGTTCACTGGCGGCATCGCCGCGCAGTTTCAGCTGCTCGCGGTCCTTCAGCAATTCGTCATAGCTCTTGCGCAGGACTTCGTAATCGCGGCTGATCCGGTTGGCTTCCGCCGCCGCTGCAGGCTCGCTCGCCTGATTGGCGGTCAGCGATGACAACTCGGACTGCAAAGCGGCCTTGCGCGCCACCAGCGACTGGACATTCGCTTCGCGCTCAGCCCGGATGGAAACCATCGAGCTATACGCAGGATTGGGGGTTCCGCTGGCATTCGGACCTTCATTGGCTGACTGTTTTTGCAGCAAGGCGACCTGGCGTTTGAGCGCGATAATGTCGGGATGGCTATCGGTCAGGCCCTTCGCCTGCGCCGTGGCAAGTTGGGACTGGACCTGCATCAGCGCGCCGCGCGCGCCGCCAGCTTCGCCCGGTCCGGAGAGGGTCCGGGGCGTGCCGGCCAATTGGCCGTTAATTGCCGCCAGCGCGCTTTGCGCAGCGGCCAGATCGGCATCGACGCCGCGCGTTTCACTGCGCAGGTTCTGCAATTTGGCCGACAGGGCATCGCTGCCGCCGATCAGCTCGGGGTTCTGCGCTTCGAAGACCAGACGCTTCTGCTCGGCCGCTTCCAGATCGCGTTTGCGCAGCTCCAGTTGCTGGTCGAGAAACACAATGGTTTCAGCCACATCGCCCCGGTCACCCGCAATGTTTTCCTCGCGGAAGATGTCGATCAGTTTCTGGATCACGTCTTGTGCCAGCGCGGCATTTTCGCTGTCGGACAGGTCGCTGTTGCCAACCTTCGCGGTCAGTTCGAACAGATTGTTCTCTTCGCTCTTGATCGTCACATTCTTGGTCAGCGTGGCAATGGCGCTATCCATCGCGCGCTGGCTGGTGATGCCTTCGCCCAGCTTGGTCGAACGGATCACCTTTTCCAGATTGACCGAGCTCGACAGGGTCTGGCGCACGCGGTTGATATCACGTTCGCCTTCACCCTGAATGCCGATCTGCTTGCTGAACACGTCGTCCAGCTGGACATAAATGCGCGCCTGCGATTCGTAGGAATTGGGGATCATCGCGACCACCAGCCAACCCAGGATGCACACCCCCCAGGCGATGGCGAGCGCCAGCCACTTGCGGTGCCAGACCGAGTGGGCTGCGGCCCTGAGTTCTTCGAAGACTTCGTTCATTGCCTGGGCCAGTCTCTCAGAACATGCTTTCCGGGATGATGATCACATCGCCCGGCATCAACATCACATTGGCTTCGCTGCTGCCCTTTTTGAGCAGGTCGCCCAACCGCAGCGCATATTCCTTCTGGCTGCCCGCCTGCTTGTCGAAGCGGATCAGCTTGGCCCGGTTACCCGCGGCAAATTCGGACAATCCGCCCACCGCGATCATCGCGTCGAGTACGGTCATGTTGGCGCGATAAGGAATGGAGGCTGGCTTTTCAGTCGCTCCGACAACACGGATCTGCTGGCTAAAAGTACCTGCGAATTTGTTGACCATGACCGAAACCAGCGGTTCTTCGATGTATTGCGACAATTGCAGGCGAATATCCTGCGCCAGCATGGACGGGGTCTTGCCCACAGCGGGCATATCGGTGACCAGCGGCGTGGTAACCCTGCCATCGGGGCGGACCTGGATTTTCTCCGCACCCAGCTCGGGATTGCGCCATACATGGATGGTCAGTTCATCGAGCGGACCGATGATATATTCCTCGCCCGGCCCTTCCTGCATCGCCACGAAGGACGCAGGCGGCAGCTGTGTGCCTCCCCCGGCCGCACAGCCAGACAGGGCGAGTGATAGAATGGCACTACTAGCCAGCAATCGGGGAAATTTGGTACTCGGCATCGATGCGCATCCTTGCCTGTGGTGCAGGCGAACAAGCGGAACACGGGAGCTACCCGACATTCCGCGCCTACGGGTCAGACAAGCATCCTCGCTAAAAAGGGTGAATATACCGTTAGTATTATCGGGTTCGTGCGGGCTTTTACGCGCCCGCTCCCAAACCGGGACAGCGCAGGGTCAAAGGTTAAACCAGCAGCTCGGCTGCCGGGCCTTGTCCCAGAAATGCAGCCGGTGACGCCGTGGCGCCGTAAGCCCCGGCGCAGAATACCGCGACCAGATCACCGACATCGGCATGCGGCAACAGCGCCTTGTCCGCCAACCGGTCGAGCGGGGTGCACAGGCATCCGACGACGTTAACCTCTTCATCGGGTTCGGCGGAAAAACGCATCGCAATCGCCACCGGATAATTGCGCCGTACCACGGTGCCGAAATTGCCCGATGCCGCGAGCTGGTGATGCAATCCGCCATCGGTTACCAGATATGTCTCGCCGTGGCTGGTCTTGCGGTCGACAATCCGGGTCAGATAAACGCCCGCCTCGCCCACCAGATATCGCCCGAGTTCAATGCAAAGTTCCGTTTCAACCAAGCTTTCAGGCAAACCAGCAAAGCGTTCGTGCAACGCCGCGCCGATTGCCGAAAGGTCAACCGGTTTATCATTGCCAAAATACGGCACGCCGAACCCGCCGCCCATGTTGAGCTTGGGCACCGGCATCCCGATCGCCTGCGCCAGGTGATCTGCCAAGGTTAGGACATTGCCCTGGGCCTCGATAATCGCCCCTGTGTCGAGCGACTGGCTACCGGTGAAGATATGCAGCCCGCGCCACTGCGCACCCGCCGCAATCAATTCCTTCGCGAGCGCAGGTACCTGTTCCTGGTCAATCCCGAACGGCTTGGCACCGCCGCCCATTTTCATACCCGACCCGCGCAGTTCAAAGTCGGGATTGACCCGCAGAGCCAGTTTCGGCGTGGTCCCGATGCGCTCGCCTTTAGCCAGCGCGCGGCACAATTCGCCCTCTGATTCGACATTCAATGTCACGCCTGCGGCAATCGCTGCTTCCAGCTCCGCATCGCGTTTGCCCGGACCGGCAAAGCTGATCCGCGCCGTATCGATTCCTAGCGCCTGCGCGATTGCCAGTTCGCCGCCCGAAGCGATGTCGAACCCGTCAACCAGGCCGGACATCAACTCCAACAGTGGCGCAAACGGATTAGCCTTGATCGCGTAATTGATGCCCAGCCGGTCCGGCATGGCCGCGCGCAATTCCGCGACGCGGCGTTCCAGCATGTCGCTCGAATATACGAACAGCGGAGTCGTCCCGGCATTTGCCGCCAGCGCGCTCGCGGTATGGCCACCAATCGCCAGCTCGCCGCCGATAGCTTCGAAGCCCGGCGGGATGGGGCCGAGCGGTTTCACGCCGCCAGCTCCGCCATCAGGGCCGTCCGGTCGATCTTGCCATTGGGATTAAGCGGCATCGTTTCACGCCAATGGATCACTTTGGGTTGCATGAAATTCGGCAATTCCTTGGCCAGCATCCTAGCCAGCTGTTCTGACAGGTCTTCACGGTTCGCACCAGCGGCGGGATTTGCGCGCACGACCAGATGTACCGCATGGCCCAGCCGCGGATCGGGCACGCCCAGCGCAGCTGCTTCTGCCACCAGCCCGGTTTCGCGGGCGGCGTCTTCCACTTCTTGCGGGCTGATCCTGTTGCCTGCGCTCTTGATCATCGCATCGCGGCGACCGACGAAATACAGCAATCCGTCCTCCGCCCGCATCACCCGGTCGCCCGACCAAACGGCGGTGCCGCCATATTGGGACGCTGCGGGCGCGGGCTTGAATCGTTCGGCGGTCCGGTCGGCATCCTGCCAATATCCCTGCGCCACCAGCGGTCCGCAATGAACGAGTTCGCCTTCCTCGCCCGGCGCGGCAATTTCACCCGCATCGTTGATGACCAGAATTTCCGCAAACGGGATCGCCCGGCCCATCGAGGTGGGGTGACTATCGACCAGCAACGGGTCGAGATAGGTCGAACGGAAAGCCTCCGTCAGGCCGTACATCGGAAACAACCGTGCATCGGGAAATATCGCTCGTAGTTTTTGCACCAGATCTTCGGTCAACGCGCCGCCGCTGTTGGTCAGGCGGCGCATCGAGGCCGTTGCTTCGCCCGGCCAGTCCAATTCGGTCAATTGCACCCACAGGGGCGGTACGGCGGCCAATGTCGTCACGGAATATTTCGCGCATGCCCTCACCACATCGCGCGGCAGCAGATAATCGAGCGGAACCACTGCCCCGCCCGCAAACCAGGTGCTTAGCAACTGGTTCTGGCCGTAATCAAACGACAGCGGCAGCACCGCCAGGTTCACATCATCCGCCGCCAGCCCGAGGTAATCCGCCACGCTGACCGCACCGAGCCACAAATTGGCATGGCTGAGCATCACCCCCTTTGGCCGCCCGGTCGATCCGCTGGTATACAGGATGGCGCAAAGGTCATCGGCCTTGGCGCTAGAAGGAGGCAGGCTATCCCCATGCGCGGAAACCTCGTCCCACACTTCCGCCTCGTCCAGGATCGTGCAATTGGCTGGCAAATCTCCTGTTTCCAGCGAGGCAAGGCGCGCCTTCGTACCAAGCAACATCTGCGATCCGCTATCAGCCAGGATATACGCCGCTTGCGCGCGCTTCAGGAGTGGATTGATCGGCACATGGACTAATCCGGCGCGCGCTGCAGCCAGCGGCAGCAGGCAGGTCAATTTGCCCTTCGCCGCCCAGCTGGCAACCCGCGCTCCGGGCTCCGGTACACGGTGCTGCAACCACGCAGCCAGCGCAGCGACACGGGTTCTTAATTCCCCATGGCTAAGCGTGGCGGCGCGCAATATCAGGGCCGGTTCGCCCGCCCCGCCGCATTCGGCAAGGTGGTCAATCGGTCTGATATCAGGGTATTGCGCAGGCGGCATTGTTGCTCCGGGAAAGGAAGTTCATCGTTGGTTGCGGTCAGCTATCACGACACGGTTAAATTTCTGCAAGGGACGATTGCACCTGCGGGAGCTAACCCGCCGGGCCCGTTCGACCGGATTGAATGGTTCGACCTGCTGGCCAGCGGCGGCATATCGCCCCTGCTGGTGGAGGCGCGCCTTGGGAGCGAAAGCGTCGCATTTCCCCTCACCAGCACCGACAGCGGCCTTGAACCGCTGACCAATTGGTACAGTTTCATCTGGCGTCCGGCCACACGCTGCGAAGCAGATTGTGCGCCGCTGTTGCTGGCGATTGCAAGGGACCTGCGCCGCCATACGCACCGTGTGACCCTGTGGCCCCTGCCGGACGAAGACGGCACGGCTACTCTGCTGGAGCAGGCATTTCGCGATGCCGATTGGCGGGTGGAACGCAGCGAATGCGATCACAATCACGTGCTCCCGGTCAACGGGCGCAGTTTCGCCGAATATTGGGCCTCCCGCCCTGGCCAGCTGCGCAACGCCCTGAAACGCAAGGGCAAGAAGATCGAGGTGGAAATTCTAACCCGATTCGATCCCGCTGTATGGGCCGCTTATGAGCATATCTATGCCAACAGCTGGAAGCCAGAAGAAGGAAGCCCTGCTCTGCTGCGCCAGTTTGCGCAGGAAGAAGGCGCGGCAGGACGTCTCAGGCTAGGAATCGCACGGCACGAGGGCACGCCCGTAGCCGCGCAATTCTGGACGGTCGAAAATGATACGGCCTATATCCACAAGCTCGCCCATCTGGAGGAATACAAGCCGCTGTCCGCCGGAACCACGCTGAGCGCGGCATTGTTCGAGCATGTGATCGACCGGGACAAAGTTTCACTGGTCGATTTCGGTACGGGCAATGACCCGTATAAAGCAGACTGGATGGAAGAAGATCGCCCGCGTTTCCGGCTCGATTGCCTTGATACCAGCCAGAGGCGAGCATGGCCGATGCTAGCCCGCAGATTGGCTGGACGGGTTGCGCGGGCTTTGCGGCAAAGCTAAGGGCGCACAACTTACCACCGGGTAACCCGCAATTGGAGGGGGATTTCCACCAGATGACAATCGAACCTGCAAAGGAACCGGTCGTCGCCCGCGAAGAGGCCGTGAATAGCCCCTTGCCAGTGGACCAGAACCTGCGTGCAGCCGGCGACGAGGCCGCGCTTGTTTCGGCACATGCGCCGGACCGCAGTGTCGTTGATCTGCTGCTGCGGGACATTCTGCGCGACGTGCTTGCGCTGGAAGCCGAATTGGTGGCAGAATTTACCGGCGAAACCGGCCTGTTCGGTCATCTGCCTGAGCTTGATTCCATGGCAGTCGCCACCCTCTTTACCGAAATGGAAGACCGGCTCGAAATCATTATCGAAGACGATGATGTGGACGGTGAAATGCTGGAAACCTATGGCGGATTGCTGGCCTTTGCTGAGGGCAAGACCGTCATCGACACGATTGCACCGGATAGCTCAAACTGACCAATCGGCGTTACACCAGCTGGGACTGCCCCCTACCCGATGGGGGGCATGCTGCGGAGATGGCGTTCGGCTTTGACGGCGGGCGCGAGAAACGCTTGCTGGTCCTGCCTGCCTTGTTCGACGAGGCCAACAAGCTGCGCCGCCAAACGGTGGAAGTGCTGCACCGGCTTGATCTGTCAGGCATCGATTCATTCATGCCCGATATGCCCGGCTGTAATGAAAGCATTCAGCCGCCGGAACAACAGGCGCTGAGCAATTGGCGCGATGGAGCCAAGGCGGCCGCCAGGCATTTCGGGGCGACCCATGTGCTCGCAATCCGCGGCGGGACTCTGCTCGCGCCTGCGGGCCTCCCCGGCTGGCGCTTTGCCCCCACCACCGGCAGCAAGATACTTCGCTCGCTGCTGCGCGCGCGAACAATCTCCTCGCGGGAATCTGGTGTGACCGAGAAAATCGACGAATTGTCGGTCAGCGCCCGCCAGAAGGGTATCGACCTTGCCGGATGGACAATTGGCGCAAAAATGTTCGCGGAACTTGAATCCGCCGTTGCGAACAGGGACAGCCAACAGGCAGTAATCGATCAGACAGAAATCGGCGGTTCCGGACTTTGGCTGCGCTCCGAACCGGGCGAAGACCCGGAACAGGCCGATGCGCTGGCCGCACTGGTTGCAATGGGAATGATGGCAGCATGAGCCGCTTGCCCTTCACTTATGGATGTGCCGGTCTGATGGTGGCTGGAACGCTGGACGAAGCGAATGCTACCACGGGCCTGCTGATCGTCACCGGCGGCAGTGAAATCCGCTCGGGTGCCTTTAATAGCCAGTCCCATCTCGCCAAAACCATTTCGGAAGCTGGCTTTCCCGTCTTCCGGTTTGACCGCCGCGGGATCGGTGACAGCGACGGCCAGGATCGCGGATTCCGTAAAAGCCAAACCGACATCGCCGCCGCGATCGAAGCCTTTAAGGTGATCGAGCCCCAAGTTGACCGGGTGATCGGATTTGGCAATTGCGATGCCGCCAGCGCGCTGATGCTGGGAAGCGGATTGGGCTGCGATGGGCTGGTTCTGTCCAACCCGTGGACGATCGACGATGATGTTGCCGCGCTTCCGCCGGCCGCGATCAGGTCTCGTTATGCAGAAAAACTACGTAACCCCAAGGATTTGGCGCGGTTGCTGAAGGGCGGAGTCGACCTTCGGAAATTGCTCCGCGGATTACTCACAGCGATGAAGCCAGCACCTGCGCGCAGCTCGCTTGCCGAGGAAATGGCGGCCGGATTGGCGAAGTTCGAAGGGCCGGTTTCGATCCTACTCGCGAATCGCGACCGGACAGCGCAGATGTTCGAAACCGCCTGGGACAAGACGGATAACCGGATCCGGCGCTGCAATGGCGCTGATCATGCCTATTCCGCGCCCGAAGCCCGCCAGTGGCTGGTGGAACAATTATTGACTGCGCTGAAAGCCTAGACTTCCCGGACGAACAGGCTGGCCAGTTCCACATGGGTGGACCAGCGGAATTGACCGACCGCGCGTAATTTCTCAATCCGATAGCCTGCCGCGACCATGCGCGCTGCATCGCGCGCCCAGCTGGATGGGTTGCAGCTGATATAGACCACCTTGGCCACTGTACTCTGCGCCAGCAATTCCGCCTGATCCTTAGCCCCGGCGCGCGGCGGGTCGAGCAGGACCGCATCGAAACGGTTAAGTTCATCGACCTGCAGCGGGTTGCGAAACAGGTCGCGGTGCACCGGATGAACGGGCCGTTTGGCCAACGCTGCGGCACTCTTGCAGGAAAAATGCATTTCCCGCGCCGCTTCCGCCGCCAGCACCTTGGCCGGATCTGCCAGCGCGAAGGCAAAGGTGCCAAGGCCGGAGAACAGGTCCGCGATAAACTTGCTGCCTGCCAGCCATTCACGGGCGTCCTGCACCAGCACCGCTTCGCCATCGGCGGTGGCCTGTAGGAAACTGCCGCTGGGGAAGCCCACTTCGGTTCCGCCGAACGTCATCGTAACCGGGTTCGGCTCCCACACGGTTTCAGGTCCGTAACCCTGATCCAGGGTTAACCGCGCCAACCCATTGTCGCGCGCGAAATCGAGCATCGCTTCGGTTTGCTGCAAGCCTTCGATGGTCAAATTCTTGAGCGAGCAATCGACGCCCTGATCGGTCAGCGTCAATTCTGCATCGACCGAATATTTGCCCTGTCTGCGCGCCATCATCTGCCGCAGCGGCGCGATCATTGCGAACAGTTCAGGACGCAGGATTTCGCATCGGTGCATATCCACGACCTGATGCGATCCCGCTTTGCGAAAACCCACCAAAGGCCTGCCACCAGCGTTCATGATATGCAGGCTGGCGCGGCGGCGACTGCGCGGCGGGGACAGGTGTGTCGGCAGTAATTCGCCGACCTCCAACCCTTCCTTCAGCGCCGCATTGGTAACGCGCGCAGTGACGAAGCTAAGTAGCGTTTCCTCGTCGATATGCTGCAATTGGCAACCACCGCAAGTACCGAAATGGCGGCACGGAGCCTCCACGAAATGGGGGCCGCGCTGGATTGTGCCATCGGGCGCGACAACGTCCCCCGGTGCGGTGCCTGCAAAGTGGCTGCCGTCTGCGGAAACACCGTCGCCCTTGGCGGCAACACGTAAAACTGTCTTTGATTCGCTCACAGGGAGGCTGCGTAAGCGCCCTTTACGTCCAGCGCCAGTTCCATCGCCGTAAAAACAGGGCCAGCTTGCCGCGCCGCCTCCGAATGAAACCACACTGCCTCGCATGCGGCATCGAATGGCGTGCTGCCATTTGCGAGGCGACTGGCGGCGATTCCGGCAAGGACATCGCCCGTTCCGGCGGTCGAGAGCCAGCTCGATGCGCGGTCTGCGAAACCGGCCCTGCCATCTTGCGCTGCAACCAGCGTGTCCGGCCCCTTCGCCACCACAATTGCGCCAGACGCAGCAGCCAGAGCCATAGCGCGGTCGACCTTGCCGCCATTACCTTGCAATCCGAACGCGGATTCCAGCGCCGCCAGCTCACCCTCATGCGGGGTCAAGATCAGTGGCTGCGTGCGCCTTGCAAGCATACCCGGCTGGAGGATCGCCAAGCCGTCAGCATCAAGCACAGTGGGCAAATCGCGCTTCAGAGCTGCCCCAAGACGCCCACACGCCGGGTCATCGCGCCCCAATCCCGGACCGACAAGAACAGCATTGATCCGCGCGTCCGCCAGCGCTTCGACCAGCGTGCGTTCGTCCACCACCAGATCGGCGGGCGCGCCGGGGTGGGAATGATCGGACATCAATTTCACATATCCCGCGCCGGAATGCATCGCTGCCTGCGCAGATAGCAGCGCCGCGCCGGGCATTGCGCCGCCGACAACCGCCAGCAATCCGCGCCGGTATTTATGCACGTCGGGAGCGGGCGGAGAAAGGTGGGGCCGCTCAATCCGGTGGGCGTTGCCGACCGTACGGTCCACCCCGATATCGACCAGCCGCAGCGCACCCATCCGGCTGGCTGCGGGCATCAGGAAATGCGCCCGCTTCCACGCGCCGAGCGACACGGTCAGGTGGTAGGTGATATCCGGCCCGAGCAATTCGCCCCGATCGCTTTCGATTCCGCTCGGCAAATCGATGGCGATCCGGTAGTGATGGCTGGCGGCCAACTTGGAAAGCGGCAAGGCAAGATCAGCCGAGATTTCCCGGTACAACCCCGATCCAAACAGGCAATCTACAAATACATGGCCTGAAATACCATCAACTGACGCCGTGACGTCACCGGCATACATACCCCGCGCCTGCTGGGCGGCTTCAGTCTTGGGTTCGATGGGCGCAACCACCCGCACTGACAGCCCGCGAGCGCGCAGCGTCTCTGCGATCACATAGCCATCCCCGCCATTGTTGCCCGGCCCGCACAGCACGGTTACAGGCCGACCTGCCGCCACGCGCCAGACCCATTCTGCCGCGCCGCGTCCGGCAATCTGCATCAATTGGTGAACATCGGTGCCAGCATCGATCAGCGCCTGTTCCGCGGCGCGCATTTGTTCGACTGTGAGGACCGGTTCAGTCACCGGTCCCGGCATCTGTTGGAAATGCTGGGAACCGGTAACGGTCCGCCGCCACGGTTACTTCCAGCAAATCGTCTGCGAAAATAACCGCCGCTTCGTCCGCGCCGTCGACAATCACTAGTCCCCGCCCGTCACCAACCTGTTCGAACCGCCTGAAACCGCCATCGGGATGCCGGACGGTAAGTATCCGGGCGCCTCCCGCTTCAGAGCGTTCGACCAGGCAATCAGGCGCAAACTCCGCCCCCTTGCCCAGGGCGCAATCGATCCGCTCAGCGCCCGGCGCCGCCTGAGGCTGCTCCGCATCGGCGGAACAGCCAGAGGCCGCGCCACAGACCACGATGGCCAGGATCAGGGCGCTAGATGTCCGCATAGACATGCGTTTCCGAAGCCGCGCCGGGATGCGTCAACGCGCCCTTGCTGGCAGGCCCGACATTCTGCGCATAGCGCCACAAGGCGCCCGACTGGTAATCGTTCTGGCGCGGCTGCCATGCCTTGCGGCGGGCATCCAGCACGGCATCATCGACTTGCAAATCGATGGTTCCCGCCTCGGCATCGATCGCAATGATATCGCCTTCTTCCACCAGGGCGATGGGGCCGCAGTCGCTGGCTTCCGGGCCGACATGGCCGATGCAGAAGCCCCTTGTTGCGCCGGAGAAACGGCCATCGGTAATCAGCGCCACCTTCTCGCCCATCCCCTGCCCGTACAGCGCGGCGGTGGTGGAGAGCATTTCGCGCATGCCGGGGCCGCCCTTGGGCCCTTCATAGCGAATCACGATGACACTGCCTTCCTTGATTTCGCGCGCCTTTACGGCAGCAAAGGCATCTTCTTCGCATTCGAAGACCTGCGCGGGTCCGGTAAACTGGAGCCGCGCCATCCCGGCGACCTTCACAATCGCGCCATCGGGGGCCAGGCTGCCGCGCAGGCCGACAACGCCGCCGGTGGGGGTGATAGGATCGGCAACGCTGTAGATAACCTTCTGGTCGGGGTTCCAGGTGATTTCCTCGATATTCTCGCCCAGCGTCTTGCCGGTCACGGTCATTGGGCTTGGGTCTAGGAAACCGCCATCGAGCATAGTCTTCATCAGCATGTAGACGCCGCCAGCATCATGCATGTCCTTGGCGACATATTGCCCGCCCGGCTTCAGATCGGCAATGTATGGAGTGGATTTGAACATTTCGGCGACGTCGAACAGGTCGAATTGGATCCCGCACTCGCTCGCCATTGCTGGCAGATGCAGCGCAGCATTGGTCGATCCGCCAGTGGCCGCAACTACCCGCGCCGCATTCTCGAACGCGGCCTTGGTGCAAATGTCCCGCGGGCGGATATTATGCTCCAGCAGATACATGACTTGGCGGCCAGCAGAGATTGCTACTTCTTCACGTGATTTGTACGGAGCTGGCGCCATGTTGCTGTTTGGCAGGGATAATCCGATAGCCTCTCCGACGCATGCCATGGTGTTGGCGGTGAACTGGCCGCCGCACGCGCCATGGCCTGGGCAAGCGACTTTTTCAAGCGCGGTCAGCTGCGCCAGTGGGCAATTGCCGGCTTCGTATTGGCCGACCGCTTCGAACACGTCGACCACGGTCACGTCCTTGTCGTGGAACCGGCCCGGCAGGATCGATCCGCCATAAACGAAGATACTCGGCACATTCAGGCGCAGCATCGACATCATCATGCCCGGCAGGCTCTTGTCGCACCCGGCGAACCCGACCAGCGCATCATAGCAATGCCCGCGGACGGACAATTCCACCGAATCCGCGATGACTTCGCGGCTTACCAGCGAGCTTTTCATGCCCTGATGGCCCATCGCGATCCCGTCTGTCACGGTGATGGTGTTGAACCGGCGCGGAGTACCCCCAGCCTCGATCACCCCGGTGCGGCAGATATTCGCCTGTGCATCCAGCGCGGTGTTGCACGGCGCGCTGTCATTCCCGGCAGAGGCAACCGCCACGAACGGCCGGTTGATCTCTTCCTGGGTCATGCCCATCGCGTAATAATACGACCGGTGCGGCGCACGCTCGGGACCGACCGAGACATGGCGACTGGGAAGTTTGCTCTTGTCGAATTTAGTCATGGCGTAATTCTCTCCGTCTCTCACGCTTTCGGCGGGATGGGAGCCAGAATCAAGCGCAAGTGAGGTTTAGCCGCGGTTAGCTGGGCTTTGGAGTCAGGCCACTTCGCCTTTGAGCGCCAGCGCGGTACGGCCTGCTACATCGTTCACCAGCGCCGCCCAGCGGGCCTGCTGCGCCTTGGTAGTGATTTCGTCCTGGCGGATCTCAATGGTCAGATATGCACGACCCCTGGCCTCTGCATGGCGGTCCATTGTGGCGTTCAGCTTCTTGCCTGAATAGGGCTGATTGTCACCCACAGTCAGGCCTTCTGCCGCGAACAGTCGCATTGCGTGGCGCGCAGCGCGGTCATCCTGATTGTAGAGCAGCGCGACCTGCCATGGCCGGTCTTCCTCGCGGCTGGCAAGGCTCGGGGTGAAGCTGTGCAGCGCGACGATCAACTCTGGCTCAACCTCGTCCAGCCATTCAACCAGCGCCGTGTGATAGGGGCGGTAGAAACGTTCCAGCCGCGCTTCGATATCTGCACCGATATTGCCGGGAATAGCGTGCCCGTCGCTGGTGACCGGGACAAGGCCGGGCGAATCTTCTGTTCGGTGGAGGTCGCAAACGAGACGGCTAACCGCCGCGATATGCGCCGGGATGCCGTGTCGGCGACCGAGGAGGTCGGCGATACCCGCCGTGCCGATATCGACCGCAATGTGGTTGCCCAGCAAGGCCTCCGGGATGCCCAGCGGGATGTCCGCGGGCACGAAATTCGACGCATGATCCGCGACGCAGACGATGCCGTGCCTCCGCGCTTCACCCACCCGGCGAAAAGGCTGTCCGTCGATTATCGCAGCCGCCCCTGCATCTGCCACCAGTCAGGATGGTTCACGGCCAGCGCTTCGGCGGCTTCCGTCAGGGCTTGCTCGTCGTCATAAAATGCGAAGCAGGTCGCCCCGCTGCCGGACATGCGCACGAGCGACGCAGCGGTGCCGCGCAGCGCCGTCAGCATGTTCTTAATTGGCGGGCACAGGCTAATTGCCGGCGCTTCGAGGTCATTGCGGCCCGCGTGCGCGATCGCCGAAGCGGGTCCACCTGGCAGAGCGCCGCGATCTTGCCCGCACCCAAAACCGGCCCACGCTTCAAACACCGGCCCAGTCGACAGCGGCACGCGCGGATTGACCAGCAGCACCGGAGTGCCAGCCAAGTCGTTCTCCACTGGCTCCAGGTCCGTACCGGTCCCGCGCCCGACACAGGTAACGCTCTCGACACAGGCCGGGACATCGGCACCGAGCGCGGCGGCGCGCTGCATCCAGTCATCGGGCAACCCGTGCATTTCCCGCACGATTCGGAACACCGCCCCGGCATCGGCAGAACCTCCGCCCAGCCCTGCGGCGACGGGCAAGCGCTTATCCAGATCAATCGACAAGCCGCCCGGCCGGCGCAGCTTGCCCAGCGCCTGCGCCACAATATTGCCAAAGGGATCAGTCAGTTGCGATGCGAACTCGCCAGTGACCCTCAACTCGTCCCGGTCCGAAAGACGCGCCGACAGCCGGTCTCCGTCATCGACAAAGGCGAACAGCGTTTCGAGCTCATGATAGCCATCATCCCGCCGCCGCCGCACATGCAGCGCCAGGTTGATCTTGGCATAGGCGGTTTCGTGCATCACATCGTCCCCGCTACGAGGAGGACTTCAGCCATCACATATTCGGATAGTTCGGGCCGCCGCCGCCTTCGGGCGTGGTCCAGTTGATGTTCTGGTTCGGGTCCTTGATGTCGCAGGTCTTGCAGTGGACGCAGTTTTGCGAATTGATCACGAATTTCGGATCAGCCCCATCCTCGACCACCCATTCATAGACCCCGGCGGGGCAATAGCGGCTGGAGGGTCCGGCGAAGATTTCGAACTCGCTCTTCTCCTGTAATTCCATGTCCTTGACCTTGAGATGGTTCGGCTGGTCTTCGGCATGGTTAGTGTAGGAGAACGCGACCGAGGTCAGACGGTCGAAGGTAAGTACCCCGTCCGGCTTGGGATATTCGATCGGCTGGAACAGGTCGGCCCGCATCGTCAGTTCATAATCGGGTTCATGCTTCATCGTGATCGGCAGGCCGATCTTGAGCTGCCGCATCCACATATCGACGCCGGCCAGAATGGTGCCGATTTCGGCACCAAATTTCGCAATCACCGGCTGCGCGTTCTTGACCTGCTTGAGTTCCTTGGCGATCCAGCTTTCGCGCAAATTGGCATCATAATCCGCCAGTTCGGTATGTTCTGCGCCGCCCGCGATGGCTGCTGCGGCGCTTTCCGCTGCCAGCATCCCGCTCTTCATCGCGGTATGGCTGCCCTTGATCCGGGGTACATTGACGAAGCCCGCCGCGCAGCCGATCAGCGCGCCGCCGGGGAATGCCAGCTTGGGCACGGACTGCCAGCCGCCTTCGTTGATCGCGCGCGCGCCATAGGCGACCCGCTTGCCGCCTTTGAGATATTCGCGGATCGCAGGATGGGTTTTCCAGCGCTGAAATTCCTGAAACGGCGATACATACGGATTCTTGTAATCGAGTGCGGTCACGAAACCGAGCGCGACCTGGCCGTTCGCCTGATGGTACAGGAAGCCCCCGCCCCAACTGTCAGTTTCCGACATCGGCCAACCCTGCGTGTGGATCACCCGGCCCGGCACATGCTTTTCAGGATCGATGTCCCACAATTCCTTGATACCGAGGCCATAGGTCTGCGGCTGGCAATCTGCCTCAAGATCGAATTTCGCCTTCATTATCTTGGTCAGATTGCCGCGAGCACCCTCAGCGAACATCGTATATTTCGCGTGGATTTCCATGCCCGGCTGGTAATCGCCCTTGTGCGATCCATCAGCGGCAACGCCCATGTCCTGAGTGACAACGCCGGTTACTGCACCGGCATCGTTGAACATCACTTCGGCGGCAGGGAAGCCGGGGAATACCATCACGCCCAGCCCTTCTGCCTGTTCGCCCAGCCATCGGGTGAGATTGCCGAGCGAGCCGGTATAACAGCCGTTGTTCGACATGAAGGGCGGCATCATCAGATGCGGCAGGGAATAGCTTTTGCCTTTCGACAGCACCCAGTGCCAATTGTCGGTGACCGGCGTTTCCGCCATCGGACAATCCATGTCGCGCCAGTCCGGAAACAGCTCGTCCAGTGCCTTGGGATCGACGACTGCGCCGGACAGGATATGCGCGCCGATTTCGGACCCTTTTTCAAGGACGACGACTTCCAGTTCCTCGTTGATCTGCTTCAGCCGGATCGCTGCGGACAGGCCGGCGACGCCCCCACCAACAATCACCACATCGCATGGCATCGATTCCCGTTCACTCATCCCGCTCTGTCCTTCAGTCAATTGCTTACCAAAACTCTCGGAAAGCCTTGATTGCTGGGGCGCGGCAGGTCAAGACTTGGCGCGCATCATGACAGGCCCGAAAAACCCCACTCTGATTGAAGAATTCGCCGCTGCACAGGCGTGGTGGAACGATGCCGGGGTCGATTCTGACTTCGATGACGTAGCGACAGACTGGCTTGCAGAGCCGGAAGCCAGTACCGGACAAGCTCTGGCCGACCCTGCCTATGCCCCCGTTCCCGAAACGAAAAAAACTTCGTCCGAACCGCGAAAAGCCGGGCCAGCGAAGGTGGAACTGGTGCAGCTTGGCGGGGAACGATCGGCCTGGCCAGCCGATCTGGCCGGATTCCAGCAATGGTGGCTGGCGGAACCCAGCCTCGATGGCGGCGGATCGTTCCCGCGCCTGGCACCGCGCGGGACAGCAGGCGCAAAGCTGATGATTATCGTGGCCGAACCAGAGGAACAGGATAGCGAACAGCTGTTGTCCGGACCGTTGAGCAAATTCCTGGACAATATGCTGGCGGCGATGGGGATTACCGCCGAGGAAGTCTATCTCGCTGCCGCCCTGCCGCGCCATATTCCCATGCCCGACTGGCATCAATTGCAGGCCGCCGGACTGGGTGATTTGCTCCATCACCATATTGCACTGGCCGCCCCTGACAAGATTTGTGCCTTGGGCCGCAACATCTGGCCGCTTTTGGGACACGATTTGGCGCAAGGGCCTGCAAATTTACCAAATTTCAACCATGAGGGACGCAGCGTGCCGATATTGGGTGCCGAGGGACTGGCAGAATTGTTGCGCTCTCCCCCTCGCCGCAAACGCTTTTGGCAGCGCTGGCTGGCTTGGTCCGCTTGATGTTGGGACAGCTTGAAAATGAACGGATGGCTAAGTTGAAACGCACTCTGGGCATGAAATCTTCGGCAAAATTCATCGGATTAGCCGCGTTGGCAGGGATGGGCTTTGCAGCCACAAGCACCTCTGCGCTCGCGAGCAGCAGTTCGGCGACATACTACAGTGCCCGTCTGAACAGCAGTTCCGCTCCTGAATTGCTCAGCCGCGCCGACCGCGAATATTACACCAGCCTGTTCAACGCGATCGACAAGGAAGATTGGTCGCGCGTCAATTTCATGCTGGCCGAACGCGAAGATGGTCCGCTGCATGCGGTCGCGAAGGCCGAATTCTATCTGCACTCAGGCAGCCCACGGGTCGAAGCGCCGGCAATCGCATCGTGGCTGCAACATGGACGCAACCTGCCTTACGCTCAGAAACTGATCCGTATGGGCCAGACGCGCGGCCTGGAATACATTCCAGAATTGCCGCGCGAACAGCAATTTGTCCCCCAACCCTACAGTTCCAAGCGCATCCGCCCGCGCGAGACATCCGACGGCACGATGCCCGGATCGATCAAATCCGCCATTCTGGATCATATCAAGAATGACGATCCCGACGGCGCGCGCCAATTGCTGGACGGGATTGACGCCAGCCTGAGCAGCGAAGCGCGGGCCGAATGGCGCCAGCGGGTCGCCTTCAGCTATTATATCGAGAATAACGATCCAGCGGCATTCGCGATTGCCCAGACGGTCGGCGAAGGCAGCGGAGCATGGGTTGCAGAAGGTGACTGGGTCGCCGGTCTGGCCGCATGGCGCATGGGCGATTGCGGCCAATCCGCACAATATTTCGAACGTGCTGCGCAGGGCTCCACCAATGTCGAGCTGACAGCGGCCGCATATTACTGGGCTGCACGCGCCAACACCAGGTGCCGCGCGCCGGAAAAAGCGCAGGAATTGCTGCGCGGCGCGGCCCGCATGGACGAGACACTATACGGCATGCTCGCAGCCGAACAATTGCACCAGTCACTGCCCGCCGCGCATGAAACACCTGATTTCGACATGGCCGACTGGCAAAAAGTGCGCGACGTGGACAATGTCCGCACGGCTGTCGCGCTGGCGGAAATCGGCCGCGATGGACTGGCCGACGATGTGCTGCGGCACCAAGCGACTATCGGCGATCCAGCACAATATCCGCAATTGTCACGGCTCGCGCGCGAACTTGGACTGCCGTCCACCCAATTGTGGATGGCGCATAATGCGCCGCGCGGCGCGCGGGCGGAACCGGCCCTGCGCTTCCCCGCACCGAAATGGCAGCCGACCACCGGTTGGAAAGTCGACCCGGCGCTGGCTTATGCCCATGCTTTGCAGGAATCGAACTTCCGCGCCGCCGTGGTCAGCCCCGCCGGTGCCAAGGGTCTGATGCAGATCATGCCCATTGCCGCACGCGAACATGCACCGTCGCTCAACATGAATGCCAGCTACGCCAATCTGGCCGATCCCTCAGTCAATCTGGCGTTCGGGCAAAGCGCGCTGGAAAGCCTGCGGGACAGCCGCGCAACCGGCGGCTTGCTGCCCAAGATCATGGCTGCCTACAATGCCGGCCTCTCCCCTATCACGCGCTGGAATACCGAGATCAACGATCAGGGTGATCCGCTGCTGTATATGGAATCGATCCCCTATTGGGAAACGCGAGGCTATGTCGCCATCGTGATGCGCAATTACTGGATGTATGAACGGCAAGCGGGCGGAGCTTCGGAAAGCCGTGCAGCGCTGGCGCAGGGCCTATGGCCGACCTTCCCCGGATTATCGGGCAGCGGCGGTGTCCGGCTAAGCGCCAAATAATGGCGATTGATCTGGAGCGCATTTTCACCCCGATCAACATTGCGGTGATGACCGTTTCCGACTCGCGAACCGCGGCGGACGACACATCGGGCGATATTCTGGTCGAACGGATCAGGACAGCTGGTCACCAGCTCATCGTCCGCACTATCGTTCGCGACGACCCCGGCCTCATTGCGAACAAACTCAGCGGCTGGATCGACGACCGTTCGATTGACGCGGTGATTACCACCGGCGGCACCGGTCTGACCGGCCGCGACGTCACGCCCGAGGCGCTGGAGCGGCTGCGCGATTCCAGCGGCGGGCGCGATATTCCCGGCTTCGGGGAATTGTTCCGCTGGCTCAGTTTCAAGACAATCGGCACCAGCACGATCCAATCGCGCGCTTGCGCCATCGTGACCCGCGGCACCTACATCTTTGCCCTGCCCGGATCGAACGGAGCGGTGAAGGACGGGTGGGACGGCATTCTGGCAGAGCAATTGGACAGCCGGAACCGCCCGTGCAATTTCGTCGAACTGATGCCGCGCCTGCAAGAGGTCTGATTCGGCGATGCGACCCTCGAACAAACTGGTCCGCAAGGCCATTCGCGAGATAATGGAGCCTGCGATCCGCGCACTTGGCTTCGAAGGAAAATATCCCGCATTCAAACGCATCGAAAATGGCGAAATCCATTACCTCGAAATCTCGACCGCAAAATATGGCGGCAGCTTCGGATACGGTTTCAGTTGGTGCGATAATGCCCCCATGACGCATTGGGACGGCAAGATCATCCCGGCAGATCAGATCGAACGGGCGCATATCCCGTTCGAACAAGCGGCCAGCATTTGCCCGCTGATGGACGTGTGGACACTGGACGGTAAACCTTTGCGGGTTTCCTCCGGCGGGTTCGATTACACATATATCGTTGAGGATGAAGCCGCCTGCCGGGATCTGGTGGATCAAGCAGCAGCTACGTTACCGCAAGCCGATACATGGTTGAAAACTCGCGTCCCGCAGGAATTGGTTTTCCTGGCAGGAAAACATCCGCCAACGGGATACTCCTCTGAATTCAAGATACAAATGTTCCTGAACAAGGAAGAATTTCGCCTGCGCGCACTCGGGTTGATTGAGTAGATCAAGTGCCCGCCCATTGCCTATGTTCTGCATTTGTTCTATTGTCTGTGAATGGAAAACCGCAACGAATCGCTGATCCATGGACGCGGGGCGCAATCCGCGCAGGTGCCGCAGCGTTTCGGGCTGAACGCACGCGAGGTTGATGGCGATTGGCGCGATGCGGTGGAGTCGCTGGACGGGCCTCCGGTCAAGCTGCGCACCACGGTGACGGAGGAACATCCGAGAACCATCCTCACCTTCAATCAATCGCCAGACATTCCATTTGACCGGTCGATCAACGCCTATCGCGGGTGCGAGCATGGCTGCGTCTATTGCTTTGCTCGTCCGACCCACGCCTATCACGATCTGTCACCCGGGCTGGATTTCGAAACCAAGCTGTTCGCCAAACCAGATGCGGCGCGGCTGCTGCGGGAGACTTTGGCCAAGCCTAACTACAGGCCGCAATGGATTGCGATGGGGACGAACACCGATCCCTATCAACCAATCGAGGCGCGCTACCGGATCACTCGCCAAGTGCTGGATGTGTGCCTCGACGCGCGGCATCCGGTAACCATCACCACGAAGTCCGATCGGGTACTGCGCGACCTCGACCTGCTGGGCGAAATGGCGCGACGCAGGCTGGTGGCGGTGGCGATTTCGGTGACCAGCCTCGACGCCAAATTGTCCGGCCAGCTGGAGCCCCGCGCCTCGTCCCCCGCCAAGCGGCTGGCGGCGCTGGGCAGACTGGCCCAGGCAGGTATTCCGACGCATATTTCCATCGCCCCGGTCATTCCCGCGATAACGGACGAGTTCATGGAAGGCCTGATCGCGCAGGCGGGCGCGCTGGGCGTCCAGTCAGCCAGCTGGATCCCTCTGCGCCTGCCGCACGAGGTCGCTCCGCTGCTGCGCGAATGGTTGTCCGTCCACTACCCCGACCGCGCCAGCAAGGTGATGAGCATCGTCCGCCAGATCCGCAGCGGCAAAGACAACGACTCCACTTTCTTCACCCGGATGCGCCCCACCGGCGTCTGGGCCGACCTGTTCCGCGCCCGTTTTAAACTGGCCTGCAAACGTGCGGGGATTGGCAAGGCGCGGTTCGAACTGGACTGTTCCCGGTTCCGCAAACCGGAAGTGGGCGGGCAGATGCGGTTGCTGTGAAACTAATACGATGTTTGGCGTGAAATTTCGACGGTTCGTGTCAGGACTGATGGAATGTCCGCATGTGGAGTTGGGTATACGGGCTGGGAACGTCAGGGATATCGAAGGAAGCAGACCTTCAGGAATTCCTCTCCCTTTCCTCACCCCGCTCGTCCAGAGCCTGTCGAAGGCCCCTGCACAACGCCTGACGCCTGGTCTGCTTGGCTTTGGCGGCTGCGGGCAAGCTGCCTGATGCAGTCCCAGTCACCGGCAATCAGCGCTACTTTCTTGGCCCGGCTCCAACCTTTCAGCTTGCGCTCGGCAGCAAAAGCCTCGTCTCGGGTCAGGAAACTGTGGGACCAGACCGAACTGACCGGTCGCGGCTGCGCAGTGTAGCCGCCCAGACTGCCCCTGTCGTTCTCGGCCATACGCAGATCGATATTATCGGTGTGACCGGTTTAATAGTATCCATCGGCGCAGCGCAGAATGTAGGTCCAAAAAGTCACCGCGTGGTTCTAGCGCTGCGCAAAGTCTTTCGACAAGCTCTGGACGAGCGGGGTGGGTAAAAGAGGGGAAGTGTCGGCAAGGTTGTCGTGTCAGGAATGCCCCCTCTTTTGACAAGAACGTAGTTTGCGGGCGCGTTTGACAGTTTCGGTTGGACCGGTGATCAATTTTGAATGCCCCTCCACCAGCCTGCGGCTGGTCCCCCTCCCCGTGCCGGGGAGAAATTAGCCGAATCCGCCGCCGCTTTTACCTGGCGCGAAGCGGATCAGGCGGCTGTCGAGGACGGCGGCGCTGCGGTTCACTACGGCTTTCTGGTATTCCGGGTCGGTGATCATTTCGAGGAACGCGCCGGCGTTCGGATAGGCGGCGACGAAGGCATCTTCCCACAATTTGTCTTCCGGGCCGGTGACCATCGCTTCCCACGTCCCGCGCCAAATAATCGTGCCGCCCACGCGGCTGAAGATCGGGCCGCTGGTCTTGCCATATTCCGCATAGGCCTCCCGACCGGTCCAACCCTTGCTCGCGTTCGGATGGCCCTCCGGGTACTCGGCCCGCTCGCGGTAACGCAGCAGGTTGAGCATGTTGATCGGCGTATCGCGGGGCAGCGATTTGAAGAAATCGAACGCCTCGCGCGTGGGGTTGAGGTAATTCATTCCGTGCCCTCCAGCACATAATCGGCAAACTGCGCGCGCAGGTCCTTCTTGGAAATCTTGCCGGTCGCGGTGTGCGGAATCTCGTCCACGAATTCCACTGCATCGGGCATCCACCATTTGGCGATCCTCCCGGACAGGAATTCCAGCACATCAGCGCTCGTCAAATTCGCGCCTTCCTTCTTCACCACAAACAACACCGGGCGCTCGTCCCATTTGGGATGCGGCATGCCGATCGCGGCGGCTTCCGCCACATCGGGATGCGCCACGGCCTCGTTTTCAAGCTCGACCGAGCTGATCCACTCGCCGCCGGATTTGATCACGTCCTTGGTCCGGTCGGTCAATTGCAGGGTGCCATCGGGATAGATGATGCCGACATCGCCGGTATCGAACCAGCCATCAGGGGACGTCGCGTCCTTTTCCGCCTTGAAATAGCGCTTGATCACCCACGGCCCACGAATTTGCAGCGCGCCGGATGTCTTGCCGTCGCGCGGCAGCACCGTGGCCATGTCTTCCAGATCGACGCAGCGAAGTTCCACACCGAATGGCGGCACGCCCTGCTTGGTCTTTACGGAGACTTGTTCGTCAAATGACATTTCGTCCCAATTATGCGGTTCCGCGCCCGTGGTGCCGATTGGTGAGGTTTCGGTCATGCCCCATGCATGGGCCACACGGACCCCGGCCTTCATCAGCCGTTCGATCATGAAGCGCGGCGCGGCCGATCCGCCAATGATCGCCTGCTTCAACGTCGGCAGACTGTCACCCGTGGCATCCATATGCTGGAACATGGCGAGCCAGACGGTCGGCACGCCGGCGGAATGGGTCACCCCTTCGCGCGCCATCAATTCGCACAGCACCTTAGGGTCATTCACCGCTGAATAAACGAATTTGATCCCGGCCGCCGCGCCTGCCCATGGCAGACCCCAACTGGCGGCGTGGAACATCGGCACGACCGGCAGCATTACGCTGCTGGCCTGGAAGTCGAAAATGGCGGGCTGCAATCCGGTGATCGCGTGAAGCATGGTCGAACGGTGTTCGTACAGCACGCCCTTGGGATGGCCCGTAGTGCCGCTGGTATAGCACAGCATGCAGGGATCGCGCTCGTCCACCTCGGCCCATTCGGTATTGCCGTCATGGGGCGCGATCCAATCCTCGAAGGAAGTCGCATGCTCGCCGCTGTCGAAGCAAATATAATGTTCGATGGTGGTCCATTGCGGCTTCATCTTATCGACCACTGACTGGAACGCCGCATCATACAGCAGCACGCGGTCCTCTGCGTGGTTGGCGATATATTCCAGCTGATCATCGAACAGGCGCGGATTGATCGTGTGCAGGATCCCGCCGACGCCGACCGCGCCATACCATGTGACCAAATGCCGCGAATGGTTCATCGCCAGCGTCGCGATCCGGTCACCCTTGCCGATCCCGGCGGCCTGCAGCGCCTGCGTCATCTTCAGCGCATCGCGGCGAATGCCCGCCCAATCGGTGCGGGTTTCGCTGCCATCAGCCCAATATGACAAAATTTCGCGGGCCCCGTGTTCGCGGGCCGCGTGGTCGATAAGCCGGGTTACGTTGAGGTCCCAATCCTGCATGGCGCCGAGAGCTTGCATATCCATCTCCTGTACATTGTCTTTTGCTACCCATGCCCGCGCTAGCGCGCCAAGGCAATCACGAGGAAGATGCGGGATGCCCTGTTTCGAAGCATGAGGGCAATTGCAGCATCTGAGGGGCCTCATGTGGGTTACCGCGATGACGCTTGACCTAGTGCCTCACTGCGCGATTATTGCGGCAGAGACTGACGCCAAAACCGGGGCGATCAAGCAATCAGGCGACCAGCCGGAGATGTGTCGGCCCGCGCCGGCTGGTTAGTGAAACGTTGGAAATGCCTTCGATCAGCTCCAGCCGTTCGGCCAGCTCTCCATCCAGCTGAAAATCACGGCCCAACCGGACCACCGGCATTGCGCCGCCATCGGCATGCAGTGTGGCCAGCACCTCGCCGCGGCCTTCTGCGCCCGGGATCAATTCCAGCTTCAAATCATGCAGCACATCGGCGCGGTGGATATCCAGCGTCAGCAACATCCGGGATCCGCCCTTGACCTCTTCCAGCGGCCTGCCACCGCGAATAGTCACGCGGGGCGGTTCGTCCGGGCTGGGCGAATCAAGCTCGACATTGAGCAGGATACAGGTGCCTTCTGCTGCCCATTTGAGGAAGTTTTCGACCAGCGATTCCTCGAAACAAGCAGCATCGAACTGGCCTGACGGATCGGAGAAACTGGCGCGCACGAAATCCTTGCCGCGTCGGGTCTTGCCGCGTTTCACACCTTCTACCATCGCCGCCATCACTGCCGGCGAGCGGCCCCCGGCGGGCGCGCCGCTTTCCATCAGGCTGGCAAAACTGCGCGCGCCATTGGCAGATGCCACGGCGCGGTACTGTTCGACCGGATGGGCGGAAAAATAGAACCCGAAATTCTCGCGTTCCTTGGCCATGCGTTCTGCGCGGGACCATTCTTCTGTATCGGCCAGACGGATAGGTTCAACGGCGTGATCCTCGCCGCCGAATAATCCGCCCTGCCCGCTGGTGCGTTCGCGCTCTGCAGCATCGGCCACGGCGAGCAGCATTTCGGCATTCTCGAACACCTTGGCGCGGTTGGTTTCCAATCTGTCCAGCGCCCCCGCAGCGGCAAGACCTTCCAACCCGCGCCGGTTCATCGATCCGGGTGGCACCCGCTCGAACAGGTGCTGGAGGCTGTCGAACCAGCCATGCGCCTCACGCTCCGCAGCGATTGCAGCCATCGCCTTTTCACCGACATTTCGGATGCCCGCCAGCGCATAGCGCACGGCGTAGCCTTCGTCCGTTCGCTCGACGCTGAATTCCGGCTCGGAACGGTTGATGCACGGCCCTTCCAGCGCATAGCCGGACCGGCGCATGTCATCGACGAAGATTGCCAGCTTTTCGGACTGATGCATGTCGAAACACATCGACGCGGCGTAGAATTCGTGCGGGTAATGCGTCTTCAGCCACGCTGTCTGATACGCCAACAGTGCATAGGCGGCGGCGTGAGATTTGTTGAAGCCGTATCCGGCGAACTTGTCGATCAAGTCGAACAACTCATTCGCCTGCTTCTTGTCGATGCCAGAATTTTCCTTGCAGCCATCGACGAAGCGCTGGCGCTGCGCATCCATTTCCGCCTGGACTTTCTTGCCCATCGCGCGGCGCAGCAAATCTGCATCGCCTAGCGAATATCCGGCCAGGATTTGCGCGGCCTGCATCACCTGTTCCTGATATACGAAAATCCCGTAGGTTTCGGCCAGGATGCCTTCCAGCTTGGGGTGAGGATAGGCGATTTCGACCTCGCCATTCTTGCGTTTGCCGAACAGCGGGATGTTGTCCATCGGGCCGGGCCGATACAGCGAAACGAGCGCGATAATATCACCGAAATTGGTCGGCTTCACCGCCGCCAGCGTGCGCCGCATGCCTTCGGATTCCAGCTGGAACACGCCCACCGTATTGCCTGACTGGAGCAGTTTGTAGACGGCCGCATCATCCCACGCCAACGTGTCTAGATTGACGGTTATCTCCCGCTTCTGCAGCAACTTCACAGCCTTTTGCAGCACCGACAACGTCTTCAGGCCAAGGAAATCGAACTTCACCAGCCCGCTGGTTTCGACATGCTTCATGTCGAACTGCGTCACCGGCATGTCGGATCGGGGGTCGCGGTACAGCGGCACCAATTGCGCCAGTGGCCGGTCGCCGATCACCACGCCGGCGGCATGGGTGGAACTGTTGCGGGGGAAGCCTTCCAGTTGCATCGCCAGATCAACCAGCCGCTTTACCTCGAGCTCGTTATCATATTCGCGCCGGAATTCTGCGGCGCCGTTCAGCGTGCGCGGCAGCGTCCACGGGTCGGTCGGATGGTTGGGCACCATCTTGCACAACCGGTCCACCTGGCCGTAGCTCATCTGCAGGATGCGTCCGCAATCGCGCAGCACGGCGCGCGCCTTCAGCTTACCGAAGGTGATGATCTGCGCGACGTGATCTGCGCCGTATTTCTGCTGCACATAGCGGATCACTTCGCCGCGGCGCGTTTCGCAGAAATCGATGTCGAAATCCGGCATAGAAACACGTTCGGGATTGAGAAACCGTTCGAACAGCAGGCCCAGTTTGATCGGGTCGAGATCGGTGATCGTCAGCGCCCACGCGACCACGGAACCGGCACCGGAGCCGCGACCCGGCCCGACCGGAATATCCTGTTCCTTCGCCCATTTGATGAAATCTGCAACGATCAGGAAGTAGCCGGGAAAACCCATTCCGGTGATAACATCGATCTCGAAATCGAGCCGGTCGAAATAGACTTTCCGCTCCTCCTCCGACATCTCGCCATAAGGTTCAAGGCGCGCCGCAAGCCCCTCGCGCGCGTCCTTCGCCAGCAACTTGACCTCGCCCTCCAGATCCCCGGCCAGACTTGGCAGGATCGGAGCGCGATTGGGCGGAGCGAAAGCGCAGCGCCGGGCGATTGTCAGCGTATTCGCAGTCGCCTCCGGAAGGTCTGGGAACAATTCGGCCATCATTGGCTCGGATTTCACGAAGGCCTGCGGATTTGACCGGGGCCGGTCTTCCGCCTCGATATGCGTCGAATTGGCGATACACAGCATCGCGTCATGCGCCGGGTGGATATGCGGATCGGCAAAATTGGCCGGATTGGTCGCCACCAGCGGCAGATCGCGCGCATAGGCGAGGTCGATCAGCGCGGCTTCTGCCGCATCCTGCGCTGCATCTTTCAGCCGCGCCAGTTCGATATAAAGACGCGCAGGGAACAGACCTTCGAGCCGGTCCAGATATGCCTCGGCATGGTCCTGCTGCCCTTCAGCCAGCAAGCGCGACACAGCGCCCTCGCCCGCACCGGTGAGCGCGATCAGCCCGCCGGAATGCCCCTCAAGATCGCTCAGGCGGACATGGGGTTCGAACTCGAGCGGGCGCCCGAGATGCGCGTGGCTGACCAGATGGCAGAGGTTGTCGTAACCCGTCTCGTCCTGCGCAAACAGCGGCAGATAATCGACCTGCTTGCCTTCCTTGTCCCGGGCGATGCCGAGCAAGGTTCCGATGATCGGCTGGATTCCCTCGACAAGACAGGCGGAGGCAAAGGCCACGACGCCATACAGGCCGTTACGGTCGCAAATTGCAATCGCGGGAAAGCCGCGCTCCTTGGCCAACTTGGCAATTGCCTTGGGGTCCACCGCCCCCTCCAGCAGGGAGTAGGAGGACATGACTCGCAAAGGAACAAACGGGGCAAAGGACATGGAGCGAGTATGGTGAAACTGGACAGCGAATCCAAGCTCTCGACTCGCTATTTCCCCTGTCCCGTCAGGTGGTTCTATCTTCGCCCTTGGCCGCAGCAATTTTCCGGCGGGTATCGCGAATGCTCGACCATGCGCCGTAAACAATCAGCACGGCGAGGAAAATCCATACCCACAGCGGAATATTGCGCCCGGCAACCGCCAGGTAGAGATAGGCCGACACGAAACAGAAACCCGCACACATCGTCGGCAGGAGGGTCGATTTGCCCACCTTCGCGTTGCGCACCAGCCAGCCGATCGACAGGATGAAAAACGGGATCGCGCCAACATAGATTGCGCCAAAAATATACGGGTTCACCCCATATTCGGCGCCCAGCGACAAAAACCACAAATTGATTGATTTAAGCATAATGGCCTGTTCGCACGAGAGCTGAGAAGGTTACAGCAATTTCTCGATATGTTTGGCGATGGCTTCTGGCCGGTCCGCGGGGGCGAAGCGTTTCACAACATTACCCTCCCGGTCGATCAGGAATTTTGTGAAGTTCCATTTGATCGCCTTACTGCCCATCAAGCCGGGCGCTTCCTGCTTCATCCAGTCGAACAGGGGGCTGGCGCCGGGGCCGTTGACTTCGACCTTCTTCATCAGCGGAAATGTGACGCCGAAATTAACCTTGCAGAATTGCTCGATCTCGTCCGCCGTGCCCGGCTCCTGGCCGCCGAACTGGTTGCAGGGAAATCCGATGACCTCAAAGCCCTGGTCGGCATATTTCTGATAGACTTTTTCCAGCCCGTCATATTGCGGGGTGAAGCCGCATTTGCTGGCAGTGTTAACCACCAGCAGCACCTTGCCCTTTTTTTCGGCAAGGTCGATTTCGGTACCATTGGGCAGTTCAGCCTTGAAGTCTGCGATAGTGGTCACTGGGACGTTCCCTCATGTGGGCGATAGATGAAGTCAAAACTGTCTGACCAGCTGAGCCCATGGTCAAGCGATAGTTCGCCATGCTGGCGCACGGTTCCATCGTCATTGGGCGTGTAAGTCATGCGAATCAGCGCGTCCTCTCCTGCCGAACCAACCCCTGCCCAATAACCGGTCAGCACCATCTTGCCGTCCACCGGCCCGCCTTCGAATTCGACCCTTCCGGGAGAACTTCCGATCCACGTCTGGTGCCATCGTCCGGTTGTCGGATCGAGATTGCTGAGACTGCCGCCCGGTCCGCCGCGAAAGGGCTTCCAGTTTTCCCGGATCGCACAGCCCTTGTACAATCGTTCGATGGTGCTGCGCGCGACCTGCTGTTCCGCTCCGTTGTGATACACGTCCCACTCGCCGACCCAGAAATCGAACGCGGCATAAGCTGCGGTATCACAGGCAGGCGGGGGCAATCCAGCCACCGGGGCCGCTGCAGCCTGAATCAGCGCCAGCGAGGCAAATATCGTTATCATATCCGGTCCCCTCGGATGATTGCGCGGGATCAGGTGATGCAATCGCTCCCGGTGCAAGGCTTCTTACTCTACCAGCCGCAGGACATCGATATTCTAACTAAGCCTCTGGCGACCTAAGCGGCTGGAAAATCTTCACGGGCGGCCAGCGTTTCTATTTCGGCCAGATCAACCCGGTGATCGCCCGCTTTCTGGATCACATATTTCTGCCGTTCTGCTTCGGGCAACAACATCACGTGATGGATCAGTTCCGCCAGGGTGCCGCGGCGCAGGCCCTTGGCGCTATCAAGCAAACCGTGTCCGTCATCCTTGCGGTGCAGGCTGGCGCGGTCGTCCCAATCGATCTTGCCGACATTTTCAGGATCGGCGTGGAATGTACTCGGGTGGTCGGTCATTGAAAGTCTCCTCTCACATTATAACCAATAACCCTAGCCTTTGATCCGATTATTCCAGCAAACCTTCGTGCAGCCGGAAGGTCCGGTCCATTTTTGCCGCCAGTCGCTCGTTATGTGTCGCGACCAGCGCGGCACTGCCTTCGCCGCGTACCAGTTCGAGGAATTGTGCCAGCACGCGGTCGGCGGTTTTCTCGTCTAGGTTACCGGTTGGCTCGTCCGCCAGCACCAGATTGGGCCGGTTCGCCAGCGCGCGGGCCACGGCCACGCGCTGCTGCTCGCCGCCGGACAACTGGCTGGGGCGGTGCGTTTTGCGGGAACCGAGACCGAGTGCATCGAGCAGATCGCTCGCACGTTGGTCGGCTTCCTCGCGCGTTTTGCCCGCTACCATTTGCGGCAGGACGACATTTTCCTGCGCGTTGAAATCGGGCAGCAGATGATGGAATTGATAGACAAAACCAAGATGATCGCGCCGCAAGGTGGTGCGGCCCTTGGATGACAGCGACGTCGCGTCGATCCCGTCGATCTCGATCTTTCCGCCAAAGCCGCCTTCGAGCAGCCCGACGGCTTGCAGCATGGTCGATTTGCCCGAGCCGGACGGGCCCACCAGCGCGACAATCTCGCCCGGCTGGATCGCCAGGTCGATGCCGCGAAGCACGTCAATCCGCTCGCCGCCCTGTTCGAAGGAACGGGTCAGGCCCGTCAGTTTTACAACGGCATTATTCATAACGCAGCACCTGTACAGGATCGGTACTCGCCGCCTTCAATGCGGGGTACAGCGTGGCGAGGAAGCTGAGCACCAGCGCCAGAACACTGATAGTCAGCACTTCGAACGGGTCGGTCCGCGATGGCAATTCGGACAGGAACCGGATCGACGGGTCCCACAATTCTATGCCGGTCACGAACTGGATCCCCTGCACAATGGACTGGCGGAAGAACAGGAAGGTAAAACCGAGCGCCAGCCCGGCGACGGTTCCCAGCGCGCCCACCACAAAGCCGGTGGTCACAAAAATCTTCATCAGGCTGCGCCGCGTCGCGCCCATCGTCCGCAGGATCGCAATGTCCCGCGTTTTTGCGCGCACCAGCATGATCAGCGAGCTGAGGATGTTGAATACCGCCACCAGTACGATAATCGACAGGACAACGAACATCGCCACCCGTTCCACCGCCAGCGCTTCGAACAGCGATGCGTTGATCGTCTTCCAGTCCGAAACCTGCGCCACGCCTTCCAGCTTTGCCTTCACCGGCGCGAGAATTTCGCCGACGTTGTCCGGATCAACCGTGGTAACCTCGATCATCCCGATGGTATCGCCGGTCAGCATCAGGGTCTGCGCATCCTTGATCGGCATGACCACGAAAGCCTCGTCATAATCGAATACGCCAACCTCGAAAATCGCGGCGACTTCATAGCCGACCTGACGCGGGACGGTGCCGAAAGGCGTCGGGCGCCCCTGTACGTTGAAGATCGTAATGACATCGCCAACCCGCGCACCAAGATTTTCCGCAAGGCGCACGCCGATCGCAACCCGCCCGCTTTCAGGCGTAACTTGCGAGATATTGCCGACCACTACTTTGTCCGCCAGCTTGGCGATGTCAGCTTGCGTATTGCCGCGCACCTGCACCCCCGCGCTGCGTCCGTTGAAGGTCAGGAACGTCGGTGCTTCGATCAGCGGGGATGCGCTGACCACGCCCGGGGTCTCGCGCACTTCCTGCAGCACTTCTTCCCAATTATCGATCCGGCCGCCGTATGCCTGCACGATCGCGTGGCCATTGAGCCCGACGATCTTGTCGAACAATTCGGCGCGGAAACCGTTCATCACGCTCATCACGATGATCAGCGCGGCCACGCCCAGCATCACCGCGGCCAGGCTGATGCCAGCGACTAGCGCGATAAAGGTCTCTCCGCGCCCGGGCATCATATACCGCTTGGCGATGGTCCATTCGAAAGGAGTCAGGATCAAGGGCGTTTGCTTCACTGAATTGACGGGCGGGAATGCCGGTGAGATGATATCGGACGAATAATCTGTTGGCCGTTTAGGGAGGCTTTCCTTTCGCTGCAATGAAATCCCATGGCCGCAGGCAAAAGACAAGATCGCCGCAGGCAAATGCCGAGGAAGCTTGAAGGAAAAGACGATATCGCCCCAAATCGGTGCGCGACAGGCGGAAATCGGACAGTTTCCCTTCGCTGCGGGTTGTAATCTGTCTGCAATATCGCCATTGAGCGCCGCATACCCGGCACAGCAGCGGGCGAGGCGTAAAATGAACTTTACCGACCCGTTTCACGATGAATATGGCGACAAGCTCCGCGAAGAATGCGGTGTGTTTGGTGTTATCAACGCCGCCGATGCCACGGCGATTACTGCGCTGGGCCTCCACGCCCTGCAGCACCGCGGCCAGGAAGCGGCCGGGATAACCAGTTATGACGGGAAAGAATTCTACTCCCGCCGCGGCACCGGCCATGTCGCCGAAAACTTCTCTAAGAGCGAAGCGATTGCCGAATTGCCCGGTTTCATGGCTGCCGGCCATGTGCGCTATTCCACCACCGGCGGATCAGGCCTGCGCAACGTCCAGCCGCTCTATGCCGACCTGGCGTCGGGCGGATTTGCCGTTGCGCATAATGGCAATATCTCCAACGCCGGCACACTGCGCTCCGAACTCGTCAGCCGCGGCGCGATATTCCAGTCCACTTCCGACACCGAAGTGATCATCCACCTGGTCGCCACCAGCCGATATCCCACGATGATCGACCGGCTGGTGGATGCCCTGCGGATGGTCGAAGGCGCCTATTCGCTGATCGTGATGACACCCGAAGGCATGATCGGTTGCCGCGATCCGCTGGGCATTCGTCCACTGGTCATGGGCAAAATCGGTGACAGCATCATCCTCGCCAGTGAAACCGTGGCATTAGACACCATCGGCGCGGAATTCATCCGTGAGGTCGAGGCCGGCGAACTGGTGCGGGTCGATTTCAATGGCAAGGTCCAGTCGCTCCGCCCGTTCGGCAATCATTCGCCGCGTCCGTGCATTTTCGAGCATGTTTATTTCAGCCGTCCGGATTCGATCTTCGGCGGTCAGTCGGTCTATTCCGTCCGCAAGGCCATCGGCGCGCAATTGGCGATCGAAAGCCCGGCCGATGTCGACCTGGTCATTCCGGTGCCCGACAGCGGCGTACCTGCGGCCATCGGTTATGCCCAGCAATCGGGCGTTCCGTTCGAACTGGGCATCATCCGTTCGCACTATGTCGGACGCACCTTCATCCAGCCATCGGACGGCGCGCGCAATTCCAGTGTGAAGCGTAAACACAACGCCAACCGCGCCCTGGTGCAAGGCAAGCGGATCGTCCTGATCGACGATTCCATCGTGCGCGGCACCACCAGCCTCAAGATCGTCGAGATGATGCGCGAAGCGGGCGCGAAGGAAGTACATTTCCGCGTCGCCAGTCCGCCGACGGCCCACAGTTGCTTCTACGGCGTCGATACTCCCGAACGGTCCAAATTGCTGGCTGCGCGGATGGAAATCGAACCGATGCGCGAATTCATCAAGGCGGACAGCCTGGCGTTTGTTTCCATCGATGGCCTGTACCGCGCCGTGGGTGACAAGCAGCGCGACGATAAATCTCCGCAGTTCTGCGATGCCTGCTTCACGGGCGATTATCCGACAACACTGACGGATCTGGCCCTGCGGGACGCAAAGGACGCCCAACTCTCGTTCGACAAGGTCGCTTAATGTCCGAAACATCACCTGACACCAGCCCGGCCCTCGGCGGGCCTCTGGAAGGACGCGTCGCACTCGTCACCGGGGCCAGTCGCGGAATCGGTGCTGCCTGCGCCATCGCTCTGGCCAAGGCTGGCGCCCATGTGGTGCTGACCGGCCGCGATGTCCGCGCACTGGAGGGCGTGGAAGACGCCATCCACGACGCGGGCGGACAATCGACGATCGCTCCGCTTGACCTGACCGAAGGCGATTCCATCGCTCGGCTGGCTTCCGCCATTGCGGGCCGGTGGGACAAACTCGATATTCTTGTTATTTCAGCGGCCTATTTGCCGACCTTAACACCCGTTACGCAGATTGAGCCCAAGCAGTTCAATACCGCGATCACCACCAATCTGTTGGCGACGCAGGCGCTGCTGGCCGCATTTGATCCTTTGTTGAAGCGCAGCGGCCAAGGGCGCGTCATCGGCATGACCAGCAGTGTCGGATCGCAGCCGCGCGCCTTCTGGGCGGCCTACGGCGCGACCAAGGCGGCATTCGAATCGCTGCTCGACAGCTACGGGCAAGAAGTAGAGAAGATCGGCGGCGTAAAAGTCGCTATCATGGACCCCGGCGCGACCCGCACCACGATGCGCGCGAAGGCCTATCCGGGCGAAGATCCATTGACCGTAAAGCCCGCAGATATCGTCGGAGATCAATTGGTTGACCTCGTTCTGCAAGACTTCCCGACCGGCCACCGGTTGCGGGTGGTAAAATCTTCTTAACCAGTTCCCGCAAGACAACTGAAAGCAGGAAGGGCCACCACGGGTTATGGCTCTCGGGACACTCCGCCTGAAAGTCAGCTACCCTTGCCCCAATTTTTAAGGGAACTGGTCTGATGGTCCTACAACAAACAACGCAACGTTACGAAGTCGCCGCTCAGGAAGATCGCTCCGGCCCGCGCACCAGACTGATGATCCCCGGCCAGCTCCGAGCATCGGGGGGCCGTGCCTTCCAGACCGTGATCAACGATCTGTCGATCTCGGGCTTTTCCGCCTCTGCTATCAACCGGATGCAACCGGGACAGATATGCTGGATCACCCTGCCCGGCCTCGAATCGCTTCAGGCCGAAGTGATCTGGTGGGACAACAGCCTGGTCGGCTGCGCCTTCGCCGAATTGCTCAGCCCGATCGTGCACGACAACGTTATCGCCCGATTCCAGGGCAACACGGTCTATCGCAGCGCTTGCTGATTACCCGGTAGCGCCGGCACCATCTGCGGCGCTACCGCGGTCATCCACCGCCTTCTGTACGGCATCGTAAAATGCCTCGCGCGCGGCGGCACGAACCGCATCCTGCGCGGTTGGCCAATTGCCATTGGTTGCAATCACCAACTTCCGCGCCGGGTCGATAAAGATACCCTGCCCGAAGATGCCCTGTGCGGCGAAGCTGCCGTCATCATTGGTCCACCACTGATAGCCATAACCGCGCCCCGTTACGCCGATATCTGCCTGTTTGACGGTTGCCTGCGCCAGCCAATCATCAGGCACGATCTTGTCGCCACCAGCTACCGCTCCATTGATGATGAACTGGCCGAACCGCGCATAATCGCGGGTAGAGGCCTGAACGCAGCACCCGCTGATCTCATGACCGGTCGAACCCAGTAGCCAGGTGGCGTCCTGTTCCATGCCGAAAGGCGCCCAGACTTTTTCCGACAGATATTCGGCCAGCGGTTTGCCGGTCGCCTCGCTTACCAGCACCCCGATCAGATTGGTTTCGCCGGTCTTGTAGACCCATTTGGTCCCGGCGGGCGCCTCACGCGGGAGCGTCTTCATATAGCTGACGGTGACATCTTCGCCTTCTGCCGCCTGATGTTCGTTGAACCGAGCAACGTCGGAATTGGGATCGGTGTAATCCTCGTTCCATTTCACACCGGATGTCATGGTCAGCAATTGCCGCACGGTCACATCGTCATAGGCCGACCCCTTGAGACCTGCGATGTAGTCCGTCAACTTGTCGTCCAGGCTCTTGATGTATCCGTCTTTCACTGCTGCTCCGACCATCGTCGAGGTCAGGCTTTTCGCGACGGAGAAGCTGGTCCATTTGCCTTCCGGCCCGAAACCAAGACCATATTTCTCCAGCACCACCTTGCCATCAACCATAATGACCAGGCCAGCAGTGCGCTGCTGCGCCATATAATCGTCGATATCGGTCGCGATGGCGATCGGATCACCGGCGGGCAGCGAATAGGCTTTATCGCCCGCTTTGATCACCCGTGTCCTGGCCAGAATCGGCAGCGCATCCATTGCCCGGAAGGCGGCATCGCGTTGCTCGACTGACCAGAACAGGGCATTTCGGTCGGTCGGCAGATGGGCGATCAGCGCGCGCTGATCCTTGTCCAGACTGAAGAAGCCCACCGTGCCAGAAACCAGCAGCACGCCCAGAATTGCGATAAGCCATTTTTTCATCATGTGCCCCCTCCCAAGGGTAATCCGTCTTATTGCTTCACCAGCGTGACCTGATGCACATCAATCCCGCGGCCGCGAAAGCCGCCTTCGCAATACATCAGGTAAAACCGCCACAATCGGGCGAAGCGGTCATCGAACCCCTTGGGCAAGCGCCCGGCGGATACCGCTGCGTCGAAACTCTCGCGCCAGATTTTCAGCGTTTCGGCATAATCGAGGCCGAAATCCTGCTGGTCTTCCCAGCTCAGCCCGCGTTCTGCCGCCAGTGCCTTGAATTCGCTGGTCCGGATCAACAATCCGCCGGGGAAGATATATGCCTGAATGAAATCCGCGCTGGCCGCATAGGCATCGAACATCTCGTCCGCGATGGAGATATACTGGATCGCCGCGCGCCCACCCGGTTTCAGGCTATTGGCGATGCAATCGAAATAGGACGGCCAATATTCGCGCCCCACCGCCTCGACCATTTCCACGCTGACGATGGCATCGAATTGTTCCGCCACATCGCGGTAATCCTGTTTGCGGAAATCGATCGACGGGTCCTGGCGTTCGCGCGCCCATGCCAATTGTTCTTCCGAGAGGCTGATCGCGGTTACTTGCGCGCCGCGCCCGGCCAGATAATCCGCCAGACCGCCCCAGCCGCAGCCGACTTCCAACACGGTATCGGGATGGCCCAGCCGCTCGCCCAAGCGGTCCCACTTGCGGCGCTGGGCCGCCTCCAGATCCTCGCCGTCCTCGCCTTGGCTGCGAAACATCGCGCTGGAATAGCTCATCGTCGGATCGAGCCACTGGGCGTAGAAATCATTGCCGAGGTCGTAATGCGCCTGGATATTGCGCTGCGCCCCGCTGTGCGAATTGCGGTTCAGCCAATGGGCAAACCGCGCCAGCCAGCGGAACGGACCCTTTGCGCGGCCGGTATCGCCCAGCCATTCGGCATTGATGTTGAACAGCGCAAACACCGGCACTTCGTCCGGGCTGGTCCATTCACCAGCTTCCCATGCCTGGTACCAGCCGATGGAGCCATTGGTGGCGAGCCGCATCAGCCCGCGCCAATCATGCAGGTGAATCTCGGTTTCAAAGCCCGGATTGCGCCCGCCCAGCAGACGGGTTGAGCCGTCGGGCAAGATCCCCCGGATCGAGCCGTATTCCAGCCCGCGGTCAATCGTATCGAGGATCTTGTGGAACTGCGGCGCGATCAGGCGCGCGATCAGACCGGACTTGCGCTCGAACCGCGCAGCCCCTGCCAATAGGGCCTCTCCCCTGCCGAACGTCTCACTCCCCATGGCTGACCCTATGGCGCGATGAAGTTTTGCGAGCAAGTGGCGATCCAAACTGTCCTGTATAGAGAGGGACTATTCCCCCTTCATGGCCCGATAGGACGACAGTGCGCGTTCCCGTGCCTGCTTGTGGGCGATGATCTTCGCCGGATAATCGGCTCGGCGGCATCCGTGCTCCTCCGGATCATGGATGTACGGTTCGCCCAGATCGGCCAATTCGGGAACATACTTACGGATATACGCCGCTGCGCCAAATTTCTCCGACTGGCTTAGCGGTGCCATGATCCGCACGAACATGTTCGAATCAACCCCGGTCCCGGCAGTCCATTGCCAATTGACCGCGTTACTGCCGTAATCGGCATCGACCAGCGTATCCCAGAACCATTGCTCGCCCCGGCGCCAGTCGATCAGCAGATGCTTGATCAGGAAGCTGGCAGCGATCATCCGCACGCGGTTGTGCATCCACCCGGTCTGCCACAATTGCCGCATCCCGGCATCAACGATGGGATAGCCGGTGCGGCCCTGCTGCCACGCCTTGAGGTCAGCGGCGGCCTGTTTGTCCGTGTCCGGATCGCGCCACAGTTCCGGGCCATATCCGTCGCGGTAATTTTTAACGGCGTAGTCGGGCGTCTCGCAGATCACATTGGCGGCATAATCGCGCCAGATCAGTTCCTTGGCATAGGTGGCCCAGCCATCGCCGCGCCTGCCCATCAGGGCGTGCCACACCTGCACCGGGCCAATCTCGCCGAAATGGAGGTGCGGGGACAGGCGGCTCGATCCATCCTTTGACGGCAGGTTTCGGGCATCGTCATAATCGGCGACATGGTCCTCCCATTCCTCCAGCCGGTCATGCGCGGCGGTCTCCCCCACTTGCCAGAAATCGCGCATCCCCGCTGCCCAATCGGGCCGCGTCGGCAGCAGGTTCCAATCTGCCAGATCATCGCTGGCGGGCCATGCGTCCGGACTGGAGATGGTATCCGGCACCTGCAAAGCATCGCGCGGCGGCATCTGTTCGAGCACCGCTTTCGAAAACGGAGTGTATATCTTGTAGGGCGTGCCTGCTCCGGTCGTCACCGCACCAGCCGGCAGCAGGTAATTGCCGTCATGCAGGATCAAATCGACCTGTTTCGCCAGCGCCCCTTGCGCCTTGCGCCACCACGGTTCGTAATGGCGGATCGCATGCACCGGCGCGCCGCCCAATTCCCGCGATATCTCCGCCAGCTGCTCCACCGCATCACCGCGCCGCAGTACGATCTTCGAATGATGCTTCGTCAGATCGGTGCCGAGCGATTGCAGCGAGTGATGGAGCCACCAGCGCGATGCGCCGCCATAGGCGTGACTGCCTGCCGCATCATCGTCCAGCACATAGACCGGCACCACCGGCCCCGCCTGCGCGGCGGCAAACAAGGCGGGTTGATCCGCGAGGCGCAAGTCCCGCCGCAGCCAGACGATTTGCGGCGCGATAATTTCCGATTGGCTCATGGAACCCCCTTTGGCGCGGAACGGACGGCTATGCTAGCGGTTCCCTGATGATGCACCAGCGCCCAAGCGATCCCGCGCCGCTTCCACGGGAAGAGTTTACCCTCCCCGCCCGCGGTTGGCGGATCGACCCTTACAAGGCAGTTGGCGTGACCGCGCTGTGCTGGACCGCATTCGCCATTATCGCGTGGCTGGTCCATCATGGCCGCACCGGCGCGATCGACCGCTTGGGCCTAATGTTCTGGCGCAATGGCGGCGATCTGGCGCCGCGCGGATCGACCCAGTTGCTGGAGGCGGTGCGCGACATGACTGCGCTGGGCGGCACGCTGATCATGACCATGATGATGTTCGCCGCGGTGGCTGCGCTGCTATTCCTGAGAATGCGGTGGGAAGCCGTGCTGCTGGTGCTGAGCGTGGTCAGCGGCACCCTGACCGAAACCATGATGAAACTGCTGTTTGGCCGTGCGCGCCCCGAAATCGTGCCCCATCTGACGGAGGCGGGCGGCATGAGTTTCCCCAGCGGACACAGCTTCAATTCCGCGATGATCTATGTCGCGATTGCGCTGGCCTTCGCCACTATCAGCGCGCGCGAAGCGGTGCGGATCACGATCATCGGCGCGGCGCTAGTCCTGTCCGCCATGATCGCCACCAGCCGCGTGTGGCTGGGCGTGCATTTCCCCAGCGATGTCGTCGCGGGCTGGCTCGGCGGGGTTGGCTGGGCGTTTCTGGCTTCGGCCTTGTTCTTCCGCCCGGCGAAGGCGGTGGCGGAGAGCGAAACAGCAAAGAAACTCGATCCGGCTAGCGAATAGGCTCGCACTTCACATCAGGTAGCGGAACCGAGAAGTTGTCGCGGGCGCGCGGATCGTAGAAGCGCGCATCGCGAAGGATCACTGACCCATCCGGTGCGCGTTCGGCAAAGGGTGCGCGGGACCAGAAGATGAAGGCGCCAAGGTCGCGGTTTGATCGGCGTAGGAGATTTATGTCGGGCCAGCGACAGTTCAATTGGGGACTTGGCAGGTCACTTTCAAGCTCGACCGCACCTCCCGGAAATAAAGAAAGAAAAGTAAACCAGTTAGCCCCGTCAAGACCAACGATCTGCTGACGTTGCCAAAACACAATCGGCACGGGACTGGTAATAAACTCGGCTTCACCGACCATCTGGTTTCCGAATTCGGCCTTGTCATATCCGGTGATTGCACCGTTCAAACCGATATAGCCCAACGCCACCGCAATAGCGATCCGTGCGGGCCGCTGCCACTCCCCGCCCCGCTTCTCCCGCCGAAGCGAGAACCATGTAGCAAAGCCCATCAACGCCCACAGCCAAACATCGATGATGAACAGCGTATCGCCGTAGAACCACTGGCTCGAAAACGGCTCCAGCAGCCGGATGCCGTAAACGTTGAGCCAGTCAAGCGCCGGGTGCGTCAGACAGCCAATGAAGCTCAGCAGGAACAGCCATTTGAAACTGACGGGCAGCCGCCCCTCAGGTCGCTTTCCCCGCCGCGCCTGCCACCGGTCGAACCCGTACAGCAGGCCCGCCAGTATGAGCGGCAGCAGCACCCACGCAATCGGCCCATGGGTAATCCCGCGCCGGAAGCCGAGATGCTCCACCCCGTCCAGCCAGAATAGACACGCCGCATCCACATCGGGCAAATTGGCGCCGATAATGAGCGCGGGCATCGCCAGCCCGGTCTTGCACTTCAGCCCCGCCTGACCCAGCAGCGCCCCGGTAAGTGAGTGGGTAAGATTATCCACGCGCCCGGCCGATTAGTCGGTCGGGTGGCCTTCACTTGCTTCCACGGTCCAGGTCTGCCCCTTCGCCAGCAATTTCGCCAGATTGGCTTCCTTGCCTGCGGCGGACTTGGCACGTTCTTCGATCACCGCGCTTTCGAAGGTCGGCTGCGGATCATCATAGAGGACGCCCAGCGCCATCGGGAACGGGCCGAACGGCATTTCCACCAGCATGTGCACGATGGTGCGGTTGGTCTGGTCATGGACCAGCACGCCCGCTGCTTCCCAGTCACCATCGACCACTTCGACAACCTTCAGTGCCAGCTTGTCGGTGTCGAGCGCGATGCCCTTGTCGAGGCCGGTTTTCGGATCGCCAAACAACATCGGCTTGCCATCTTCCAGCCATAGCTGTCGGTCGCCGGCACCCTTGGGCGCTGCAAAATCTTCGAACACGTCCTTGTTATAGACGATGCAGTTCTGGAAAATCTCGATGAACGCCGCGCCTTGGTGAGCGTGCGCTGCCTTCAAGACGTCAGGCAGATTCTTCGACACGTCAAAACCACGCGCCACGAACCGCGCGCCCGCGCCCAGTGCAAAGGCACAAGGCTTGGCCGGGTGATCGTAAGACCCGAGCGGCGTAGAAGGCGATTTGGTGCCTTCGCGGCTGGTCGGCGATGCCTGCCCCTTGGTCAGGCCGTAAATCTCGTTGTTGAACAGCATGATCTGCATATTCACGTTCCGGCGCAGCACATGCATCATGTGGTTGCCCCCGATGGAAAGCCCATCACCGTCGCCGGTCACCAACCAGATGTCCAGATCCGGATTGGCCAGCTTTACGCCAGTGGCAACTGCCGGCGCGCGGCCGTGGATGGTGTGGAAGCCGTATGTTTCCATGTAATAGGGGAACCGGCTGGAACAGCCGATGCCGCTGATGAACACCGTGTTGGACGGATTACAACCAAGCTGCGGCAAGGTGCGCTGCACCGCCTTCAGGATCGCATAATCGCCGCAACCTGGGCACCAGCGAACTTCCTGATCGGTTTCCCAATCCTTCAGCGTGGTTTCGATCTTGGTCATCTCGTTCATGCGTCCAACTCCGGACTTGGCAATTGAGTGGTGTTTACCGGAACTTCACCGCCCTCATTGCCGGGAATACCGTCGAAATATTTTCCGATCGCCGCTTCCAGCTCGGCAATGGAAAACGGCTGTCCGCTGGTCTTGGTCAGCGGCTTTGCATCCACCAGGAACTGGTCGCGCAGTACGGTCTTGAACTGCCCGGTGTTCATTTCCGGAACCAGAATGTTGTCATATTTGCGCAGCAGGTCGCCCGTGTTGGACGGCATCGGCCAGATGTGGCGGAAATGGATGTGGCTGACGTCCAGCCCGCGCTTGCGGCAATTGTCGACCGCGCGGCGGATCGGGCCGAAGGTGCTGCCCCAGCCGACCACGGCCAGCGTGCCGCCGGCTTCATCGCCATCGGGGCCGTTCGTAACGCCCTGCGCCACCAGTTCCTTGGCAATGCCATCGATCTTGTCCCGGCGCGCATCCGTCATCGCCTGATGGTTGTCCGGCGCATAGTCGATGTGCCCGGTATTGACCTGTTTTTCGATGCCGCCGATCCGGTGCATCAAATCAGGCGTGCCAGGCTTGATCCAAGGGCGAGCGCCCTTGGCATCGCGCTTGTAAGGCAGCAGCGTATCTTCGCCCTGCGCATCCTTGGCGTTCTTTTCTTCGAGGAATTTCGCGGGGAACGGCGCGAAGCTGTCTGGATCGGGCACCATCCACGGCTCTGCCGCATTGGCGATATAGCCATCGGTCAGCAGCATCACCGGAGTCATATACTGCACCGCAATTCGGCAAGCCTCGATCGCGCATTCAAATGCATCACCGGGGCTGCTGGCGGCGATGACCGGCATCGGCGCATCGCCATTGCGGCCATAGACGGCCTGATACAGATCGCTCTGCTCGGTCTTGGTCGGCAAGCCGGTGGAAGGGCCGCCGCGCTGGCTGTTAACGATCACCAGCGGAAGCTCGGTCATGATCGCGAGGCCCATCGCCTCGGTCTTGAGCGCGATGCCTGGGCCGGAGGAGCTGGTGACGCCCAATTGCCCGGCATAGCTCGCACCGATGGCCGCGCAGATCGCGGCGATCTCGTCTTCCGCCTGGAAGGTAGTGACGCCAAATTCCTTCAGCCGCGCCAGATGGTGCAGGATCGCGGAGGCCGGCGTAATCGGATAGCCGCCGAAGAACATCGGCAATTCCGCCAATTGCGCGCCTGCCACCAGACCAAGCGAAATCGCTTCGGCGCCGGTAATCGTGCGGTAAAGCCCCGGCGCGCTTTCTACCGGATCAATATGGAGCTGTTTCAGCGGGCCGGAAAGCTCCGCCGTTTCGCCGTAGGCATGGCCCGCATTCAGTGCGGCGATGTTGGCCCCGGCGATGTCGGGATTGTTCTTGAACTTGTTCTTCAACCAATCTTCGATCGGAGCGCGGTCACGGTCGAACATCCACAGCGCCAGGCCCAGCGTCCACATATTCTTGGACCGCAGTGCATCCTTGTTACCAAGGCCGAAAGGCTTGACTGCCTCGATGGTCAGCGCGGAAATGTCGAATGCCAGCACATCCCATTTCGCCAGACTGCCATCATCCAGCGGCGAAACATCATATTTCGCCTTGTCGAGATTGCGCTTGGTGAATTCGCCCGTGTCGATGATCACCAATCCGCCCGGTTTCAGCGCATCGATATTCACTTTCAAACCGGCGGGGTTCATCGCCACCAGCACATCAGGCGCATCGCCAGCGGTGCTGATTTCGCGGCTGCCGAAATTGATCTGGAAGGCAGACACCCCGAACAGCGTGCCCTGCGGCGCGCGGATTTCAGCGGGGAAATCGGGGAAGGTCGCCAGGTCGTTACCCGCCAGCGCGGTAGACAAGGTAAACTGCCCGCCAGTCAGCTGCATCCCGTCGCCGCTGTCCCCGGCAAAGCGGACGACAACTGAATCGGGGGCCGCAGGTGCGGCATTATCGGGGGTCTTCGCGGCCAACGTAGCCATGGTAATTCCTTATCGCGCGCTATCTCAAACGCTATACTATCATAGGCTGGCACCTATGCACCTTGTCGGCCAGCCGCAATGAAGTTTTTCTCCCTCATCGACAATATCTCGCATGAAAAAGCGGATAAGCGCGCTAAGGCCCTTCGCTGATGGTTAAGGGAGAGAGCCGAAATGGCCGATAAAGAGCAGTTCGTTCGCAGCGACATGAAGGCACTGCTGGACGGCCTGGCCGCCATGGGCAGGCAGCCGGTCAGCGAGATGTCGCTGGAACAGGCGCGCGGCAGCTATCTTGCGCTGCATGCGATGGGGGACCGCCCGGCGCGCAATCTGGCCGTCATCCGCGATCTGGCTTGCCCCGGTCCTGGCCCCGGCCCTGGGCGCGACATTCCGCTGCGGATGTATGATCCACGGGAAAGCCGCGAACCCGGACCGGTGATCGTATTCTACCACGGCGGCGGATATGTGATCGGCGATCTCGAAAGCCATCACAATCTGTGCACCGAAATCGCCGCTCAGATGGATCTGCCGGTGGTTGCAGTGGATTATCGGCGTGCACCCGAACATCCCTTCCCCGCCGCAGTTGACGATTGCGAAGCGGCGGCGCGGTGGATCGCCGCCTCGCCCGATGCCCTCGCGCGCGGTGCAACAGGGCTGGTGCTGATCGGGGACAGCGCAGGCGGCAATGCCAGCATCGTGACGGCGCAGGCACTCGCCGAAAATGCCGCCGCGGTTCCAGTGGTGCTGCAGGTTCCCCTGTTTCCGCTGACCACCGACATTGACGATTGTCCCAGCATCGACGAATTTGCCGAGGGCTTCATCCTGACCAAGGCGGCGGTGGAGTTTTTCGACGTCGCCTATGCAGCCGATCGGTCGGACAAGCGCGCCACGCCGATCCTGGGCAATACCGCCTCCAGCCCGCCTACTGTCCTGGTCACCGCCAGCCTCGATCCGATCCGCGATTCGGGCCGTGCCTATGGTGCCGCATTAGCAACAGCGGGCGTGGAAATGGTGTTTCTCGAAATGAAGGGTTTGACCCATAGCTTCACCAATTTAAGGCAGGCGGTTCCCAGCGCGCAGGCAGATGTGGAACGAATCTTTGCCGCCATGCGATTTATGCTGGACAGGAATTCAGGTGGAGCAGTTTGAGTGACCAAGGATAGGGACCTTCCTACCGCATATCGGCCCTGTGTCGGGATTATGCTGGTCAATGCCGATGGCAAGGTATTCGTCGGCCGCCGGATCGACACCAAGGAAGGCGATTGGTGGCAGATGCCGCAAGGCGGCGTCGATCGCGGCGAAGATCTGGAACTGGCGCTGTGGCGCGAATTGCACGAGGAAACGGGCGTCACATCAGCCCATGCCACGCTGATCAAGCGCATGGCGGATGATATCGCCTATGATCTGCCGGATGATCTAATGGGCAAATTATGGGGCGGAAAATATCGCGGCCAGATGCAAAGCTGGTTCATGCTCCGCTTCATCGGCAGCGATGCCGATATCAATCTGGAAGCCCATGATCCGGCTGAATTCTGCGACTGGAAATGGGTCGATCCCGAAGATCTGCCGAACTTGATAATCCCGTTCAAGAAACGGGTATATCGCACTGTTCTGGAAGCGTTTCGCGAGCTGGTTTAACTGCTCAGTTTTGGCCAACGGGACTATCAGCGGGCATTACCACTTCGGCAGTCATCACACGGGATATGGGTCCGCGCTGGATTGCCATCGCCAAGTCCTGCGTTTCCTGGCAGCCTGAACCGCATAGCGATTGCAGTTTCGCCAGGTTGAGCCGAGCCTTTTCCACCGCGCCTTTTTCCACCAGTGCCTCGCCCTCGCCCGAAATTGCGTTGAAATTGCCGGGTTCGCGCTTCAGCGCCTCGCGGTAATAGCGGATCGCCTTGCCCTGCAGCCCCTCCACACGGGCAGCCTCAGCCATTTCCAGATAGATGCCGGTGTAGGCCGGGTCGACCGCCAGCGCGGCTTCAAATGCGTCGATCGCCTTTTGCGGCTGATCAGCGTTCAAGGCCGAGCGCCCTTGCGCAATCAGCATCGCCGCGCGCGGATCGGGCTTCGGGTCTGCCGTGTAACCTACGCTCGCTGTCACTGCGGCCAGCAGGGAAAGGGCGGCGGCGGCGGGTGCGAAACGCATGATTAGCTCCATTGGTGCGGCCTTGAGGCCCGGTCTGGCCAAAAAACTTGACCTAAAGAGACGATAAGAATCGGCCATGGACGCTCACGCTAACACGGTGAAGATAGACTCGCGATGAAAAATCCGTCCGTGCCGTCATGATACGGCGTCAGGCGCGTTCCCTGACTGCGAATGCGCCCGATCGGCAAGTCCAGCGGATCGGCAGTCCAGCCAGGATGCGTTGCCATGAAAGACTGCACTCGGCCGCGGCCTTCTTCGTCCAGCAGCGAGCAGGTGATATACACAATCCGCCCGCCGGGTTTTACAAGTTTTGCCGCCAGTTCAAGCAGATAGGACTGTACGTTGGCATAGCGTGCCAACTGCCGGTCATCCAGCCGCCAGCGCGCTTCGGGGTTGCGGCGCCAGGTTCCGGTGCCCGAACAGGGCGCATCGACCAACACCGCATCAACGCCGCCTTCTTCTGCCATGGCCGGCCAGCCCCGGATCATGTCCAGTTCCTTGTTCGGATTGAGCAGCAGGCTTTCGATAATCCCTGCCCCGGCACCTTCGGCGCGGGGACGCAGGCGTGACAGCCGCCCGCGATCGGTATCGGTGGCGAGCAATTTGCCCTGATTTTCCATCGCCGCGGCCAAGGCCAACGTCTTGCCGCCCGCACCAGCGCACAGATCGATAATTGTTTCGCCGGGCTTCGCATTCAGCGCATGACAGGCCCATTGGCTGCCGTGGTCCTGGATTTCGACCAGTCCGTTCCTGTAGGCATCCCATTGTTCCACCTGCGTGCCCGCTTCGTAGCGCAGGCCCTGCGGTGCAGCGAGATGCTCGCCAGCAACGGGAAGTTCCAGCGTGGCGCGGTCCGCCTTCAGCGTATTCACCCGCAGATCGAGCGGCGCGCGGCCCAGCAGCGCTTCTGCCTCCTCGCCCCAGATCTCCGATTTGCCCAGGCGTTCGGTCAGCCATTCCGGCGAGATCCCGCCTTCCGCCGCGGTTTCGCCGGCCTGGACGGGCGCAGGACCGTGGCCGACACCGTCGAACAGGGCCAGGATTTCGGGGTCAATCTCGGCCAGACGCAGCATCGCCGCACGGCCACTAGCCGGCACCGGGCCGCAGGCCCGAATGGCGGAATAGACCATTTCACGGACAGCGCGCCGGTCCTTGCTGCCAGCGTATCGGCGGACCCGGAAATACTCCGCAATCAGCCGGTCGGCAGGCGCACCGTTGTTGCTGGCCGCTTCGATGATCGAATCCAGCAGTTCAATCGCAGCCTGAATTCTCGCTCCAGGGATCATCTAGCGAGTCGGGTAATTCGGCGCTTCGCGGGTAATCGCCACGTCATGGACATGGCTTTCCTGCAAACCGGCATTGGTGATGCGCACGAATTTGGCATTGGTCCGCAAATCTTCGATCGTGGCGGAGCCCGTGTAACCCATCGCAGCCTTTACGCCGCCGACGAGCTGGTGAACGATATCCTTGGCCGGCCCCTTATACGGCACCTGGCCTTCTATCCCTTCGGGAACCAGCTTCATCGAATCCTTGATGTCTTGCTGGAAATAGCGGTCGGCACTGCCGCGCGCCATTGCGCCCACGCTGCCCATGCCGCGGTAGCTCTTATAGCTGCGGCCCTTGAACAGGAACGTCTCGCCCGGGGCTTCCTCGGTACCGGCCAGCAGCGATCCGACCATGATGGTGGATGCGCCCGCTGCCAGCGCCTTGGCCGCATCGCCAGAAGTCCGCAGGCCGCCATCTGCGATCACCGGAACGCCGGATTTTGCCGCTTCGGCGGCGCATTCCAGCACGGCGGTCAGTTGGGGCACGCCGACACCGGCGACAATTCGGGTGGTGCAGATCGAACCCGGACCGATACCGACCTTGATGGCGTCCGCACCCGCATCGATCAACGCGCGCGTTGCCTCTGCCGTGGCGACATTGCCGGCCACGATCTGGACGGAATTGCTGAGTTTCTTGGCCCGTTCCACCGCCCGCGCCACATCCTTGTTGTGGCCGTGCGCGGTATCGATGATCACCACGTCGACTTCGGCCTCGATCAGCGCCTGGGTGCGCTCGAAGCCCTTGTCACCCACGGTGGTCGCGGCTGCGACGCGCAGGCGGCCAGTACTGTCCTTGGTAGCGCTCGGATAATTGACCGCTTTTTCGATGTCCTTGACCGTAATCAGGCCGATGCAGTGGTATTTCTCGTCCACCACGATCAGCTTTTCGATCCGGCGCTGGTGGAGCAGGCGGCGCGCTTCCTCCTGTCCGACACCCAGCCCGACAGTCGCCAGATTGTCCGTCGTCATCAATTCGCGGACCGGCTGCATGGGGTTTTCCGCAAAGCGCACATCGCGATTGGTCAATATGCCGCACAGCTTGCCGTCACGGTCCGCCACGGGAATGCCGCTGATGCGGTGCTGCAACATCAGCGCCTGCGCTTCACCCAGGGTTGCATCGGGGGCAATGGTGATCGGGTTGACGACCATGCCGCTCTCGAACCGCTTCACCGCCCGTACGGCAGCGCATTGTTCGGCAATGTCGAGATTCCGGTGAAGCACGCCGATACCGCCCAATTGCGCCATGACTATCGCCATGTCCGCTTCGGTCACGGTATCCATCGCGGCGGAGATCACCGGTATATTCAGCCGGATATCGCGCGTCAGCCAGGTGCTGGTATCGGCCATGCTGGGCACGATGTCGCTTTCAGCCGGACGCAACAGAACGTCGTCATAGGTAAGGCCGAGAGGGATATCCATGTGTGCCACTTTCGCTTGGGACTGCGGTGCCGACTGCGGCGCCCGGGGTAATCTGTGGCGGCTCATGTAACCGCAGTTTGTGACAACCGCTAGGGGGCTATGCCGCAATGCAGCGAATTATCCGCGATTGCAGGTGCCCGCTACGGCGAAGGCGATCGCAGGGGCGGGGTTGGATAGGCACTGCTATCAGCGAAGAAGAGGACCATATCGAGGTGCAGCAACAAATCCTGCGCCGCCCCGCCCAATTCGATACCCTCGATCTGGTCGGACGGCTGGTGATATCGGGCGACGATGTAGGGATCCAGCGCCGAGCGGTCGGCGAAAGCACTCGATACCATCAGCGTCGGCACATCACGTTGCAGCAACAACCAGCCATCCTGACGCCGCAGGAAGTTAGCAGCAAGCTGGGCGTCGCCAAATTTGCGCCCCTGTTCGGCTATC
>JBFEKH010000002.1:0-121400 GCA_041552775.1 Allopontixanthobacter sp.
ACTATTGTCCGACTACAGTTGGCTATTCCACGGTCACGGACTTTGCCAGATTGCGGGGTTGATCCACGTCGGTGCCTTTTACGCAGGCGGTGTGATAGGCCAGCAATTGCACTGGTACGGCATAGACCAGCGGCGCGATCAGGGGATGTACGCGCGGCATTTCGATGGTCGCGAGGCAACCTTCGCCCGCTTCGGCCAGGCCTTCGCGGTCGGAAATGAGAACGATCTGCCCGCCGCGGGCCCGAACTTCTTCCATGTTCGAAACGGTCTTTTCAAACAGCGGCCCGGACGGCGCCAGGACGATGACCGGAACAGCTTCATCGATCAGTGCGATCGGGCCGTGCTTCATTTCACCCGATGCATAGCCCTCGGCATGAATGTAACTGATTTCCTTGAGTTTTAGCGCGCCTTCCAGCGCCAGTGGATAATCCGGCCCGCGGCCCAGATACAGCACGTCACGCGCCGGGGCGATCAGCGGAGCCATCGCCGCGATATCATCATCATGGTCCAACGCAGCATTGAGCGCAGCGGGGGCTTCCAGCAGGTGCCTGACCACCTCCTGCTCTTCAGCCCGGTCCATCCGGCCTTTCTTTACCGCCAGATGTGCGGCTAGCGCGGCAAGAACCGCCAATTGGCAAGTGAAGGCCTTGGTCGAGGCAACGCCAATTTCCGGGCCAGCATGCGTGGGGAGCAGCAAATCGGCTTCACGAGCCATGGAACTGGTGGGCACATTCACGACCACTGCAATGGTCTGGCCTGCCTGTTTGCAATGGCGCAGAGCAGCCAACGTATCGGCAGTTTCGCCCGATTGCGAAATAAACAGCGACAGACCGCCATCTTCCAATACCGGATCGCGATAGCGAAATTCGCTGGCAACATCGATATCTACCGGAACCCGCGCAAATTGCTCGAACCAGTATTTGGCGACCATCCCAGCGTAATAGGACGTACCGCAGGCGACGATGGTAATCCGCTTGATTGCAGACAGGTCGAAATCCATCTGCGGCAGTGCAACGGTGTTATCGGATTGCCGGATGTAACTGCTCAGGGTCTGCGCGACCACGGTCGGCTGTTCGAAAATCTCTTTTTGCATGAAGTGGCGGTAATTGCCCTTCTCCACTGCAGCAGCCGATGCGCCCGATGTAGTGATCTCTCGCAGGACTTCGGTGTTCTCATCGTCGTAAATGGTGGCCTTTTGGCGGGTGATGACCACCCAGTCGCCTTCTTCGAGATAGGCGATCTGCTGGGTCAGCGATGCCAATGCCAGCGCATCGGAACCAAGGAACATTTCCTCCTCGCCATATCCCACCACCAACGGCGACCCGCGCCGCGCGCCAATCAGCATGTCGGGATGATCGCGAAAAGTAATCGCCAGCGCAAAGGCGCCGCGCAGCCGCGGCAGCACTGTTTTCACCGCGTCCTGCGGGCTGGCTCCGGCCTCTACTTCGGCTGAGATAAGGTGAGCAACCACTTCGCTGTCGGTATCGCTCTCCAGCGTCCGGCCGGCGGCCAGTAATTCGTCACGCAGCGGCCGGAAATTTTCGATGATCCCGTTGTGTACAAGCGCAACCATCGGGGTTGCGTGAGGGTGTGCGTTATGCGTTGTCGGCGCGCCATGCGTGGCCCAGCGGGTATGGGCAATGCCGATCGAACCCGGCGCGGGGTTTTCCGCCAGTTCCTCGACCAGATTGTTCAGCTTGCCCTGCGCGCGGCGGCGGACCAGCACACCATCATCAATGGTGCAGACCCCTGCGCTGTCATAACCGCGATATTCCATCCGGCGCAGGCCATCGACCAGCCGGCCCGAAACGCCCTGACCGCTGACGATACCGATAATTCCGCACATATAGGGCATTCTTTCGTTGGGGTTGGCCAGAAAAATGGCCCTGGATGAGGATGTTGCCGCAACGCCCTAGCAGATAATGATTGGCAGGGGATTTACCAATTTTCCCGTTCAGGAAATTTTTTCGGGAATTTTTTCGCGCCCCGTGCTCCATAGGAACAGGCCCGCTGCTATGATGACAGATGATCCGAGCAGCGTGATCACATCGGGGCGATCGCCAAAAATCAACCAGCCGAGGGTGATCGCGACCAGCAGCTGGACATAGGTCATCGGAGCAATCGTGGCTGCCCCGGCGCGGGTGGTGCCGAGATAAACCAGCCAATGTGCGGTGCTGGCGCTGACGGCCACCGCAGCGCAGCGGGCAATCACGGTCCAATCTGGCCAGCTGACCGCAAAACGCTCAGCGCCGCTAACGCCTCCCAGAATCGCGCAGACGACCAAGACAGGCGCTGCGCTCATGGCAATAAACACCTGCATCGAAAGCGAACTGCCCTGCCCCGCAACCGCCCGGTTAGCCAGCATCATGAGGCTGAAGGCCGTTGCCGACCCAAGCGGCAGCAAGGCAATCGGCCCCAGTTCCGACAGATTTGGCCGCAAGACGAGCACGACACCGGCAAAGGCGATGAATGATGCAATCCAGGTTCCCGGGCGGACTTTTTCCTTCAGTAAGGGGCCGCTCAGCAAAGCGGTAATGATCGGCGCCAGGAAGATCAGTGCGGTTGCCTCCGCGAGCGGCATCACGAAGATCGCGGCGAAGAAACACATTGTTGCAATCGCCAGACACAGCCCCCGCCCTGCCTGCAACCACGGGCGCTGCGGGCGGAAGGCACTGCGCCCTTCCTTGATCAGCAGGATCACCGACAGCCCGAACGCGCCAATGGTGAAACGCAGCGCCGCAACCGCCAATGGTGACCATTGGCCGGCAATCGTCTTGATCACGGCATCGCCGCAGGAAAGCAGCGCGAAACCGGCCAGCGCCAGGATCAGCCCGCCTTGTTCATTCTTCAGCACGGAGTGATGCTCGGCACTTGGATGTCCTGACCAGTTGGATCTGTTTCAATGGGAATTGCCGCGCCGCTCAACGTTCGAGGCGATGGTAAGGGAAAGATTTCCAGGCGTAGTTCACGCTTCCATAAAGTCTAACCGCCATTTTGCCCATATTCGAAGCTGGATTGTGCCCCGAAAGAGGCAATGGTCGATATTCCGCGGGAGGCAATTTGACCGAGCTGCTCGTACGGATTCCCTCATATAACGAAGCGGAGGACCTCCCGGCAATTCTGGCGGGAATCCCGCGTGTGATCGAAGGCATTGCTATTATCAACATCCTAGTCATCGACGATGGCAGTTATGAAAGGACTTCGAAAGTTGCCCGGATCTGGGGTACGCACCAAATGGTGCGCCATCCCTGAGATCGCGGCCTGGCTGCAGCGTTTTGCAGCGAGCGCGAACGCATTGCGATCACAATCGTGCCGAGCCCTACCCACGAAACACTGCACCTATCGCGCCTGTTCAACTTGATCCCGCGCTTCTTCACCAACACCGGCATTACAATCGCCCGCGCCTACACAACCTATTATTCGCTGCACTGGTGCTGGTCCCCTTCGGAATACTGGCCGGAGTAATCATTTTCGACCTGGTACTGCGTTTCTCTAACTGGGAAACTTCGGCCATTACCGCCATTGCAAGGTGGGCAGCGGGTACGTGATCGAACGTTCATTTGCACCGCGCCCACACATGATTGCACGGTAAAAGATGTTCCGAGCAAGGCAGAGATTTGAATCTCCCCGTTAGTCTCCAATAAGCCACGAAAAGCTCTGCTTCAAAGCGAACTGTCGCATCCGAGCACTTCCCCACGCCTTGTAAATATTCTGCCTGCCATCGGATGCCCTATTGCACTGGCTTGATTAAATCCGGTCTGGGGAAAATAAATAATTTGGAATTAACCACAACCGAGATGCGGCCTCGCCTGATTATCAAACCAAGACCTTTGCGACTTGTTTACCATTATTGATTAGCAAGCATCAGCCATCACCTGACAATTCAGTGTGGATGCGTGCGAAGTATAGACGTGTGGGGACGATAGAATGAGTGCATTCGGACGCAAGAACGGGCCAGCAGGAATGAATGCCGGCGGACGTCCCGCATTTGGGGTCGCCAAGCCTATGAAAGGCGGCGTCAGCGGCAATAACTCCAATGGCTTTGCACCATCCGGTGGCGAGCAATTCCCGCCGCTGCCCAGCGAAGGCGTCGAAGTAGATATCGGCGAAAATGCGCAACCGGCCAAAGCCGATGCCATGACCCGCCTGGCCGACCGCGCCAATAATGTGGTTGAAGCAAACACCGGCGCGGGCGGGTTCGAACAAAGCGTTCACAAGATCAAGGAACAGGTCCTGCCGCGCCTGCTGGAGCGGGTCGATCCCGAAGCAGCGGCCACGCTGAGTAAAGACGAACTGTCCGAAGAATTCCGTCCGATCATCCTCGAAGTTCTGGCCGAGTTGAAAATCACGCTTAACCGGCGCGAGCAATTCGCGCTGGAAAAGGTGCTCATCGACGAGCTGCTGGGCTTCGGTCCGCTTGAAGAATTGCTCCAGGATCCGGATATTTCCGACATCATGGTCAATGGCCCGGACCAGACCTACATTGAAAAAAAGGGCAAGCTCATGCTCGCCCCGATCCAGTTCCGCGACGAACAGCACCTGTTCCAGATCGCGCAGCGAATCGTGAACCAGGTCGGTCGCCGCGTCGACCAGACTACGCCGCTGGCTGATGCTCGCTTGAAGGACGGTTCACGTGTGAACGTGATCGTGCCGCCGCTCAGCCTCAAGGGCACGGCGATCTCGATTCGTAAGTTCTCCGAAAAACCGATCACCATCGATATGCTCAAGGAATTCGGTTCCATGAGCGAAAAGATGGCCACCGCCCTGAAAGTCGCCGGGGCCAGCCGGATGAACATCGTGATTTCAGGCGGTACGGGTTCGGGTAAAACCACCATGCTCAACGCCCTGTCGAAAATGATCGACCCGGGCGAACGCGTGCTGACCATCGAGGATGCCGCCGAGCTTCGTCTGCAGCAGCCGCACTGGCTGCCGCTCGAAACGCGTCCGCCGAACCTTGAAGGTCAAGGAGCCATTACCATCGGCGATCTGGTGAAGAACGCCCTGCGTATGCGTCCTGACCGGATCATCCTGGGCGAAATCCGCGGGGCAGAATGTTTCGATCTGCTCGCCGCGATGAACACCGGCCACGATGGTTCGATGTGTACGCTTCACGCCAACAGTCCGCGCGAATGCCTTGGCCGTATGGAAAACATGATCTTGATGGGCGACATCAAGATCCCGAAAGAAGCTATTTCGCGCCAGATTGCGGAATCGGTCGATCTGATCGTTCAGGTCAAGCGTCTGCGTGACGGTTCGCGCCGCACGACGAACATCACCGAGGTGATCGGGATGGAAGGCGATGTGATCGTGACGCAGGAATTGTTCAAGTTCGAATATCTGGACGAGAGCGACGACGGCAAGATCATCGGCGAATATCGCGCATCCGGCCTGCGTCCCTATACGTTGGAAAAAGCCCGCCAATACGGCTTTGATCAGGCGTTTCTGGAAGCCTGCCTGTAAGACATTCCTGCCTGGCAGGTTATCCGGCCATAATGCCCTTGGCCGCCAAGGCCAGCAGACCCATGCCGATGATGGCACTGGCCATGAAAATATTGGTCCATGGCACCCAGCCGATCCGATCGATGCGGGCGCGCTTCATACGCAGGCGTTCGCCCCACAATGCGATCACGGCTACGATCAGCAGTGCAATGCCCCACAGGCCGACTATTTCGGCCTCGCTGGCAAAGGTAAGAAATTGATGCACGGTCATGGCGCTGCGCGATATGGCGGTTGGGCCCGCTTTCGACAACAGATAAGCGCCCGCAAAGTCGCTTGTACAATGTTTGCCAGCGCCTAGAGCGGTGCCATGACCGATGGGCCAGAGCAACGACCACTTCTTGCATTGGTAATTCGGCTCGGCGCGGCGCTCGTGCTGTCCCTGATGCTCGTGTTCGTCAAATTGCTCGGCGAAAGCGGGGTTCACCTGCTCGAAATCCTGTTCTGGCGCCAAGCCGTCACCATCCCGGTTCTGGGTGCGTGGTTCTATTTCAGTGGCCGAATGCTGCTGCTGAAGACCGACCGCACTGCATTGCACGGCAAGCGTGCTGCCTTCGGCCTTGTAGGCATGCTCCTGAATTTCGGCGGAGTCCTGCTGCTCCCACTAGCGGAAGCGACCACGTTCAACTTCACATCTGCAATATGGGCAGTGATCCTTTCAGCGATACTTTTGCACGAGAGAGTCGGTCCATATCGCTGGGCTGCAGTGCTGCTGGGATTTGCCGGGGTGCTGGTGATTGCCCAACCGGGCGGCGGCAATATTCCGCTGCTTGGAGCGGTTGTTTCATTAAGCGCCGCATTCATGATTGCGCTGATTTCGATCCAGATCCGTGACCTGGGCAAAACCGAAAATCCGCTGACCATCGTGTTCTATTTTTCGGCTTTCACCACTCCCTTGCTTGCGCTGGCAATGCCGTTCGTGGCGCAGGGGCATACAGCCTATCAGTGGGGACTGCTGGGCGGGCTCGCGCTGTTCGGAATTCTTGGTCAATTCCTGTTGACTGCGGCACTCCGACTCGGTTCGGTCGCCACGGTGATAGTGATGGATTATTCCGCGCTGATCTGGGCAACCCTGTTTGGCTGGTTTGTCTTCGACCAATTGCCGCCCACCGCCACTTGGATCGGCGCTCCGCTGATCATTGCCGCAGGGATCACGATTGCCTGGCGGGAACATTATCTGGCAAAGACGCGACGAGCAGAGTTGGCCGCACGCCAATTGCTTGCCGAGTGAGGAACCATTCATCTAATCGCTCGTAGAGTAACTGACAGCCCATTTTCGGGCAGAATTTCGGAGAATTTTCGATGACACGCAAATTTATCATCGCACTGGGGATCGCAGCCATCACCCTCACGACCGCAGCCTGCAACACCGTCAAGGGTGTTGGCCGGGATATCGAATCGGTCGGCGAGGCGGGTGACCGCGCAACCTGAACAGTTCTAAAGTTTATCCCGTTTAGGGTCGCACGGACGCCCGTCGGAGAAATCCGGCGGGCGTTTGTGTGTGTGCGGCGTGCCGGTTATTTCTTCATCCGGCCGTGCCGCCGGGCGCGCCGTTCCCGGATACTAAGCCAGATCAGTAGCCCCAGTGGCCCGGCCATCAGCGTTGCAAGCAGGACCGGAGCCTGAACGAAGCGGGAGAAATTCTTCGCATCCGCATCGCGGACGATCCACAATCCGGTGAACAGGTCAAAAGCTAGGTAATGCGTCCAACCAACCGTCACTCCGCCATCGGAAGCGAAAATGGCCCGCACCCCCTCGATCGATGAAAAATTGGCCCCTGCTTCACCAAAATCCGTTCCACCTGCAAGCCCGGTCACCAACGATATCAAACCCGCGGAATAGATCAGGCAAAGGAGCCCCACCCCAAGGTAAAGCACCGCGGTCAGCGGCAGCGGCCTGCGCGGCAAGAAAATAAGGATAACCCACCCGATCAGCGCGATTATATTCACCGCGCTGAAAATTGCCTGCCACATCGTGAAATTCCTCTCCGGCTCAGGGCCTTATGATGTGAGATCCGGCTCGGGTTGCGGCAGTGAATTCGCTGCCCGGAGGATTGCATCATGATCATGGGCAAATCGGCCGCCGGGCTTGGTCAGGGCCAGCGCCAGAGCGGCATCGGCCACAGTATCGGCCTCGACTGCACGGTATTTGCGGTAATTGCCCTGCAGCATCAGATTGCCCAGCGGCGCAGCGATGATCCCAAGCCGCTCGACGAAGCGCAGATCATCGGGACGCGCACCACGAAGCAAGCTTGGCCGCAAGATATCGAGCCGCCGGAACCCGACCTTCGCCAGATCACGCTCGGTTTCGCCTTTTACCTGTAAATAGAATGTCTTGGCCAGGATATGCGCACCAACCGAGCTGACCGATATGAACCGCTGTACCCCCTGTCTGTGCGCCGCCCGCGCCACATCCAGCACCAGGTCGTGATCGACCGCCCGAAACGCATCTTCGTCCCCGCCGGATTTCTTGCGGGTTGTGCCCAGGGCATTGATCACCACCTGCGGCTTGACCGCTTCGATCACTTCTTCCCAATGGTCCGGGTCGGCGACGAATAATTCCATCTTGGCCCCGACCGGCAATTTCACCTCTCGGCGCGCAATCGCGACCAGCCGGACATCCTCTCGACCTACGCAGGCATCGATTAGCGCGCGTCCGATCATTCCGGTCGCACCGACGAGCGCAATTTTCAGAGGGCCGGAAGGTGCGTTAAACATTGCTCAGGCCTTCCGGCACTTCGCCATAAATGCGGGTGCATTGATCAATTGCGAAACGATCGGTCATCCCCGCGATATAATCCGCAATGTGGCGGCTGCGGTCCGGCTCCGCAGCAGGCAAGGATTGGTGCCAGCCGTCACCCAGCAAGCGATCATCCTGGACAAAGGCGGCATACAGGCGCGTCACTACGTCCGATGCGCGCTGGGCGGTAGCGATCTGCTCGGGATGGTAATACAATCGGTCATACATGAATTTCTTGAGCCGCCGTTCGTCCGCCTGCATCGCGGGCGAAAACGTGCCCAGCAGTCCATCGGCACTGCGGATATCATCGACAGTTTCATACCCGGCCACTGCGGCGCGGGTGTGTTCGATCACGTCATTCACCATCAGTCCGATTTGCCCCCGGACAAGCTCGCGCAACTGGCGGTCTCTGGGGGCATGTGGGAAGCGCTTTTCGACGACACGCCACTGAGCAGCGACGAAGTCTATGGTCAGCAGGTCATCCAACTGCAGAAAACCCGCGCGCAGCCCGTCATCAATGTCGTGATTGTCATAGGCGATATCGTCCGCAATTGCGGCAATCTGCGCCTCCAGCGAAGCAAATTGGCCAAGGTGCAGTGGGAATGCGGCGTCCAGTTCGGCCAAGGCCCAGCCCGTCTGCACAACAGGCCCGTTGTGTTTCGCCAGCCCTTCCAGCAATTCCCATGTCAGATTGAGCCCCTGATGATCGCAATATGGGCTTTCGAGCCGCATCAGCGTGCGCAGCGACTGAGCGTTATGATCGAACCCGCCATGGGCTGTCATCGCCTGCGACAGCGCTTCCTCCCCCGCATGTCCAAAGGGCGGGTGGCCGATATCATGCGCCAGGCACAGGGCTTCCGTCAGATCCTCATCAAGTCCGAGCGTCCGGGCGATTACCCGTCCGATCTGGGCAACTTCCAGGCTGTGCGTTAGACGGGTGCGGTAATGGTCGCCGTCAGGCGCGATGAATACCTGCGTCTTGCTGCGCAGGCGGCGGAAGGAAATGGAGTGGACAATCCGGTCACGGTCGCGCTGGAATTCGCTGCGCGGGCCGCGCGTTCCCTCCCGATTTTCGGCAAATTCGCGGCCTCGTGATCGGTTGGGGTCAGCGGCGAAGGTGGCGCGGGTCATGTGCCAGCGGGCTTAGGAGAGACCGGCCCCGCGAACAACGGGAACAATCTGGCAACAGTGGCAAAATCCGCTTTAATCCTCGCCCATCATCCAATCGACCGCAGCATCGCAATGCGTACGGGTTGAATCGAAGATCGGCAGGACATTCGCATCGATATCCACCACCAGTTCCAGTTCGGTGCAGGCAAGTACGATCGCTTTCGCTCCGGCCTGTTCCTTCTGGGTGATGATGCTCTTGAGCGCTCTTTGCGCATCGCGGCTGGCCTTGCCTACCATCAGTTCTTCGTAAATGATCCGGTCGATAACTTCGACATTGTTCATGTCCGGCGGGAGCAGATCGACACCGTGTGAAACCAGGCGCTGGCGGAAAAAGCTCTCGGTCATGACATTGCGGCGCCCGATCAGGGCAGCGTTCGTGACCCCTTCCTTCGCCATGCGCTCACCCAGGCAGTCCGCTGCATGGATGATCGGAATGTCGACCTCTTCGGAAATCCGGTCGTAATATTTGTGCATTGCATTGGCGCAAATCAGCAGGCTCTGCGCGCCGGATTGTTCCAGTCGCTGCGCCGCGCCGATGATCAATTCTGCGGCTGCTTCCCAGTTGCTGCCCTCGCGGAGCCCCTCAAGCTCACCGAAATCGAGACTTTCCAGCACCATCGGCGCAGTGGTGCGCGGGGTAGCGCGCCGCTGCACGCGGCGGTTGATCAGTTCCATATATGTCAGGGTGGATATCCAATTCATCCCCCCGATGAGACCCAATTTGCGCAACGAACCAGTTCCCTGAATTAGCTGGCTACCCGGGCGTGAAGTCCGGACCAAGCAATAGGCTTACCACAGGATGGGCACAGGTCCAGCGGCTTGCTGCAGCCCCCGTGGTCAGCGGTTTGCAGTGGATAACGCACGTTCACCAAGCCATTGGCGGACCGCAGCTGCGCTCTTTTCAGGCGCCTCCTCCATCGGCAGATGACCGATTCCCGGATAGGAAATGGTAGTAGAATCAGACAAATTTTTCGCAAACCAGGCGGCAGAGGCAAACGGGATCAGCGCGTCCTCCTCGCCCCAGATGATCAGCGTCGGCACTTGAACCTGCTGCACTTCTGCTGGATCGAATGAATACTCAGGCTGTCCGAACCGAGCCAGTGTTGCCGCGCGGTTGCCGGGATATCGGAGTAATTCCCAATACCGATCTACTGCCTGGGGAGTCACGACGGCTTGATTCGATACGCTCTGTGACAGGCTCTGTTCGATGATCGAACGCGGGGTGATCTGGGTGACCAGCTTATTAACCACCGGCATCCGTGCGATCTTGAAGCCGATGTTTCCGCCGCCGCCATCATCATCGTCAGCGCCAGCAACAGCATCCATCGGCACCCCGCCAGCATCAACCAGGATCAGGCCGTCAAGCCGCTCTGGGTGATCAATTGCATAAGCCAGGGCGACTTTTCCGCCCATGGAATTGCCGCCAAGCGAGAACTCATCCAGGCCAAGCTTGTCCGCCACGTTTCCGACTGTCGCCACGAATGCGGCAGTTGAATAATCCCCATCCGGCGCCGGCCCGGTCAGCCCGTGCCCGATCTGGTCGAAACGGATAATCCGATAATTTTCACTGAGCCGCTGCGTCCATGGATCCCAAGTGTGCAGATCGGCATTGGATCCGTGCAACAGCATTATCGCCGGTGCATCCCGCGGACCTTCATCGCGCAGATGGACCGTCAGACCGTCGTCCAGTGCCAGAAATTGCGACGGTGCCGCGCCATATTTGACACGCATTTCCGCCGGATCGGTATCGGGGGTGCGGAATATCACGAACGCGATAATCAGCAGCACAATGATCCCGATAACGATTTTACCTAGTGTTTTCATAATTCTACAATCCTTCGATCCAACGCTCGACCGCCGCCACGCCGTCCCGGTCGACTGTCGATTTACCCAATTCGGGCATCGCCACGCCGGGATCGAGATGGTTCATGCGGTACATCAGAATGGATTCCTTTGGATTTCCCGGAACAATGTCGAACAGATGGCCGCCTGATCCGCGCCCGGCGGCGACCGGCCGCTTGCCGATCCCCAGTGCCTGCAAATCATGCTGCTGCCATCGCAAATCGAGCCCGGAATTGGACGCCATCGCGCCCGGCTGATGACAATGCGCGCAATTCACGTCGAGATAGGCCCGTGCAGCGGCCTCCGCGCTGGAATTCTCTCGCGCTTCCCACAGCGGCAATTGCGCGGCACCGTCGGGCACGTTGTCCAATCTTCCAGCGGCGGCCATTGCCCCAAGCCATTCATGCGAAAGATTGCGCGCCTTGGGACCGATCGGAACCACTTTGCCATTCAGGGCGTGACATTCCTTGCACTGGTTCTTGTTGGGAACGCGGTAGCTGATTTCCTGACCCTGCGGAGTGGTCACCGCAATTCGCGCACCTGCAACCGCCAGAATGGCTTCGGTTTGCTCGTCATTCCAGAGATACGGCAGCGCAGTCCAGCCATCCGCGCGGTGCAACAGGACTCGGGTTTCGATCAACCGGCGCTTGTCGCCCTCGCCAAAGGCAAAGGTCTTGATCAGCGCCGACCCGACGGGCAGCGATAGCAACCCCTCCCCTTGCGCGGCGGCATCGGTGCCAGGGGGCAAGTAGAGAAACCTAAGCTTCTCAGCCCCATCGGAATACAGCGGGGTATTCAGCCGATAAGGTATCACATTCCCGTTTGGGACCTGCGCACTGACATCAGCGAAGAATCCGAACTCGGAAAGATTGCGGACTAATCCGCCATCAAGGATCGCCTGATCGCTGACGGGCATCGGCGTCTCCTTGCCGGTCGCCATCGCAGCGGCCGCCATCGTCAGTGCGACACCGAAAACCCATCCGCCAATGACCCGCTTGCCCGTCATTTGCTCAGGCGCGCTTCCAGCTCTGCCGGCGCGCCAATGCTGGCAGCGGCAAAGGAATAGGTCGGCGCCGGCACCGCCAGAGGTGCCGGCTGCGCTCCGCTTAGGCCCTTGCCAACGGCGGGAAGATTGAGCGACCAACCGGTTACGCCGGGAGCGACGGTAAGTCCGCTATCGCCCTCCGCCAGCCCGTCCCACATAACCGGCGGCAATGCGCCGTCAAATGCCGCCAGCAGCATTTCCTTCCCGTCGAGCTGGGGATCATCGCCCCCTCGCCCGAACATGTTTTTGCCTACCACCACATTGCGCGCATAGGGATTATAGCGTTCGTCATCGTAGCTCTGGGTATAGGCGACCACCATCACATGCGCGGTGGGATTGTCCGACAGGATATTACCTTCGACCAGCACCCCGTCATTGGCCATGACCAGGATCCCGGTTCCGCGCCGCACCCCCGCGACGATATTGCCCGGCGGCGCAAAATTGGGTTCGTCATTGGCCACCACCAGATTGTTCCGCAGGATCACGTTCCCGCCGCCCATGACGGGCAAATTAGGCAGGTCGAACACCAGAATGCCGCCGGTATTGCGCGTTGCGACGTTACTTTCGACTAGCGCATCGCGGCTGTTCTCGATCTCGATTCCGGCCACGTTTGCCTCGGCAATCGAATTGCGGATGGTGATGGCCCGGCTCTGCCCGACATAAATCCCGGCATCGGACGCGCCTGAAACCTTTGCGCCATCGATCAACACTCCGGTGCTTTCGACCGGGTAAATCCCATAGGCCCCGTTGCCCGCGTCAGGTCCGCCCGTCCATGTCACCCGAATTCGGTGATAGACGATCGCATCCGCGCCTTTCGATTTGACCCCGTCGCCCTTGGGGTTTTCGAGCGCAAAATCGCGCAGGGTCACAAAGTCGGAGGTGACCAGCAGCCCCTCGCCCGCGCCTTGCTGGCCGGTAAAATCGAGCACACTGGCATCCATCCCCGCTCCGCGAAGGGTCACGCTGTCGACATCGAGGGACAGCCCGTCGGACAAGTCGAACCGGCCTGCCCCGAGAACGATCTCATCACCTGGCTCAGCCAAAATAAGCGCTTCCTGCAACCGTTTCTCCGCCCCATCCCCGGCAGCAACTTCGGTTACTTTCGCGAGCGCCGGCTGAGCCAGCAATGCCAGAACCGCTGCCCCAACACAGGCCGCATTCATTTTGATCATGGTAAATCCTCTCTTATAAGCAGGATGATGCGCGAAAACCGGACCGAAACCAAGACATGAAACCATGTTGTGAGTTGAAGCGTATGTATCTGAGACATGCGGGTGCGCGTCCCGCCGAATTTAACGAGGACTGATTATGCGAATTGCCCCACTTACACTCAGTGCATTGGCCATTGGCCTGTTCGCATCCCCTGCGATGGCCGCGCCCGCGCCAATTATCGGCAAATGGAAAACCGACGACGCGACCTCGGTCATATCATTTTACAAATGCGGCGATTCGATTTGTGGCAAGATCGACCAGTTCCTGGTTGCCGAACCAGAAGGTGGCGCCCGTGACACGAAGAACCCGGACAAGAGCAAGCGCGACGAAAAATTGCTCGGCAAACGGATTTTCTGGAACCTGACGCCTGCGGGCGACAAGTTCGAAGGCAAAGGATACAGCCCCCAGGAAGGTCGATATTTCAGTGCTGACCTGTCACGCGACGGGGCCAAATTAAAGGTCAAGGGCTGTGTTACGATCTTCTGCCGGACGGTTACCTTCACACGGTTGTGACGCCGGACTTATCCGATTCCCACGGCGCATAACCCCGCAGAGCTGGCGGTAACCGTAACCACTTCCGCGTCGCCGATCCGGCGCACTCGCTTGATAAAATCGCCGAGGCCGGTCGGCTTGGCGGTCTCGCCATCAAGCGCTTGCATATTCTGCAGCTTGCGCATTTGCAGGATGCTGAGCCGCTCAACCATTCGCTCCGCCATGCAACTGGCGCGATTCTCGCCAATGCCTGCATCCATCAGGCCGGATTTAACCCGCCATTCGATGACCGGATCGGCCGCGCCGCTGCCGATAGCGAGCGCAGCTAATCCTGCCATCAGTGCGAGAAAAATGATTAATTTCCGCATGACCTAGTCGAGGTGCTTAATGATTTCTTCGACCATTTTCTTGGCATCGGCCAGCAGCATCATGGTCTGGTCCATGTAGAACACATCATTGTCGACCCCGGCATAGCCGACCCCGCCCATGCTGCGCTTGATGAACATGACCGTCTTGGCCTTTTCAACATCGAACACCGGCATCCCGTAAATCGGGCTGCTTTTGTCGGTCTTCGCTGCCGGATTGACTACATCGTTGGCGCCGATGATGAAGGCAACGTCTGCCTGCGCGAACTCGCTGTTGATATCCTCCAGCTCGAAAACTTCGTCATAGGGCACGTTGGATTCCGCCAGCAGCACGTTCATGTGCCCAGGCATCCGGCCAGCGACCGGGTGGATAGCATATCGGACATTAACGCCCTTTTCCTTCAGCAAATCGCCCATTTCGCGAAGCGCGTGCTGCGCCTGCGCCACGGCCATGCCGTAACCCGGAATGATGATGACGTTTTCAGCTTCCTGCAGCAGGAATGCGGCATCTTCCGCGCTGCCGCGCTTCCATGGCCGGTCGGTCTTCGCGCCGCCCCCGCCGGAACTCGCCTCCACGCCGAAACCGCCAGCGATAACCGAAATGAAGCTACGGTTCATCGCCTTGCACATGATGTAGCTAAGGATTGCGCCGGACGAACCCACCAGAGCGCCGGTAATGATCATCGCGGTGTTACCGAGGGTGAAGCCCATTGCCGCTGCGGCCCAGCCGGAATAGCTGTTCAGCATCGATACCACGACAGGCATGTCCGCCCCGCCAATCGGGATAATCAGCAGGAAACCGATGATGAAGGCCGCCGTCAGAATGGCCCAGAACATCCACCCCTCGCCCGCGCCACCCATCGGGCTGACTGCATAAAGGCCGGTAAGGACGATAATTGCCAGCAATGTGCCAAGATTGATGACATGCCGTCCCGGCAACATTATCGGGGAGCCCGACATATTTCCGTTCAGTTTGGCAAAGGCGATCACCGATCCGGAGAAGGTAATTGCACCAATCGCCGCGCCCAGAGCCAACTCGATACGGCTGACGAGCAGAATTTGCCCTGCCGCATCAGCAATATTGAATGCAGACGGGTTCATAAACGCGGCCAGCGCGACCAATACCGCTGCGAGGCCGACGAGACTGTGAAACGCCGCTACCAATTGCGGCATCGCGGTCATCGCGATCCGGCGTGCGATCATCCAACCGATGCCGCCGCCGATCGCAATCGCGATGGCGATTTCCGGCAAGCTGGCGATATCGTGGATCAGCAAAGTCGTCACCACCGCGATTAGCATACCGGCCATGCCGAAACGGTTGCCCGTGCGACTGGTGGACGGTGAACTCAGCCCGCGCAGGGCGAAGATGAAAAATACACCGGCGACCAGATAGGCCAGCGCAACCCATGCAGGGGCTCCAGCGGCACCGTCAGCGCCTGCGGACAGTAAGGAGAAGGGCATCATTTGCGCTCCTTCTTCTTGTACATCGCCAGCATTCGCGCCGTGACTGCAAATCCGCCAAATATGTTGACGCTCGCCAGAACGACTCCGGCCAATCCAAGCCACTTGGCCGCCGGATTACCGGCGCCAGCCGCCGCGATCAGCGCGCCTACGATAATCACCGACGAAATTGCGTTGGTGACCGCCATCAGCGGGGTGTGCAGCGCCGGAGTCACCGACCAGACAACGTAATAGCCCACAAAACAGGCCATGACGAAGATCGAGAGAATTGAAATGAAGTCCAAGGTTACTCTCCTGAGCCGAGCAACCGCTCATTGACCACTTTGCCGCCCTGCGTCAGCCGCACGGCACCCCCGATTTCCTCGTCGAGCATCGGCCTACCCGTGTCCGTATCCCAAAACGCGCTCAGGAAATTATACAGATTGCGTGCAAACAGCGCCGACGCGTCAGCGGGCAGATGCGCGGGCGTGTTAGAGAAGCCCATGATTTTGACGCCGTGTCTCACTACCACCTGATCGGGCACGCTGCCTTCCACATTGCCGCCTTGCGCCACGGCCAGGTCGAAGATGACGCTGCCGGGTTTCATGGTGGCGATCTGCGCGTCAGAAATCAGGCGCGGTGCGGCGCGGCCCGGGATGAGCGCAGTGGTAATAACGATATCCTGCTTGGCGATGTGGCTGGATACCAGCTCGGCCTGTGCTTTCTGATATTCTTCTGACATTTCGGTGGCATAACCGCCGCTGCCCTCGCCCTCGATACCCGCGACATCTTCCACAAAAATCGGCTTCGCGCCCAATGACTGGATCTGTTCCTTAGTGGCGGAGCGCACATCAGTGGCGGAAACCTGCGCGCCGAGCCGCCGTGCGGTGGCGATCGCCTGCAGTCCGGCAACCCCGACCCCCATGATGAAGGCGCGTGCGGCTGTAATCGTGCCCGCAGCTGTCATCATCATCGGGAAAGCGCGGCCATATTGATCCGCTGCGGCCAGAACCGCTTTATATCCAGCGAGGTTGGACTGGCTGGACAAGATATCCATGCTTTGCGCGCGGGTTATGCGCGGCATGAATTCCATCGCCAGCGCCTCCAACCCGCCTTTGGCATACGCCTCCACGCGGTCCTTGCTGCCGAATGGATCGAAACTTGCGGCGACCCAGGCACCCGGATTTACACCCTCGAGCAGCTTCACATCGGGGGCTTGGACCGCAAGCACGATGTCCGCACCGGCAACAGCCATTGCCGCTGTGGCCATCTCGGCACCTGCATCGATGTAGGCCTGATCAGCGATTGAAGCGGCGTCGCCGGCCCGACTCTCGATAACTATGTTTGCGCCCAGAGCAGTGAATTTCTTCACTGTCTCCGGAATGATGGCAACGCGCGTCTCTCCAACGGCGCGTTCCTTCAGAACTGCAATGCGCAAGCTCTGCGCGCTCAAGATGCGATCAGGATAACGACGATCAGAGTAATCAACGCGATCAGCGGTACGGACCACTTGAGCGCTCCGATAAAGCTACCGTAGGTTTTTTCCGCAGATTTAAGGTCATTTGACGAAGCCATTTTTCGAATCCCCGTAATTAATATCTTTCGCGCAGACTCTATCGCGCGGCGCGGCTGGCATCAACCCTCGCCCGACAACTCCCTAGCAGATAGCTGAAATCGTCCGGGGCATTCGCCAAACAAATCAAGCCGACCCCAATGTCCTTAATCTGACCTTTACACGTTCACGCTAGATCGACTGACTGTACCGCATGGGGACGGTTCTTGAGGTTCTATGGCTGACGATTCAACGCGATTGCTGATGCTGATTGATGATGAACCGGCCCAGAGCCGGTTGATCACGGCACTCGCCGCGCGTGAGGGCTGGCGTGTGCTGGTGGTAAATGACGCGGAAACTGCGATTGCCACGCTTGGAACCCGGCATGGCATGCAATTGTCCGCCATCATACTTGATCAATGGGTGCCAGGTGACGATGCCTGCAGCCTAATTGAGGAATTGAAAGCGCGGCGCCCGGCCATGCCCATCCTGATGCTCACGACTAGTGCATCTCCCTTGTTGGCAGTTGAAGCAATGCGGGCCGGCGCAACCGATTATCTGGTCAAGCCGGTAGCGCCCGACCGCCTGATGAGTGCCCTGAACAGCGCAACCAAACATGAGGCGCCCAAACAAGAGCTTCAGCCGCTGACGGAAAAAATGCCAGCCGTGCTCGACTTCGATGCGATGATAGGCACTTCGCAATCGTTCCGCGCTGCGCTGGCCAATGCCGCCAAGGCAGCCCGCGGCCATGGTTCGGTTCTGATTGAGGGAGAGAGCGGCACCGGCAAGGAAATGCTGGTACGCGCGATGCATTCTGCCAGCACGCGGTCGAAATCCCCATTGAGAATTATTAATGTCGGCGGTGTTCCTGCCAATTCCATCGAATCGGTCCTGTTCGGCCATGAACAGAACGCCTTCCCCGGCGCTTTCGACCGCCAGATCGGGGCTTTGCAGCATTGCGACGGCGGAACCCTGGTGCTGGACGAGATCGACCGGCTGGCCGCGCCGCTGCAGGAAGTTCTCGCGGAGGCATTGACCAGCGGTATTGTCCGCCCGGTCGGGGCAAAGCATGGTTTTCGTGTAGATGTGCGTCTGCTCGCCGCCAGCAACCTGCCCTTGGCCGATCTGGTCGAGGCGGGACATTTCGATTCCGATTTATTCACGGCAGTGTCGGCCACCCGCATTGTCTTGCCGCCCCTGCGCGAACGGCAGGGAGACATCTCCGGCCTGACCCGGCATTTTCTGGCGCGAATTGGCGACCAGCCGGGCCTGCGCGCATTGTCGATCAGCGACGCAGCGCTCAGCCTGCTGTCCGCGTATGACTGGCCTGGCAATGTCCGGCAGTTACAGGCGGTCCTGTTCCGCGCTGCCGTCTTTTGTGACAATGAGACGCTCACGGTGGAGAGTTTTCCGCAATTGTCCGAATTGCTCGGCGAATGCGACACCGTTCTGGATCCGCTTCACGAAGGCGTGGGCGTGATGCTGTATACGCAAGACGGCAATCTGCGCCCGCTGGAAGAAATCGAAGCCGACGTGATCCGCCTTGCCATTGGCCATTATCGCGGCCGGATGACCGAAGTTGCCCGCCGCCTGGGGATCGGACGATCCACCCTGTACCGGAAATTGGGCGATCTCGGCATCGGCGATGCGGCATAAGTCTATGGCTGCCACCACTCCGCAGCGATCGAACACGTCCATCTGGTAGAATATGCTCGCATCCCCCTTGTCGGAACGGCAAGCGATGGCGCGGTCGAAATTGCCCGTGCAATCGGCGGCAAGCCCGCGCGCGTACAGGCCTGCAGAATATTCCGTATCAATCGTGATCAGTACCGGTAAAATCGTTCGGGCAATCGCATATTCGCTTTAAGATAGCGTTGCTGTAGTGGGACCAAAATCCATCGGAGAGAATGAAAATGGCGTCCCCTGCAGACCCCCTCGATTTTACTGGCCGCAGCATCCTGATTACCGGCGCGGCATCGGGCATCGGCGCGGCCTGTGCGCGCTGGCTGGCGGGTCAGGGGGCACAGCGGCTGGTGCTGATCGACCGTGACGGGGATGCGCTGGATGCCCTGCAATTGAACACTGATGTCGAACGCCATGCTTTCGATGTGGCCGATCCGGCGAAATGGGCCGGGCTCGAAGAAAATCTCGGCGCGCTTGATCATGTTGTGGTCAATGCAGGTATCGGCGGCAGCGGTGAATTTGCCGATCTTACGTTCCAGGAATGGCGCCGGGTAATGGACGTCAATCTCGATGGCGCTTTCCTGACGCTCGCCGCCGGGTTGCGGGCGATGAAAAAAGCCGGGAAAGGCAGCGCTGTCGTGACTGCATCGATCACCGGAGTGAAGCCGGTCCCCGGCATCGGGCCCTACGGCGTTGCCAAGGCGGCAGTGGCGCATATGGCGCGGATCGCTGCGGCGGAAAATTCCAAGAACAACATAAGGGTGAACGCGATTGCGCCCGGCGGTGTCGATACCGCCATTTGGGAGGGATCGGCCGATTTCGTTCAGGCAGTGGCCGACCACGGGCGTAAAGCCGCGCTGAAGGGCATGGCCGGGACAACCCCGCGCGGCACCTTTGCAACATCGGATGAAATCGCAGGCGAAATCGGTTTCCTGCTGTCCGACATGGCGGCAAACATCACCGGCACCGTGCACATTACAGACGGCGGGTACTCTTTCTGACGGGTAACTGACGCATTTCTTAACCCTGACAGTGCTATGCTGCCGCATCGATTGCCCAGACAGCAATCAGACCGCCATCAGCCAATTGGAAATTCCGTGAATAACGACCCGTTCGAGCTAGAATGCGACCGCCTGTCCAGCACCGTGGATAGCTTTCTGTACGAACGCATCCGCTGGGACCGGATCGAAGGACCATTGCTTGCGCGGCTGGAAGAACTCTCCCGCGCTTCCTTCGAAAGCCGCCCCGACTTCGAATTGACCGAAGAAGGCGCGACCAGCGATTTGAAACGCTTCGTGCTGAAGGTGCACAGCAACCGGATCATGGCGATCAAGATGTGGCTCGCCAATGGCCGAGCGCTGATCGACGTCGAGGAAATCGAGCGCAGCAGATACAAGGTCATGCCGGGAGAGCCGATCTCTACCGAATTCGAGGGAGTGGACGAACAATGGATGGCCGCCAGCATGCGCGCTATCGTCGCTCGAGCACGCAACGAAGAAGGCGCCTGAACCGGCGCCAGTCAGCCCTCCGGCAATTCCGAGAAATCGGTCAGCGCCGCATCACGAAGCCCGCGCCAGACATTTCGCGCCTGCACGCTGGCTGCTACGTCATGGACACGCAGGATCTGGATGCCCGCATCCATGCCTTTGACCGCGAGCGCGATACTGCCGCCTAGCCGCTCAGCCGCGGGCGCTTCGTTCGACAAAGCGCCGATCATCCGCTTGCGGCTCGCCCCGAGCAGCAGCGGCTGGCCTAGCGCATGATACAGCGGCAGCGCATTTAGCACGGCGAGATTTTCCGCCAGCGATTTTCCGAAACCGACACCCGGATCCAAGATGATTTGTTCGCGCGCGATACCTGCAGCCAATGCGCGGTCACGGGCAGCCCTCAGCCAGTCGAACACATCCAACACGACATCGGCATATGCGGCATCTTCGTGGAGGTCATCGCCCAATCCTGGTGCGTGCATCAGCACAACCGGGCATCTGCGTGACGCTGCGAGTTCGAGGCTGCGCGGATCATGCCGAAGCGCGGACACATCGTTGATGATCTGGGCGCCGGCATCCAGCGCTGCCTCCATCACAGCGGGACGCCTTGTATCCACGCTGATCGCCGCACCCATCGCGGCGCAATATTCAACCGCCGGAAGGACCCGCTTCAATTCATCACCCTCCCATGTCGCAGCCGCGCCAGGCCGGGTGCTTTCGCCGCCAACATCAACCAACGCCGCGCCCGCCTCCAGCATGGCAGCCGCATGCGCGCGGCCCGCCTCCGGATCGTCGAGGAAGTTGCCGCCATCGGAAAAACTGTCTGGCGTAACATTGAGAATGCCCATCAATTGGGGCTGGTCCAACCGGATAGTACGTTCGCCCAATTGCAGGGCCGGATGGGCGAACCGCAGCGCTGCCCATTGCGCCTCCGCCTCTGCCGCCACGCTATCAGGCAGCCTGCCCAGAGCTTCGGCCATATCAGCTGGTGAAACCCGCACTCGCTCGGTAATTTCGCCGTCACGGCGCAGGATAATCGCGAAGCGGTGTGCATAGACCATGCCGCCCGCCAGCCGGACCGCATCGCCCTCCTCGCCTTGCGGGCTGGCTGCGAAGCCAATCGGGCGGATGTAAATCTGGTCCATGTTCGTCACCGGTGATGATCTGTGTCAGCCACTGGCCATACCCGCGCCAGTCCGTTTGAAAAGGGCCAGCGGCACGGCAATCATCGAAAAAAGGGGACGGCAATTGCAGCCGCCCCCTTTAAATTAGGCGATATTACGGGAAGTTATCCGCCAAAACGGGGTCGGCCCCCGGCAGATACAGCGGTCTGGCCGGTTTCCACATCCAGCGTGGCGGGGAGCAGGTTCAGTCCGACAGTCGCATCGTCAAATCGCTCGTGATAGGTAGCCTAGGCAAACACATCGACACTCTCCGACACCGCGAAACTGGCGCCGGCAATGCCCTGCCATGCGAAACCGTCGTCTTTGTCATTTGCATCGAGCGATCAATCCTCGTTGGCGAGCAAGTATTGTTGCCGCAGAGCATCGACTGGTTTCACGTCACCCTCGTGCTCGATGTGCCAGAAGGTCCATCCATTGCAACTTGGCGCGCCTTGCAGATCCTTGCCCAGTCCGTGGATGGAACCCACCTGCTTTTCATACGCCAATGAGCCATCGGCGCGGACTTTCGCAATCCAGCGGCGTTTCTTGTCGAAAATCTCGGTTCCCGGTTTGATGTAACCGTTCTCGACAAGTACACCGAATGCCACTTTCGGGGCGCTCTTCTGGCTTTGCATCGTCTCCAGCGCGCTTTCATCCAGCGGCAATTCCTTCTCGATCCGCTTCAGGGCGATATCACGATAGAAATCCTCCCGCTCGCAGCCGATCCATTCGCGGCCAAGGCGCTTGGCCACCGCACCGGTGGTGCCTGTGCCAAAGAACGGGTCGAGCACAACATCGCCTTTTTCGGTCGTAGCGAGCAGTACGCGGTAAAGCAGCGCCTCGGGTTTCTGAGTTGGATGCGCCTTGTGCCCATCATGCTTCAGGCGTTCCGGGCCGCCGCACAGCGGCAACACCCAGTCGGACCGCATCTGCAATTCATCGTTCAACGTCTTCATCGCGCGGTAATTGAACTGGTAACGGGCCTTCTCGCCCTGGCTGGCCCAGATCAGCGTTTCATGCGCATTGGTGAACCGGGTACCCTTGAAATTGGGCATCGGATTAGTCTTGCGCCAAACCACGTCATTCAGGATCCAGAATCCGAGATCCTGCAGGATGGAGCCGACGCGGAAAATGTTGTGATAGCTGCCGATCACCCACAATGCGCCGTCTGGCTTCAAAACCCGCCGTGCCTCGGTCAGCCAATCACGGGTGAATTTATCATAGACCGCGAAACTGTCGAATTGGTCCCAGTGATCTGTGACGGCATCGACCTGGCTGCCATCTGGACGGTTGAGATCGCCGCCCAGCTGCAGATTGTATGGCGGATCGGCAAAAACGCAATCAACACTGTTGTCCGGCAGGCTGCGCATCGCTTTGATACAGTCGCCCGACAGAATCTTGCCCAGCGGCAAATCCAGTACCGGTGCAGCAGTCTTGGCAGCCGGTTTACTGGCCGTCCGGACGCGCATTTTTGTGGTCTCCATGACCCCCATCGAATATTCCCCTGTTAAGTTATCCACAGGGTGAGTCCAACCGAAGTCCACGTCAAGTCCGAATGATGTGCGGGTTCAGGCCAATCGACTAGGACCTAAGAGAGAACAAAAAGAGTCCCCCACAAGATGTTGAGTCTGCTGGCCTTAGCCAGACTCGCCATGATGGGGTGTGGCCATAAGGACTCTGCCCGAAACTCATTCGTAATTTCTCTCAAAAGGCGAGGACGAAGGCGGTGTTGAGGGTAAATAGCGCCACCAGAAAGCCCCCGGCGACACGGCCGATCTGCTTACGAAACGCAATAAATCCGGCCACCAGCAGGGCGCCGGCGATTACCATCGGCAGTTCCACATCAATCATCTCGGGGGGTATGGCGGTGGGTGAAACGGCCATGGTCACGCCGCCAATCAGCAAGATGTTGAAGATGTTGGAACCAAGCACATTTCCGATGGCGAGTTCCGAATGGCCCCGCCAGGCGGCGATGGCGGACGCAGTCAGTTCAGGCAGCGAGGTTCCGACAGCGACGATGGTCAGGCCAATCACAGTCTCGCTCATCCCGAATGTTCGCGCCAGATCGACCGCACCGGTAACCAGATAGCTCGCGCCCAGCACCATCACTCCAAGCCCAACAATCAGCAATCCGGCGGAGAACCATAAGGATTGTGCGGGTGCCGCCGGCAAATCCGCTGCAGCAGGTTCCTCGATCCCGACTTTCCGGGAATTGCGGTACATCCAGACGATATACGCAGCCACGCCCGCAATCATCCCCAATCCGATCCAGATATTCCCCCACGCAAGCCACGCAATCGTAAATAGCAGGGCCGAAACAACGACATTGATAATCGCGTCACGGATCAAACTCGACCGGTCCAGCGCAATCGGTTGGATCAAAGCCGCCGCACCCAGGATCAGCAGGGTATTAGCGATGTTGGACCCGGCAATATTACCCCAGGCAATGCCCGGAGATCCTGCCAGCGCGGCTTCAACAGACGTGGCCATTTCGGGCATCGAAGTGCCGATGCCCACGATCACGAGCCCGGTGAACAGGCTCGACACGCCCAGCCGCATCGCCAGTGAAACCGCGCCGCGCACCAGCCAGTCTCCGCCCAGCACGAGCGCAACCAGCCCGCCAAGGCACATCAAAATTGCAATAGTCACGAGTGTTTTTTTCCAGTGCTGCGCAGAAGAAATATTCCGCCAAGGGCCGAGATCAGCGATCCGCTGAGCACACCCAACTTGACCGCCACCAGCTGTTCCGGCGTGGTGAAGGCGAGGTTTCCGATGAACAGGCTCATGGTGAAACCGATCCCGGCGATCAACGACAATCCATAAACCTGCCGCCAGGCGATCCCGTCCGGCAGGCTGGCGATACCCGTCTTAACCGCCAGCCATGCAAAACCGACAATGCCCACTTGCTTGCCGAGGAACAGGCCCAACGCGATCCCCAGCGGCAACGGTGCAGCAAAGGCCGACAATTCGATCCCGGCGAAGGAAACGCCCGCATTGGCCAGCGCGAAAATCGGCACCACTAAGAACGCGACCCACGGGTGAAGCGCATGTTCCATCCGTTCCAGGACATCTTTGCCAGTGCGGCTGGTCAGCGGCACCGTCATAGCCAGTGCAACGCCTGCCAACGTTGCGTGAACGCCCGATTTTAGCACGAAGAACCACAATGCGATGCCCAGCAGGACATAGGGCAAGGACGATCCGACTTTCGCGCGGCCGATCAGCGCCAGGGTGACCAGCACCGCAGCCGCTGCGGCCAGCATCGCCAGCTCCACACCCGGGGTGTAGAACAGCGCGATGATCACGATCGCCCCGATATCGTCGATCACTGCAATCGCAAGCAGCAGCGCCTTCAGCGCCACCGGCACCCGGCTGCCCAGCAAGGCTAGAATGCCAAGCGCAAAGGCGATGTCTGTCGCGGCGGGAATGGCCCATCCGGCCAGGTTTTCCGGGCTGTTCCAATTGATGGCGGCAAACACCAGAGCAGGCAGAATCATACCGCCCAAAGCAGCAAAGAGAGGCAGGGAAGATTGCTTCCAGCTGGACAGCTGGCCGGTCAGGACTTCACGCTTTACTTCCAGTCCGATGAGGAAGAAGAATACTGCCATTAGTCCGTCATTGATCCACAGCAGCGCAGGTTTTTCGATCCCGGACCCGCTGACGGTCAGCGCGATTTCCGCATTCAGTACAGCGGCGTAAACTCCAGCGAGCGGGCTGTTGGCCAGAATGAGCGCCGCTACAGCCGCGATCATCAGCACAACGCCCCCGGCGCTTTCCTCTCTGAGAAAGTCACGCAAGGATTGCGCGGTATTTGCAGGTAACATTCTCGAACTTCCTGAAACGTGACGAAATTATCAGATCGGGGCGGCATCCGGCCCGTGATGGCTCGGGTGCCGCCCCGTAACATTGTGCCAAATTTGAGCGACGCGCCCTCCCCGCGCAGGAGGGAAGTGAGAGGAAGAGCGCGCCGCCTGCCGAGCTACGTCGATGGGCCGCGCAAGATGGGAATATTGCGGCTCTGCAGTTCGGCAATCCTGTCTTTCAATCTCAGGCGCACACGTTTGAGAAGTTTCAAATCCTCCTGCTTGCCATGCGCCTTGCTGGTGTCGATCAACCGATCGAGTCGCCGGTGGCGGCGTAGCAGACGATCGAGATAATTATTCATAGTGACCTCCGATTGCGGCTTTGGCTGAATATCGGGATATCCAGCGCTTGCCGCTCCAGTGATTCCCCTGTTGGAAAAAGAATGGAGCCAGGCACGCGATAAATCCAATTGGAAGTTTATACCCAATTTGATAGAGAGCATCTATCATGCCGACACTTCGACAATTGCAATATCTCGTCGCGCTGGAAGATACGGTGCATTTCGGACATGCGGCCGCCAGCATCCCCGTGACCCAGCCCACCCTGAGCCAGCAGATGAAGGAGCTCGAGCGTCGGCTCGAGGTAAAACTGGTCGAGCGAGGGAAACCGGTGCGCCTGACTCCGATCGGCCGGGAAATCGCCGACCGTGCCCGCAAGATTCTCCTGGAGGTCAACGAAATCCGGCAATTGGCCGAACGCAGCCGAACCGGCATGGCCGGCACTATCCGCTTCGGCGTAACTCCCACACTTGGGCCGTATTTGATTCCGCATGCCGTGGTCAGGCTGCACCGCGAAAATCCAGCCCTGCGCCTGTATATTCGCGAAGGGATTCCGGACGACCAGTTCGCGGAGCTGTCACGCGGCAGGCTGGACATGGTGCTGGCGCCGCTGCCAGTTACCGGCAGCGGATTTCATATCGAACCTTTGTTTCGCGAAGACCTGTCCCTAGTGGCCGCGCCCGATCATCCACTGCACTCCAAATCCGGGCTGAATTCGTCCGACTTCGCCGGACAGCCAGTGCTCAGTCTGGACCGGAGGCACCATTTCCATCGTCAGGCAATCAGCATTTGCCAGGATCTCGGGGCTGAATTGATGCGCGATTATGAAGGCACCAGCCTCGACAGCCTGCGGCAAATGGCCGGATCAGGCCTCGGCCTAGCGATCCTGCCGGAGCTGTACTTGCGCTCTGAAACCGGCGGGGAGGATATGGTGAAACGATTTGCCATTCAGGATTGGTCGGCCACCCGCTCCATCGCGGCAGTGTGGCGCGAAGGGGCAGCCTTTGCCGATGCCTATGCCGCCATTGCCGAGATCATCGCCACCGAAGCGCGCGAAATCCTGTCCTAGTCACAGCAACATCATCTGGGAGATCGGGGCGAAGCTGCGGCGGTGCAGCGGACACGGGCCATGTTCCAGCAGCGCCGCCATGTGGTTTTTCGTCCCGTAACCCTTGTTGCGTTCCCAGCCGTATTGAGGGTGCGCCTCTGCCGCTTCCAGCATGATCCGGTCGCGCCATTCCTTGGCCACGATGGACGCCGCCGAGATACACGGTTCAATGGCATCGCCGCCAACAATCGCGCGAGCATCCCACCGCCAGCCCTCCGCGCGTCCGGCAGGTGTCAAGTTGCCGTCGATCAAAACACTGTCAGGTTCGCGGCCAAGCGCGTCGCGCAGGCCCTGAACAGCCAATGTCATGGCCAGCATCGTCGCGCCAAGGATATTGAGCCGGTCGATAGCCTCCACATCGACCACCCCGACCGCCCATGCGCAGCGCCTCCTGATGACCAGGTCTAGCTCGCCCCGGCGGCGCGCAGTCAGCTTCTTGGAATCGTCCAGACCGGCGGGGCGCGGCTTGCATAATACAACCGCGGACGCCACAACCGGGCCAGCCAACGGGCCGCGGCCTGCCTCGTCAACGCCGAAGACAACTTCTTCGGCACCAAAATCATCCTTGGGTGTTCCGGAAAGCATGGACATGTCACATAAAAAATTCATCGCCCTCGCTCTAACCATGGCCGTAGTGCCTCTCGCAAGCTGCGGAGCACAAGCATCGGTGGAAAGCATCGCCGAAACTTCCGGCGCCTTCACTGTCACCGAACACGGCACCTTTGCAGAGCCATGGGCGGCCGCCTTCGAACCGGGAACGGGCATCCTGTTCATTACGGAGAAGGCCGGAACGATTAAATTCTACAATCCTGCCGCTGGAACATCGGGTAATGTGACCGGAGTTCCAAAGGTGGATTACGGCGGCCAGGGCGGCCTTGGCGATGTAGCCTTCGCGCCGGATTATGCCAGCAGCAAGACGATCTATCTCAGTTGGGTGGAAGCCGGAGACGGCGACACCCGCGGCGGCGTTGTGGGCAAGGGCATACTTGATTGCAGTACTGGTACATCTTGCGCAATCAAGAACCTGGAAGTGATCTGGCGGCAGTCTCCGAAAGTCACCGGGCGCGGCCACTATTCGCACAGAATTACCTTTTCGCCTGACGGCCAATATCTCTTCATCGCCAGCGGCGATCGGCAGAAGATGCAGCCAGCACAGGATCGTGCAAATAATCTCGGCAGTGTCGTTCGCCTCACGCTGGACGGACAGCCCGCGCCCGGCAATCCATTTGCGGATGAAGGCGGCGTGACCAGTGAAATCTGGTCCTATGGCCACCGCAATATCCTTGGGCTGAAGTTCGATGCGCAGGGCCGTTTATGGGACCTTGAGCACGGGCCCAAGGGCGGTGACGAGCTCAATTTGGTCAAGGCAGGCGAGAATTATGGCTGGCCGATCGTGTCGGACGGCGTTCATTACGACAATGACCCGATCCCCGACCATTCCACCCGCCCCGAATTCGCCGCACCAGCGATAGGCTGGACCCCGGTAATCGCGCCAGGCGATTTCATCTTTTACAATGGCGACATGTTCGGCGAATGGCGCGGCGATGCGCTGATTGCCGGGCTCGGTGTGCGGGCGGTGGTCCGCGTTTCCATCGACGGTGAAACCGCCACGGAAACCGGCCGCTATGACATGGGCGATCGCATCCGCGAGATCGTGGAAGGCCCGGATGGCGCGATCTGGCTACTCGAAGATACCGAAAAGGGCCGGCTGCTGCGCCTCACGCCAGCATCCTGACAATCTGGGCATGGTGCGCCGATAGCTGAATTAATGTCGACATCGGGTCGGCGGCAACCTATCGGCGCGCTCCATTCCGGAGCAAAAATGCCAACAATCGTCCCCCTAGCAAATATCGACCCTGCGATGCTCGAACAGGTGCTCGACCGCGCTTTCGGCCCAGACCGCCATGCGCGGACCGCGTATAGAATGCGCGAGGGGACCGACTGGCTGCCCGCGCTCAGCTTTGCCGCGCTGGACGATGACGATTATCTTGCTGGTACAATCCAGCTGTGGCCGATTGCCCTGACCGACCCCGAAGGCCGCGCACATCCGATGTTGATGGTCGGCCCGGTCGCGGTGCTGCCGGAACGCCAGCAGGAAGGATACGGCAAGGCGCTGATGCTGGCATCGCTCGGCGCGCTCGACCCCGCGACTGCCCTGCCCCAAATTCTGATTGGCGACGCGGAATATTACGGTCGTTTCTTCGGATTCAGCGCCGAACATACCGGCGATTGGTATTGCCCCGGTCCGTTCGACCGCGAGCGGTTGCTGCTTCGCTGCACCAATCCTGCGGTGCTACCGCCGACCGGGATGCTGGGACCATGGCCAGGTTGAGAGACCGGGCTAATTAAGTGCGCGGGATTGAATGACCGCTCTGCCTCTGCCATTTGATAGACAATGCCGTACGAAGCCCCACCGGAACTTGAAAACCTCACCCTCGCGCAAATTGCCGAGCAGGTGAAACTGCGCAAATTACCGCCGGTGGAAGAATGGAACCCGCAAAAGACCGGCGACAGCCTCATGCGGATTGCGGCGGACGGCACCTGGTTCCATGATGGTGGGCCGATCAGACGCCCTGCCATGGTCCGCGCATTTGCTGGCTTGCTGATGCGCGATGCCAAAGGTCAGCACTGGCTGGTCACCCCGTTCGAAAAGCTCAGCATCGAGGTCGAGGATGCTCCGCTGATTGCCACCGACGTGTCCGAAGTGGACGGCGGCCTTGGCTTTCGGATCAATACCGACGAACTGGTTCTGGCCGGACCGGACAATCCGATAATTGCCCGAGGGGATGCCGAAACTCCGGCGCTGTATCTCACCGTGCGGCGCGGACTTGAGGCGCGGCTCAATCGCAGCACCTATCAGCAATTGGCGGATATCGCGCTTGAGGGCGGCGATGATTGGACTGTTGCAAGCCAAGGGGCGAAATTCTCGCTGCTCCCGTCATGAGCTTGCTGTTCGACCATCTCAGCGCCTTGTTCGACAGCGGCCACGGACTTGAACTTCCCGACCTGCGCGATGATAGCCACTTGGGCCCAGTCGGCACGCCCCGGCCTGCGGCGGTGCTGATCGCGGTGACCGAGCGCGAAGAACCGGGTGTGCTGCTGATCCACCGGCCCGAAGGCATGCGATCGCATCCCGGCCAGATCGCCTTTCCCGGCGGCAAGATCGATCCTGGCGAAAATGCGATTGAGGCTGCTCTGCGAGAGGCCAATGAAGAACTCGGCATTCTCCAGCGCGATGTGAAAGTGATCGGCGCGACTGACCGCTTCGGCACGGGAAGCGGCTTTGATGTAACCCCGGTGCTGGCGACAATACCGCCCGATCTGACCCTGATGCCCAATCCGGCGGAGGTATCGGATTGGTTCGAGGCGCCCCTGCGCTTCATTCTCGATCCCGCTAACCATGTCCCGCAGAGCGCGTTCTGGCAGGGCGAAACTCGTGAATATCTAGAAATTCCTTGGGAAGGACGCCGTATCTGGGGCATCACCGCATCGATCATCGCCAATCTGTCGCGCCGAATTTCGTACGGGGCTGTAACCCATGACTGAGCGCCTGCCCGCTGCCGCATGGACGCAGCGCAAAGACCTCGCCGTGATGGTGGCCGCACTGGGAACAAAGAACGTCCGCTGGGTCGGCGGAGCCGTTCGCGATACAATTCTTGGCGTGAATGTGCAGGATATCGACGCTGCCACAACATTAATGCCTGACGAGGTCATCGCGCGCCTGGAGGCTGCGGGCATTCGCACTGTTCCCACCGGCATCGACCACGGCACAGTGACTGCGCTGATGCCCGCAACCGGATATTCCGGCAATGTCGAGATCACGACTTTGCGGCACGACGTTTCCACCGATGGCCGCCGTGCGACAGTGGCATTTGCACAGGATTGGCGCGAGGATGCAGCCCGGCGAGATTTTACCATCAATGCCCTGTTCGCCCATCCGGTAACGCTGGAAATTTCCGACTATTTTGGCGGATTGGCTGATCTGGCGGCAAAGCGGGTGCGCTTCATCGGCGATGCCCGCCAGCGCATTCGCGAGGATCATTTACGGATCCTGCGGTATTTCCGCTTCCAGGCACGTTTCGGGGCCGAACTGGACCATGAAGCCGAGGAAGCTTGTGCGGAATTGGCCGACACGCTCAAAGGACTGTCGCGCGAACGGGTCGGCTGGGAATTGCAGACTTTGCTCCGCCTGCCCGATCCCTCGCCAACGGTCGCGCGAATGCACCAGTTGCGCGTGCTGCAGGTAGTTCTGCCCGAAACCAGGCCCCACGAAATCGACGCTCTCGCCAAGCTGATCACGGCAGAACAGGTCCACGGTGTTGCGCCAGACCCGATGCGCCGCCTGTCTGCACTGTTGCCGGCCCTGCCGGCGATTGCCGCCGCCGTGTCCACCCGCCTTCGCCTTTCGCGCAGCCAGCGGCGGCGTCTGGCATGTGTCGCAGCGCGCAGCCCCACTGACGCAGAAAATCCGCGCCCTTTGGTATATCTGGAAGGGCCCGACTGTGCGATTGATCGGCTGCTGCTGATTGGCGCTGATCCTACCCCGGTAATTGGCTGGGATGCACCGAATTTGCCGCTCAAGGGCGGAGAGATCGTCCGGCGCGGCGTGCAGGCAGGGCCGTCGGTGGCGCGCATTTTACAAAGCGTCGAGCGGCGCTGGCTGGAAGAAAACTTCCCAGACAACCTGCGGGTTTCCGCCATTCTCGACGAGGAACTGGCGAAAGAATAAGTCCCTTATGAGTTATTTCATTGCTTATTCACATATCCCGCCCTACATGGCCCGTGACGTCCGGCGCATAATGAGTATGCGCACTCGGCTGCAAGCGTGAACTTCGCCGCTCCAAAATGGCAGAAGTCCCGTAGCCGACGCACGGCAAGCGTTATTCGCTAAGCTTCCCTTTTCACGCTTGGGTCGCAGACCCAAACTCTGCGCCCGGATTCCCGTTTTTCGTGGAATCCGCTTGGCGCGACCTGAAAGTATTTTATGTCTTATTTCAAACAACTCGGCTTGGCCGAACCACTTCTTCGTGCGCTCGAGACCAAGGGCTACACCGAACCTACACCGATCCAGAAGCAGGCGATCCCGTCGCTGATGGAAGGCCGCGACCTGCTGGGTATTGCCCAGACGGGTACCGGCAAAACCGCTGCGTTTTCGCTGCCTTCGCTGCATTACCTCGCCGCCAACCCGACCGGAAATTTCCCGTCGGGCTGCCGGATGCTGGTGCTTTCGCCGACCCGCGAACTGGCAGCGCAGATTGCTGATAACATGGAAGGCTATGCCAAATATCTGAACCTGACGGTCCAGTGCATTTTCGGCGGACTCCCTGTCAACAAGCAGGCCCGCAAGTTGGTTCCTGGCTGTGATGTCCTGGTGGCAACGCCGGGCCGCTTGCTCGATCTGATCGAACAGCGCGCCCTGACCCTGCGCCATGTGGAAATCTTCGTCCTCGATGAAGCTGACCAGATGATGGACCTCGGTTTCATCAAGCCGCTGGCGCGCATCGCCGCCATGCTGCCGGAAGACCGCCAGAGCCTGTTCTTCTCCGCCACCATGCCAAAGGCAATAGCAGACCTGGGCAAGCGCTTCATCAAGAACCCGGTCCGGGTCGAAGTTTCGCCGCAATCGACCACCGCTGAACGGGTCGAACAGTACGGCACCTATGTGAACCAGGCCGAAAAACAGGCGCTGCTGACACTGACGCTAAAGGACGGTCTGGAAAACAAGTCCATCGACAAGAGCCTGGTGTTCACCCGCACCAAGCATGGTGCGGACAAAGTCGTACGCCATCTGGTCGCTGCCGGCATCAACGCCGCAGCCATCCATGGTAACAAGACACAGGCCCAGCGTACGCGCGCCCTCGACGGCTTCCGCAACGGCGCGGTGCCAGTGCTGATTGCTACCGACATTGCCGCACGCGGGATCGATGTCACCGGCGTGAGCCATGTGTTCAACTTCGAAATTCCCAACGTGTCCGAACAATATGTTCACCGGATCGGCCGTACGGCCCGCGCCGGAGCAGACGGGATCGCGATTGCCTATATCGCAGCTGACGAGAAGCCCTTCATCAAGGGTATCGAGCGGCTGACGGGCGTAAAGCTCATGCCGATGCCACTGCCTGAAAACTTCCAGATGCTGGCTAAAACCTTGCCTGCTCCGGCTCCCAAGCGTTCGGGCGCTGAACGGGCACCGGGAGCTCGCGGTGGCGGTCAGGGTCGTAGCGGCGGCGGTCAAGGTGGCGGTCGCGGACGCGGCGGCCAAGGCGGCGGTCAGGGCGGCGGCCGAGGCCGTGGTGGTCCGGCTGGCGCCGGAAACCGCGGGGCCCGAACAGGTGAACGCACCGGTGAACGTTCAGGCGAACGCAGCGGTGAAAATGCCGGTGGCGGACGCCGTGACAGCGGACGCGGCCCGGTAACCAATCCGGTCGCGGCTGCGCGGCCCAACAATGGTCCACGCTCTGGTGGCGGCGGCGGCAATCGCCAGTCGCGCGGACGCCCGGGCCAGTAATTTGGCGCGCAGCGGGAACCTTCACCGCAGCTTCATGTTCCGCAAGATATAAGCTAAGGAGTTGCCAAGCACTAACCCGTGTGGATAGTGCTTGGCGCCTGGCCCCGAAAATTCGGGCGCCGGACAGTATATTTTCCCGCCCTTCGGGGATGGGCCTGTGCGGGGGCGACCCCGAACCGAGAATATGCGCTTCCATCGTCAGCCGATTGCCGCATTGGACACTCCAATGGCAGGGTGATGGCGGAACCTGTTTAAGTCTTAATGGAGTTACATAATGAAGCTTGTGAAACTGGCTGCTGCAACCGCGCTGGCGCTGTCATCTCTTCCCGCTCTGGCCGCCGGTCCCGAACTGGCCGTGGGTTCCACCGTTTATGGCCCCGAAGGCAGCGTCGTCGGTACTGTCGAAACCATTGCTGACGGGATCGTCACCGTGGATACCGGCAAGCACAAGGCTCCCCTGCCAGCCGACGTTTTCGGTACCGGCGAAAAAGGCCCGTCGATTACCGTGACCCAGGCCCAGATCAACGCGATGCTGGACGAACAGATTGCTGCCGCATCTGCACAGCGTGACGCTGCGCTGGTTGCCGGTGCAATGGTCCACACTGCCGGTGATCTGATGCTCGGCAACGTGAAGTCCGTCGATGGCGACGATGTCGTGGTCGAAATCGAAACCGGTCCGGTTGCCATGAAGCGCGAACATTTCGCGATTAACGCTAATGGCACGCTGATCGCACTGTTCACCATGGAGCAAATCGAAGCTGCTGCCAAAGATGCCGCTGCATCAGCTGGAACTTCGAGCTAAGCTATTCAAATCCCGCCCGATCAACTCGGGTTGTTAAAACGGGGCCGGAGCGGATATTAGTCTGCTCCGGCCCTTTTTACGCCAGAATTTGTTATCAGAATTTGTTATCTCTGGGGAAACCTTGCGGGGGCATCCGGCCAGCCGCACCGCGCGCAACCTTCCACTGCCATACGTCCTTTTCAGACCGCGTGCGCCCACTCTCGCCGCCCATGGCCCAGCTAAGCCCTTCCTCAAGCGTGAAGGTAATCGCGTCGGACATCCCACCATCGCGATAACGTTGCAGGGCCACCCCCTGCCCGCGGCCAAGGATCGGCAGTTCCTCGAGATTGAAAATCACCAGTTTCCTGTTGTCGCCGACCACGGCGACGTGATCGTGCTCAGCGGCGATTTCGCGCACCACTACCAACCGGTTATCGCCCTTCAGATTGACAACTTGTCGGCCTTTTCGGGTTTCAGCGAGCAACTCGTCTGTTTCAGCGGCGAAGCCCTTGCCGCTGGCAGCGGCGAGCAGCAACTGACCCTTGGGCCGGTGGACCACCACCCCGGCGATCTGCGTGTCAGTGTCGAAATCGAGCATATTGCGGATTGGTTCGCCGAACCCGCGCGCGCCCGGTAATTTATCGCAGCCGATGGTGTAGAACCGTCCGTTGTCGAGCGCGATCAGCAGCTTGTCGGTTGTCTGCGCATGCAGCGCATAGGCCGGTGCATCGCCTTCCTTGAACTTGAATTCCTTGTCCAACGGCTCGTGCCCGCTGGCCGCGCGGATCCAGCCCTTGGCGGAAAGGATCACGGTCACCGGCGCCTTTTCGATCATCGCATCCATCGAAAATTCGACCGTCGGGGCGGCTTCGGCAATTGTCGTCCGGCGCGCGCCCAGCATGGTATCCTCGGCATATTCCTTACGCAGCGAATTGAGGTCGCGCTTTAGCCGGGTGCGCTGGCGGGCAGGCGAGCCAAGCAGCGTTTCCAGCTCCTCCTGTTCTTTCAGCAGATCGTCCCGCTCGCCGCGCAGCTGCATTTCCTCCAGCCGCCGCAGGCTGCGCAGCCGCATGTTGAGGATCGCTTCGGCTTGCCGGTCGGTCAGGCCGAATTCCGCCATCATGATCGGCTTGGGCTCATCCTCGGTACGGATAATCTCGATCACCCGGTCGAGATTTAGGAAGGCAATGATATAGCCTTCAACGAGTTCCAGCCGGGCCGCTATCTTGTCCAGCCGGTGCTGGGTGCGGCGCTGCAATATGTCGATCTGGCTGGTGACCCAGTGCCCCAGCAATTCCTTCAGCCCCATCACCATAGGCGTGCGCGTTGCGTCGAGCACGTTGAGGTTGAGGCCGAAGCGGTTTTCCAGATCGGTCAGCTTGTAGATCGATTCCTTGAGCAGTTCCGGATCGATATTGCGGCTGCGCGGGACCAGCACGATGCGGATCGCCTCGTCGCTTTCATCGCGCACATCTTCAAGGATTGGCAATTTCTTGTCGGCGATCAGTTGGGCGATCTGCTCGATCAATTTGCCCTTCTGGACCTGGTACGGGATTTCGCTGATCACCAGCTGCCATTGTCCGCTACCCAGCCGCTCAATACCGGCTTCGCGGTCCTCGGCCGTCTCGGCCTCAAGCGCGTGGAAACGCCCGCGCACACGGAACGAACCGCGCCCGGTTTCATAGGCGTTCGATATGGCCTCAGGGCTGTCCACGATCAGGCCGCCGGTCGGCAGGTCGGGTCCATGGAACACTTGCATCAGCCGCGCATGCTCTACATGGGGATTGTCGATCAGTTCCAGGGTCGCGTCGATCACCTCGGCGACATTGTGGCTGGGGATGTTGGTCGCCATACCCACGGCGATTCCGCTGGAACCGTTCGCCAGCAGGTTGGGGAACAGTCCCGGCATCAGCGCGGGCTCTTCCTCCTCATTATTGTAGGTCGGGATAAAGTCCGCAGCACCTTCATCGAGGCCCTGCATCAGCAGCATGGCCGTGCGCGTCAGCCGGGCTTCGGTATAGCGGTAGGCAGCGGCATTATCGCCGTCGATATTGCCGAAATTCCCCTGTCCTTCGACCAATGGGTAACGCAGCGCAAAATTCTGCGCCAACCTCACCATCGCATCATAAGCAGCGGTGTCGCCGTGCGGGTGATATTTACCGATCACCTCACCCACGACGCGGGCTGATTTCTTGAAATTGTTGGTCGGGTCCAGCTTCAGCTGCCGCATGGTCCACAACAGGCGGCGGTGGACCGGTTTCAGCCCGTCCCGCAGATCCGGCAGCGAACGCGCCGTGATCGTGGACATGGCATAGACCAGGTACCGTTCCGACAGTGCGGAATCGAAGCTTTCATTGATGATCGAATCAGCAGGATCATCGCCAGTTTTTTCTAGATCGGTTGTCGACATGCAGCCCGCCCTATCACTCGCACGCCTCGCCTAACAATGCGGAACTTCAGGCTTTCCCCGCCCGTTGATCTGATGAACGCAAATCAAGGAGTTAAGCATGACAAAACGCGTAATGATCATCGCAACCAACGGGTTTGAACAGTGCGAATTGATCGACCCGAAGGCCAATCTCAAAGATGCCGGCTTCGAAACCACAGTGGTCAGCCTGGAAAAGGGCGAGATCAAGGGCTGGGATCAAAAGGACTGGGGCGATTCGGTGAAGGTCGACAAAACAGTGGATGAAGTATCCGCCGACGATTTCGACGGGCTGTTGCTCCCCGGCGGACAGATGAACCCCGATATTCTTCGCATGAATAACACGGTCATCGACCTGATCCGGGAGTTTGATCGTGCCGGCAAGCCTATCGCGGCAATCTGCCATGCGCCATGGCTGCTGATCGAAGCAGATATCGTAAAGGGCAGGACCGTGACATCATGGCCATCCTTGCGGACTGATCTCATGAACGCAGGCGCAAATGTGGTCGATCAGGAGGTCGCCGAAGATGGCAATCTGGTCACGAGTCGCAAGCCTGACGACATTCCGGCTTTCTCCAAAGCCTTTATTGGGCAGCTGAATAAGGCAATGGCTGAAGTCGCCTAATTAGCGAATAATTACAATAGCTTAAATGCCCTGCTGCAGCAATGCGGCGGGGCCTTTGTATACTTTGCGCTTGCCAAACCTGAGAACCCGCCTCAATTGTGTCTAAATTATGGCCAAAAGGAGGCGAAAGTGAGGCGCGTTTCATACAAGTCAATTTTCCTCACGGGTTTTGCGGCACTTATCTTGGCGGGATGTTCCGACCAATCATCTGATTCTGCTATGGAAAATTCAATCTCGGATACCGAAGTGGCTAGCGTCGATGCAGTCATGGAATCATCTGACCGCGAGGCGATGTCGGACACGATTATGGCCCCCGGTAGGCCAAATGAGCCAGAAATCGCCCCGGCAGCGGCAAACCTGCCCAAACTCGCCTACCAATATGGTTTCGAATACAGCCTGCCCGCGCAGGACATGTCTGGACTGATGCGCCGTCATGCGAATATTTGCGAGCAGCAAGGTCCGACAAGCTGCCAGATCCTGGGTATGGACCTGACGGGCGAAATTGAGGACGGCAACCGCAGCGGAGTCTTGCATCTAGCCGTTGCGACCCGCCACGCCCGTGCAGTGGGAGCGTTGCTGGAAGACGAGGCCAACGATGCCGACGCGGAGCAACTCTCCGCCAATATCTCCACCGATGAATTGTCCAAGCAACTGGTCGACACGCAGGCGCGGATCGAAACCCGCACCGCCCTGCGTGACCGGCTGATGCAGGTACTCAAGACCCGCAAAGGCACAGTGCAGGAGTTGGTGGAGGCCGAACGCGGCGTCGCGCAGGTGAACGAGGAAATAGACCAGGCGAGGAGCTGGCTCAATGAAATGAAGGGCCGTGTCGCCTTCAGCAAGGTCGATATTCGCTATCAATCCGCCGAGGCTATCGGCAGCGATTTCCTTGATCCGATAAAGGGTGCTGTCGGTTCGCTCGGTTCCATTCTGGGGGTCATGGCGGCGGCGCTTATCCTGATCCTGACGGTCGTGTTGCCAATTGGCGGCGTGATCTATGCGGTCAAACGCCTCACGCGCGGAAATGAGCCGTTACCCGCAATGGTTGGCGAGGGCTGACCCTGCACTGCCTGCCCGATGGAAGGGTGCCCCGCTCGCTGTGCTTCGGGCGCCCTTCCGTCCAGCTTTCACTAAAAATCAGAGCCGCTGCATATCCCGGCTTTCAGGCGGAATGCGTACTTCCAATCCTTCGAGTTCCTCTGACAGGGTAATCTGGCAAGACAGGCGGCTGGTGCGGGTGACGCCAACGGCGAGGTCGAGCATGTCTTCTTCTTCCTCGCTCGCATCCTTCAAGCGTTCGAACCAATCTGCGCTGACCACCACATGGCACGTCGAACAGGCCATCTGGCCTTCGCAGGTTCCCTCCAGCGGCATACCGGCAGCCTGGCCCGCTTCGAGCAGCGACAAGCCTTCGTCTGCCGAGGTTTCGATAACCTTGCCATCGGCGGTGATGAATCTGACAGTGACCATCTGGCTCCTTACTTGACTCCTTGCGCAGCCGCAGCTGCATTAAGCCTTTCAGCAGCATCCTCGATTTGGTCCGGCGTCGTGTAGCGCCCGTATCCAAGCCTTATCGAACTCTTTGCAGCCGCGCTGTCAAGTCCGATCGCCTTCAGCACATGGCTTGGCCGCCCCGATCCGCTGGCACAGGCAGAGCCTGCAGAGAAGCAGATATCTCGGCATTCCGACATCAGCCGGGCCACATCCAGCCCCTCGCGGCGCAGATTGAGGTTCCCGTGCCAGCGCGCATCATCGCCGCCGTTCAGAGTCCAATCGGCAAACAGTCGGCGGGCGAGCGTCCACAGCGTCTCCACATGATCGGCATCCTGCTGCATGCGTTCCGCCGCCAATTTCGCCGCCGCGCCGAAACCGGCACACAGCGCTGGGCTAAGGGTACCGGAGCGCAAATTTGCTTCCTGTCCGCCGCCATACAGCAGCGGTTCGAGCGCCAGACCGTCGTGAACCCACAACGCTCCAATACCCTTTGGGCCGTGGATCTTATGCGCCGAAACCGCGACGAAATCCGCCGTGCCGGGGATGATCATGCGCCCATATCCCTGCACGGCATCGCATAGGACCAACGCGCCATTTTCGCGGGCAATCGCAGCGATATCGCCCATCGGGTTGATTGTGCCGATTTCGTTGTTCACCATCATCGCGGCGATAACGCCGGTCTTTTTGGTCGCAGCCTTGCGCAATGCCGCCAGATCGGCGCGTCCGTCCTTTTCCACCGGAAGGACCGTAAATTTGCGGCCCTGCAGCTCAACCGCGCGGGCACAATCGAGGACGGCGGAATGTTCGGCGGCAAACGTCACCACATCGCCCTTCGAACCGCGCAGCACGGTATTGAGCGCCTCGGTAGCACCGCTGGTGAAGACAACCCTGCCGCCCGCCGGGAACAGCGCCGCCACGCGGTCCCGCGCCAACTCAACCGCAGCCGCCGCTTGCCGGCCCATCGCATGGGCGCTGTGCGGGTTGCCGAATCCGATCCCGTCCGGCCCGTCGAGCCAGCGCAGCACCGCATCACGGGCCTCCGGTGCGAGCGGGGTGGTAGCCTGATAGTCGAGATAGATCATGCCGCGCCCTTTGCCATGTCGAGCCAGACTTCGCAGAACCGCTCCACCTCGGCGCGAGATGTGTTCCAGCCGAAACTTACCCTGATCACGCGCGACGCTGTCTCGTCGTCGATGCCCATCGATTCAAGAACATGACTTTTCTTGAGCGTGCCGCTCGAACAGGCGCTGCCTTGTGAAACTGCGATCCCCGCCATGTCGAAACGCATCAATTGCGCGCTGCCGCTCATTCCCGGCATGGCGAGAGCGCGGATATTGGGCGTCGGGTCAGCCAGACGGTCGGCCAGCCATGTTCCGCCAAGCCGCCGGCATTCTTCTGCAAGATGATCAAGCGGCTCGAGCGTTTGCGGGTTGATGTAGGGCTTTCCACATGCTTCCAACGCTGCCGCCATCCCCATGATTCCCGGCAGGTTTTCCGTCCCGCGCCGATAGCCCCGTTCATGCCCGCCGGTGGGGCTGATCTTTGAAAAACCTTTCACCAGCAGCGCACCGACCCCTACCGGGCCACCAAACTTATGTGCGGCGATGATCGCCATGTCACAGGGAGGCAGCGCAATTTTGCCCGCGCTTTGCGCACAATCGGCAAGCAGCAATCCACCGGCGGCGCCGACCAGCCTGGCTACTTCGTCCAGTGCCTGCCGGTTGCCGGTCTCGGAATTGATTTGCTGGACAGCAACCAGAGGTTGTTCGCGCTGCACAGCCTCCGCCAGCAGTTTCAGATCCACAGCACCATCGCCCGTGACTGGCAGGCGTTCGGTATCCGGTGCCGCCTGTAGTATCGCATCATGCTCTGCAGAACTTACCAACCGGGCGCCGCCTTTTGCACGGGTCAGCGCCATTTCTGCCGCCTCGCTCGCGCCGCTGGTGAAGATCACTTCACCGTCCCAATCCAGCGCCTTCTTCACCCGTTCCCGGGCGTCCTCCAGCACCGCCTTCGCCTTGCGCCCCTCGGCATGTGGGCTCGATGGGTTAGCCCAGATTCCAAAACCTTCCCGCATCGCCGCCTCCGCTTCGGGACGGATCGGCGTGGTGGCGGCATGATCTAGATAAATGCGAGAAATGGGCTGGCTCGTCTTTCAATGGGGCAGGCTGATCGCGGGAATTGCGAAAAGTGCGTTTGTCACTATATAGGCCAGCATAAGGCTGACGCTACCCGCGCTGCATACTCTTCTGACAGGTCCAAAAATGCCCTCTGTTATTTTCCCCGGCCCCGAAGGCCGCCTCGAAGGCCGTTACTCTCCTGCCCCGCGCCCACGCGCACCGGTGGCGATGATTCTACATCCGCACCCGCAAGGCGGCGGGACCATGAACGATCGGATAACCCAGCGGCTCTACAAGACGTTCACCGATCGCGGATTCGCGACTTTGCGGTTCAATTTCCGCGGTGTCGGCCGCAGTCAGGGCAGTTTCGATAACGGGATCGGCGAATTGTCCGATGCCGCAGCGGCGCTTGACTGGATTCAGTCGATCCACCCTGAAGCGCAGACCACCTGGGTGGCCGGCGTATCCTTCGGCGCGTTGATCGGCATGCAATTGCTGATGCGCCGCCCTGAAGTTCGCGGGTTCATCTCCGTCGCACCGCCAGCGAACATGTATGATTTCAGCTTCCTGGCGCCATGCCCCGCCTCCGGTATCTTCATCCAGGGTGTGGCCGACACGGTCGTTCAGCCAAGCGCTGTCCAGAAGCTGGTCGACAAATTGCGCACGCAGAAGCACATCACGATCCATCACGAGGAAATCCCCCGTGCCAACCACTTCTTCGAAAACGAACAGGAAGAATTGATGGCTTCGGTCGACAATTACCTCGATTTCCGCCTGTCGCCGGATTGCCCTATCAAGTGAGCATACGGGCGGGTTTGCCCCGCCCTTCTTGCTGGTTCTCATAAGTTTGGATGACGCCAGTTGTGATTCACCACGCGATATTTCTTGCTCAATCAATGTGATGTTGTATCATTCCAATTGATGGGCGTGGCCGAACCGGAAAACCGCGGCGGCGCAATTAGGAGAGAGGAAGCACCATGGCTTATGTTGACCAAACAAAGGCAAAAAACAGCAAGAGCACAATCATTGTGGTTGGCGCGATCCATGCCGTCATTGGCTATGGGTTGATCGTTGGGCTGGCGCCGGGAATATTTAGTCCGCCCGAACCAAAGCCCTTCATCGGGACGCAAATCCCGCTACCTCCGGCTCCGCCGCCTCCGCCTGAGACCGACCCGCAACCCACAGATCTGACTAAACCGGTTACGCCGCCAATCTATACTCCGCCCAGCGCGCAGGATTTAAATCCCAACCCGATCCAAGTCGATACGACTGCGGTGTTCCTGCCGAGTTTCAATCCATTACCGCTGACCCCCGGCCCGGTCGGCATACCAAAGCCCTTTCGATCAGCGACAACGCCCAGCTTCACGCCGGTCGATGTAAGGCCGAGCAACGATCCGGGCGCATGGGTGACAACTAATGATTACCGGTCCAGCTGGATCAACCGCGAGATGGTGGGTACGGCGAGTTTCAAGGTGCAGGTCGGCGCCAATGGCCGGGCGGAATCCTGCCTGATCACCCGCTCCAGCGGGCACGATGTGCTGGACAAGGCAACCTGTGACCTGATCAGCAAGCGCGCACGGTTCCAACCAGCCAAGAACAGCAAGGGCGAAAAAGTCGGAGGCAGCTATTTCAGCTCGGTCCGCTGGCAATTGCCGGAGTAGGCAAGTTTATTCGGACAATTTCTGGTTCAGCGGGGCGTTACCCTGATTGTCCGGTATGATCCAGATCGCAACATTGCCAATCGCCACGAACGCCAGGATCACCATCAGGACGACCTGGCGTTTAGTGCCCCCACGCCGCCATAATGCAAATGCGCCGACCAGCAGGGCGATTGCGGCCAGAACGAGGATCGAAAGAACTGTGTCAGTTGCCATATACCTCCGATAACCCGAAGCTGGCTCAAGGTGAAGGCGCGTTTGAAGGAACTTGCAGGCTCTACGAAAGTTGATTTGGCATAACCGAATATCAGGTCGGCTTTCAGGGAGAAACACCATCGGTATTTTCAGCAGCATTAAGAACGCAATTTTCGGGAAGAAAGAAGAAAAAGCGGCTGCACCAGCAGCAACCGCTCCAACCGCCAAACCAGCGGCCATCAGTGAAGTCGATGTCGAAGCCAGGCTTGATGCCATGGCCGGCGCAGACAATCTCAATTGGCGCACGTCGATCGTCGATCTGATGAAATTGATCGGGGTCGATTCCAGCTATGCCAATCGCAAGGAATTGGCAGAAGAACTGGGCAACACCAGCTATTCCGGATCGGCGGAGGACAATATCCTGCTGCACCGCCAGACGATGCAGGAACTGGCCAAGAATGGCGGCAAGGTTCCGGCCCAGTTCCACGACTGAACGAAGAGTTTTCCCAACCCCCGTTAGGGGTTTGACACCGGGACGTGTCACCGTCAGACATTGGCGATGACATCACCCCTTAAACAGACATTCACCCGCCGCCAGACCTTAGCCGGATTGGGGGCGGGTGTTTCGATTCTCGCTCTGCCGGGCTGTGCCACGCTGGCTGATGGCGGCCCGTCGATCACCCTCACTCCGGACCAAATGCTCGACACGATCGCGGGCACCATTCTCGAAAACGAACCTGAAAGAGCGACATCCCTGGGCGTGGACGTGGGGCAATATGCCTATCTGCGCGGAAAGATGGAGGATCAGAGCCGCGGCGGCCAGATGGGCTATGCTGCATCCTTGCGCAAACGGCTCGAAGAAGCGCGCGAATATCCACGCGAATTCCTGACCCCCGAACAACGGACCAGTTTCGAAGTTGTGGAAAGCGCCTTTGCCACGGCAATCGATGGCTTTGCCCTGCCCTATGGCGATGTAGCGGTCGGCAGCTGGCGCAATTCGCCCTATGTGGTGATCCAGAATGTCGGATCCTACATCGACCTGCCGCGTTTTTTCGATTCGACGCAGCCGCTCAATGATCAGAGCGACACCGAAGCCTATATCGCCCGACTGACTGCGGTGCCAGGCGTCCTCAACGGTGAATTAGAACGGATGCAGGCGGCCACCGATATGGGCGTAGTCCCGCCGGACTTCCTGCTGGCCAAGGCAGTCACGCAGATGAAGGCAACGCTGCAGGACGCCATGCAGGGCGGTTCGCTGGTGGCGCCGCTTAGCGCATCGGAAATCGGCAAAGGCGTGGTCGGACAAGCAGACGAAATTGTCAAAACCAAAATTGCCCCTGCGCTTGAGGCGCAACTGGCCGAATTGTTCCGCCAGCAAAAGCTCGCGACGTCCGCTCCTGGCATGTCGGCTCGCCCCCGCGGCGATGAATATTACGCTTGGGCCCTGCGCGCCAGCACCACCACCAATCTGACGCCGGACGAGGTGCATCAACGCGGGCTGGAAGAATTGGCATCGCTACACGCGCGGATGGACCCGATCCTGCGTGAACTTGGCTATACCAGCGGAACAGTCGGTGCCCGGATGAACGAATTGGGCAGCGATCCGCGCTTCATGTTTGCCGAGGGGGATCCTGGCCGCGCGGAAATCATGAGCTTCATCGAAGACCGCATCGCGTGGATCAAATCGCAAATGCCGCGCGCGTTCAACACTCTGGTCGATCCCAATCTGGAAGTTCGCCGCATTCCACCGGCGGAGGAATTGGGCGCCCCGGGGGCCTATGGCGGTGCCGGCTCCAAAGACGGCACGATCCCGGGCCGGATGTGGATCAATCTGCGCACCACCGACCTGCACCGTAAATATGACCTGGCCGATCTGGTCTATCACGAGACGATCCCGGGCCATGTTTGGGAGGGGGAATATTCCAACTCGCTCCCCCTGATTCGATCGATCCTGGCTTTCAACGCCTTTTCCGAAGGCTGGGCACTGTACGGCGAGCAGTTGGCAGACGAACTGGGTGCTTACGAAGATTACACCGTCGGCCGGCTGGGATATCTCCAGTCGCTCGCCTTCCGTGCATGCCGCATGGTGGTAGACACCGGGCTTCATTCCAAGGGCTGGAGCCGTCAGAAAGCAGTCGATTTCTTTGTCATTCAGAATGGCAGCAAGGTGGAAGAAGTTGCCAGCGAAGTGGACCGTTATTGCAGCTGGCCGGGTCAGGCCTGCGGCTACAAGGTCGGCCATAGTGAAATCGTCCGCCAGCGCGGGCTTGCCCAGGCCGCATTGGGCAATCGCTATGATTTGAAAGCGTTTGACGACGCTGTGGTGCTGGGGGGCAATGCGCCGCTGGATGTTATGGCAAAGAACGTCGCACGATATATTGCAGGAGCGAAGAAGGGCTGATCAATCCGGCTGCCTCCTCTGCGCCAACCGAGACTCTTGCCCGAAGGCACAGATCACTCGGACCGAAAGCCTTGCCAAACCGTTGTAGGTAAAACGAAAGGCGGGTTTTTTGCCGATGTTCATCTCTTACGACCCCACGCTCGATGCAATTGCCCGGGGTCTGATACTGGGCGCCGTCGCGATGGTTTGGGTGATCCTGTTAATCAGGCTGAACGGTCTGCGTTCGCTGTCGAAAATGACCAACTTCGATTTTGTGATGACCGTGGCTATGGGATCGCTGGTGGCAAGCGCCGCCCAGGTCGAAAAATTGAATGCGTTCGTGCAAATCGCGGCCGCGATGGCCGGTCTTTTCGTCTTCCAGAATCTGACTGCTCGCCTTCGGCGTTCATCCGCGGCTGTTGAAGATGCGCTTCAGAACGACCCAATCCTGCTGATGAAGAACGGACAAATGTGCCACGCAGCGCTTAAGGCGGAGCGCGTCTCGGAATCCGATGTGCTGGCAAAACTCCGCGAGGCCAACGCGCTCGACATTTCCAAGGTCAAGGCGGTTATCCTGGAAACCACAGGCGATATTTCCGTACTTCACGGCGATGTGGATATGGACCCCCGCCTGACCGACAACATCCGCGAAAATCCGTAAGGCACAGGCATTACCCGGCGCCTTACCCAAACATTGCTGCGCGCCTAGCGGTTCATCATTCCGGTGACAATAGAGCCGAGAATGCCGCCAAGTGCCCCGCCGCCAACGACGTCCAATGTTCTATTGCCCGCCTTCTTTGCCATATAACCGGCAGCCGCCATCGCCAGAATCGGCAACATCTTCTTGAGAATATTTTCGTCGATCCCGGTCAGTGCTGACACTTCGCCAGCCACGCCGCGGCTGACATCCTTGCTGCCAAAGATGTTTCCCAGAATATCATTGCCTTGCTGGGTCGGCGTAGGCGCCCCGCCGAGCACCGCGTCGAGCATGCCGCCACCGCCGCCGCCCAGGATCGCGCCAGCCAGCCCGCCAAGAACGCCCGCGCTGCCACCCGAACCGGCCGCGCTCCGGCCCATTCCGGCAACGATCGCTGGAAGCAAAGCGCCTGCGCCGATTTTGCCGTTTGCGGATCGATCCCGAGCTCACTCGCCATGCTTTCAATTACGCCGCTTTGCTGAAGCATTTGCGCCAAACTCATAATTCTCTCCTGATGCCTCGCGCAGGCACCGGTTAACTGCTTTTGCTACGCCGGATTATTTCTTGCCGAACAGACCCGATGCCATCCCGGCGATGTCATTCAGCGGATTTCCATCACCATCGCGGTCAAGCATCCCCAGGATACCCTTGGCTTGCGGGTGTTCGTTCAGGATCTGGTTGAATTTGGTCAACGAACTTTCGCCGCCCAATTGGCTGACAATCGTGCCCAGCAACCCAGTGTCGAGACCCGTCTTGGCCGCTGCCAATTCCACTGTGTCGCCGTCTTCGGCGTGCGATTGGCCCAAAGCCGCGATTGCTTTTTCCGCGGTCGCCGCATCGATGCCCAACTTTTCCGCCATGTTGGCAACGGTTGGGTGATCGCCAGCAGCGCCCAAAATGGTGTCGAAAAGGCTCATCGTAAATTCTCCTTCGCTTGATTAGGCTGCATCATGCGCCCTTGTCCGGCAAAGAAAAAGCCCTCTTCCCAGTGAAGGGAAGAGGGCTTCCCTCTCCATCCCGCTCTTGCAGGCATGTAACTGTGTTTTCAGGCTGCCTGCGTTTCCGCACTGGGGGCAGCCTGGCGAACGCCTTCTTCGACGTGCGCTTCAAATTCCGCAAAATTGTCGATGAACAAACGCACCAGCTTCTGCGCTGTGCGATCGAATTCATCCTTGTCCGCCCAGGTCGAGCGCGGATCGAGGATCGCGCTGTCCACGCCATCTACCTCACTCGGGACATCAAAGCCGAAATTGGGATCCTTGCGGAATTCGGCATTGTTCAGCGAGCCATCAAGGGCTGCATTGAGCAGCGCCCGGGTTGCCTTGATCGGCATGCGGTTACCGGTACCATACTTGCCGCCCGTCCAGCCGGTGTTGACTAGCCAGCATTGCGCGCCGCCTTCGGCAATGCGTTTCTTGAGCAGATTGCCGTAAATGCTGGGGTGACGCGGCATGAACGGTGCGCCAAAACAGGTGCTGAAGGTCGCTTCCGGCTCTGTCACGCCGATTTCAGTGCCGGCAACCTTTGCAGTATAGCCCGACAGGAAGTGATACATCGCCTGATCGGGGGTCAGCCGCGCAATCGGAGGCAACACGCCGAACGCATCGGCGGTCAGCATGATTACGTTGGAAGGCACCGGACCGAGATTTTCTTCAGACGTATTGGGGATAGCCGACAACGGATATGCGCCGCGCGTATTCTCGGCCAGAGAATTATCGTCGAGGTCGAGAACGCCATTTTCGTCCATCACCACGTTTTCGAGAACCGTACCCGGCATCCGGGTGGTGGCATAGATTTCAGGTTCCGCTTCTTCGGACAGGCGGATCATCTTTGCGTAACAACCGCCTTCGAAATTGAACACAGCGGTGTCCGACCAGCCGTGTTCATCGTCGCCGATAAGTGTGCGGCTGGCATCGGCTGACAACGTCGTCTTGCCAGTGCCGGACAGGCCGAAGAAGACGGCGGTCTTGCCGTCCGGACCAATGTTGGCTGAACAATGCATTGGCATCACGCCCTTGGCAGGCAGCAGGTAATTGAGAATGCCGAAGACGCTTTTTTTCATTTCGCCGGCATATTTGGTGCCGCCGATCAAAATCAGCTTTTCGGTCAGATTGACTGCAATAACCGTTTCGCTGCGGCAACCATGACGCGCGGGATCCGCACGAAAGCTGGGCAGATCGATGATGGTATATTCAGGGACAAAGCCTTGTAGTTCCTGCTCCGTCGGGCGGACCAGCAAGGTGCGGATAAACAGATTGTGCCACGCCAATTCGTTGATGATGCGCACATTCACGCGGTGTTCGGGCTGAGAGCCGCCGAACAGGTCGGCCACGAACAGATCATTCTTGTCGCTTAGCGCAGCAAGGAAATCCTGCTTGAGATTGGCGAAATGCTCCGAAGTCATGGATGCATTGACCTTGCCCCACCACACGGTGTCCTCGGTCGTTTCATCGCGCACGATGAATTTATCCTTTGCGGAACGCCCGGTATGCGGCCCCGTTTCCACCACCAGCGGCCCGTGTTTGGCAAGCTTGCCTTCACCGCGAGCCACAGCCTGCTCGACCAGCTGCTCCGTCCCGAAATTGGGATGGATCGCAGCATTGGTGGCGATACCCTGGCTGCTCAGCGAATGGAAAAGTGGCGTGGTCACAATATTCTCCTGATCGGGTCGGATAATGGGTCTGGCGATTGCCGGAATTCCCAAATCCGATTCGCGTGCATACGAATGCAGCGGAAGCGCGGTTCCCTTACGGACCATACTCGATTTCGTCAAATTGTGCAGCAACCTACTTGGCGAAACTTATCTTCAGGCCCGCCAATTCGTTGTTTCATTCCGCCGAAACGTTTAGTCGTATCGGATCACTGGGTTCGGATCGATCAGGCGAAGAGATTATGGTGCAGTCAGATATGCAGGGCGCAGAGCCGGAAACCACCCAGCATGATGCCGGGCAAAAGGTGATCGCACTGGTCGATGACGACCGCAACATCCTGACCACTGTATCTATCGCGCTGCAGGCGGAAGGGTACGGGACGCGGCTGTATTCGGACGGCGAAGCGGCGCTCAAGGCGCTGTTGGAAAATCCACCTGACCTGGCTGTGTTCGACATCAAGATGCCGCGGATGGACGGAATGCAATTGCTGCGCGAATTGCGCAAGCATTCTGCGCTGCCGGTTATCTTCCTGACCAGCAAGGATGATGAACAGGACGAGGAAGCCGGGCTGGAACAGGGGGCGGACGATTACATCGCCAAACCATTCAGCCTGCGCCTGCTGCTAGTGCGGATCAGGGCGATCCTGCGCCGCAGTGCCGCCCTTGCCGACGATGCAGATCCCGAGAAGATAACCGACAAGGAAGACCCGGTCGGCACGCTGGCGCGCGGCAAGCTGGTGATGGATCCTGCTCGCCACCATGTCACCTGGGACGGAAAATCTATTTCCCTGACAGTCACAGAATTCCTCATTCTCGAAGCGCTGGCGGTCAGACCCGGAGTCATTAAATCCCGCAACCAGTTAATGGATGCCGCCTACACCGAAGATATGTTTGTCGATGACCGTACTGTCGATAGCCATATCAAGCGCATGCGCCGAAAATTCCGCGCTGTAGACGGCGAATTCACCGCAATCGAAACGCTTTACGGCGCGGGATACAGTTTCACAGATGGCTGAAGGCAGCCTCCCTTCCCGCTTCGGTTCAAAGCTGAATTCCCGACTGGATTCGCGGTTCGAGTGGCTCGGTTGGTCCAACCGCCTCTCGCTGACTTCGCGTATTCTGGCGGTAAACATCCTGCCGCTGGCATTGCTGGGAGGCGGCATTTTCTACCTTGATGGGTACCGCAAGCAATTGCTGGACGAACGCTACAAGCTGGCGCGGATCGAAGCCCAGATCACTGCAGAGGCATTGGCCGGGGCAACCCGCGAACGTCAGGAAGCCCTGCTAATCCAGATCGGCAAGGAACAGCGCATGCGGCTGCGCATGTTCGATGCAGAAGGGCGTTTGTGGGCGGACAGTTTCGAACTCGATACACCTGCATTCACTTTCGATGATCCGGTAACCGAACCGTGGCAGGAAGATTTCGCCCGTATCCTCGACCGTGCAGTGGACACGATCGTGGGCGCTGACCCAATCCCCGATTACGTGGAACCTGCAGAGGCCCGCGCCGATTCGTGGCCCGAACTTGCCCGTGCGCGGGAAGAAGGGCTTTCGCAAATCCAACTACGCGATGCGCCCGATGGCACCCCGGTTATCAATGCAGCCGCGCCAGTCGGGCTTAAGGGTTCCACGCTTCTGACCACGCGTAACGCAGTCGACATTACCGATTCGGTACGCAGTGCCCGCTCGACACTGGTTAGCGCAGTATTCCTGGCTCTGCTGGTATCGATCGCGCTTTCCCTGTTCATGGCGCGCACCATCGTGCGGCCGCTGCAATTGCTGGCAAAGGCGGCCATCCGGGTGCGGCTGGGCCGGGACCGGCAGGTAGAGGTACCCAGACTACCGGAACGACATGACGAGATCGGCCTGCTCGCCCGGGCGATTTCCGATATGACCAATGCCCTGCGGCAGCGGATCGATGCGGTCGATCATTTTGCCGCCGATGTCGCCCATGAAATCAAGAACCCGCTGGCCAGCCTGCGCAGTGCGATCGAATCGCTGGCGCGGGTGGAAGACCCGGTCCTGCGCCGCCAACTGACCGATATTGCATCTCACGATGTTCGGAGGATCGACCGCCTGGTTACGGAAATCGCCGACGCCAGCCGGATCGACGCCGAATTGTCGCGCGCCGTTTTCGAGGAGATGGATCTGGCTGGGCTGACTTCGGTAATCATCCAATCCCGTGAAGGCCGCGCCGAAAACGATGGCCGCAAGGTGGAGCTTAAGACACCGATGAGTGGCGCCTGGGTTTGGGGTGTACCGTCGCGTCTCGAGCGGGTAATCGAAAACCTGCTCGACAATGCAGTGTCATTTTCGCCGCCGGACGGGACCATTTCGGTGTCAATCAGCCACGATCAAGACATGGTTTGCCTGTCCGTTTGCGACAACGGCCCCGGTATTCCTGAAGATGCGCGCGAGAAAGTGTTTCAGCGGTTTCACTCGCTACGCCCAGACGCGGAAGCATTCGGCGACCACAGCGGACTTGGGCTCGCGATCGCAAGGACAATCGCGGAAGCACATGACGGTTCGCTGATCGCGGAAGGCCGGAACGACGGCAATGAAGGTGCCTGCCTGGTGCTGCAGCTGCCCGAACTGAGCCGGTATCGCCGATGACACCGCCGACTATGGTGCCGGTGGACCGCAAACATACCGTGCACCAGGCCGGATGCGTTTCCGTCGGCGGCCGGGGCATATTGATCGAAGGGCTGCCGGGAAGCGGCAAGTCCAGCCTGGCATTGATGTTGCTGGATCGCGGGGCGCAATTAGTTGGCGATGACGGGGTTACGCTGGAGGTCCGCAATGGGAGGCTGTGGGCGTCTCCGCCCCCTTATATCGCCGGGAAACTGGAAATTCGCAATGTCGGCATTGTCGATCTGCCGGCTGTGGAGGCGCCCGTATCGCTGCGGCTTGTCCTTTCCGATCACGCGCCTCGATTTGTTGAAATCGCTGAGAAAACCGGCCTCGAAGGGGCGCAAATTCCCACGCTTTGCTTTGATGCAAGGGGCGCTGCGGCGGCAATTCGTGCGGAATATGCACTGGCACTCCATGGATTATCGCTTCCGGTACAAGGGAATAATGCGGAATCCACCCTTCCCATGGCCCGTAAATAGGACCACACCGCGCGACCATGTCCGTCGATTCGGCCTTTCCTAAACAAGACGCGCGGCAGCACATCCTGCTCGTCACTGGCCTGTCCGGTGCAGGGAAGACAACGGCGTTGCGCGTGCTGGAAGATATCGGCTGGGAAGCGATCGACAACTTCCCGATCCGGCTGCTCAGCCGTTTGATCCTGCACCCCGACCAGGACGGCCCCCGCCCACCCCTCGCCATCGGTTTCGATTCGCGCACTCGCGGATTCAATCCACCCGACGTTATCGACGAGGTCAAAGCGCTCACCGGGCGCGACGACTTGATGATCACCACGCTGTTCCTGGATTGCAGCGGCGGGGAGCTGGAGCGGAGATATAATGAAACACGGCGGCGCCACCCGATGGCGCAAGGCCGTCCGGTGCATACCGGCATTCAGGCGGAGCGCGAATTGCTGGAACCGCTGCGCCGCTGGGCCGATGCAGTCATCGACACGACCGAATTTGCCGCTAACCAGTTGCAACAGACCATTCGGGAGCGTTTCGCCGAAACCGCGCCGCAGGAAATGTCTGTCATCATCTCCAGTTTCGGCTTTGCCCGTGGCACTCCGCCTTTGGCAGACCTGGTGTTCGACATGCGTTTCCTGGACAATCCGCACTGGATACCGGAATTGCGCGACCAGACCGGCCTGGATGAAGCAGTGGGCACGCATATCCGAGAAGACCCGACCTTCAGCACCGCCTTCACCCAGATCCGCGACCTGCTACTGACGCTGCTGCCGCGTTATCAGGCGCAGGGCAAAAGCTACGTCAATATCGGTTTCGGCTGTACTGGTGGTCGCCACCGGTCGGTCTACACTGCGGAGACAATGGCGCAGGCCTTGCGCGACTCCGGATTTTCGCCCACGGTCCTGCATCGCAATTTGGGCTCGCGCGCCGCCGACCAGATCGAAGGGCCGCCAGCATGAGGTTTCGCCAATTCCCATCATGATTAAATTGCCTTCCCCCCTCGTACCAAACCTGTCCTACAGCGGCCAACAGCCATGATCGGATTGATTTTAGTAACTCATGGCCGTCTGGCCGAAGAATTCGTGCATGCGATGGAGCATGTCGTTGGCCCGCAGGAAGCGATTGCCACAGTCTGCATTGGCCCCAATGATGACATGGAAAAGCGGCGGCAGGAAATCGCCAAGGCGATCACCAATGTCGATCAGGGACAAGGCGTCGTCATCTTGACCGACCTGTTTGGCGGCACTCCGTCGAACCTTGCAATTTCGCTGCTTGAGGCGGGCCGGATCGAAGTAATTGCGGGGATCAACCTGCCAATGCTCATCCGTCTGGCCGGAACGCGCAAGACCTGCGCAATCGGTGATGCGGTGATCGCGGCACGTGATGCGGGCCGGGCCTACATCACCGTAGCGTCCGAATTTCTGGCGAAGGCGGAAAAAAGCGGGGGAGCGGCATGAGTGAGCATCGCAGGGAAATGTTGATCGTCAACCAGCGCGGATTGCACGCGCGGGCCAGCGCAAAATTCGTCAACGCCGTCAGTACAATGCCGGAAGGCATCCTGGTCCGCGTGGTGAAGGACGGCAATGAAGCCGTTGGCGGATCAATCCTGGGGCTGATGATGCTGGGCGCGGCGAAAGGCGATACGGTCGAAGTGATCGTCGAAGGCAGCGGCGCAGAAGATGTGCTCGAACAACTCTGCTCGCTAGTTGGCGACGGGTTTGGCGAGGACTGATGGACGGCCAGCACCGGCGTGAAATTACCGGTTATTCCAACCCTACCGTCAAATATCTGCGCGGCCTGCGCGACAAGAAAAATCGGCGGAGAGAAGGCAAGTTCCTGGTGGAGGGGCTGCGCCTGCTGACCGATGCCCGCGAAACCGGCAGACTGCCGGAAATGCTGGTAATGGCGACAGGGCGCGATGCCCATCCACTGCTGGACGAGCTGGAGCGCGGCGTGTTCGATGCGGGCGGCGAAGTGATCGAGACCAGCGCCGACATCCTCAGCAAGATTACCGGCAAGGATAATCCGCAAGCCGTTGCGGGAATGTTTGCTGAGTTCGACACTTCATTGACCGCGCTCGACCGGAACGCTGGTGCGATCTGGATGGTGGCGCAGGCGCTGCGCGATCCAGGCAATCTGGGCACGATGCTGCGCACTTGTGACGCAGTGGGCGCAGGCGGATTGATCCTGATCGACGATTGCGCCGATCCCTTCTCGGTCGAAGCAGTGCGCGCCAGCATGGGCGCGATTTTTACGCAGCGGATCGCGCAGGCAGGGTGGGGAGATTTCCTGGTATGGCTTCGCGCGGGACCGGGTCAATTGGTCGCCGCGAGCCTGCGTGATGCGGTGCCCTATCGCGGGGCACCTTATGCGGCACCTTGCTTCATCCTGGTCGGCAATGAATCACGCGGATTGCCCGAGGGTTACGAATACGCCTGCGACCTGCGCGTAACCATGCCGATGCGAGGACGGGCCGACAGCCTTAACGCCGCAGTGGCTGGTGCGGTGCTCGCTTACGAGGTTTTGGCTTCGCTGGACTGATCGGTGAGAGATGCGCTTTCGTCTGCCTCGATATCTATGCCTGTGTAAATGGGTGTGACCTCAATCAGTGGGACATCCTCGATTTCACGCTTGCCGATTTCGACGCCCTTGTCCTTGAGCTTTTTCGCTGAAACAAGAACGCGTGATTGAATGCTTTTCGAGAAATCGTTGTAGCTATTAACAGCCCTTCCAAGATGTGTGCCTACTTTGCTCAAATCTTCGGTCACTTTGGCCAAGCGGTCGTAAAGTTCGCCGCCAAGCCGCCCGATTTCTCGCGCTTCCTTTGCCAATCCATCCTGCCGCCAGACCTGCGCCACCGTGCGGGCAATGGCAACGAGATTGGTCGGAGACGCCAGCAGCACTCGATTCCGGAAGGCGAAGTCCCACAATTCCGGATCGGCTTCCAAGGCGGCGGCAACAAAATGCTCTCCCGGAACAAACATGATCACGTAATCGGGCGCATCATCGAACTGGCTCTGGTAACTTTTCGTGCCCAGCGTCTGGACATGGTTTCGCATAGAACGCGCATGCGCCTTCAATGCCAGATCGCGGCCTTCGTCATTGTCCGCCTCGAATGCTTCCTGATAGGCATTGAGCGAGACCTTGGCATCGATAACCAGCTTCTTCTGGCCCGGCACATTGATGATCGCATCCGGGCGCAAGCGGCCATCTTCGGTATCTACCGAATGTTCGAGCTGGAAATCGGTATGTTCCGACAGACCGCATTGTTCGAGCACATTCTGCAATGCCCGCTCGCCCCAGCGCCCTCGCGCTTTTGGTGCATTGGTCAGCGAATTACCCAGCCGCTGCGCCTCGCGCTTTACCTCTTCCTGGCCCTGCCGCATCGTTTCGATCAGGCCGGTCAGCTGGCCAAAGGAATCGACCCGCTGTTTTTCCAGCAAGCCAACCTGGTCCTCGTAACTCTTGAGACGCTGGTTGACCGGTTCCAGCAGCGCCGCGACGGCTTCCTTGTTGGTCTTTTCCGAATTGCCGAACCGCTCGTTGGCGCGCTCGAGAAACGCCTCCTGCGCCTTGCCCAGCACCGCAGCTCCGGTGTTTTCAAACTCCTTGAGCAATTTCTCACGGCTTTCCTCGAGCAATCGCTTCTGTTCGGCAAAGCCCGCAGCCTGCGCTTTCAGGTTGGTCAATTCATCGCGGCTGGCATCCAGCTTTGCCGACAGATCATCAGCCCGAGCAGCACGGTCGCTCATGGTCGCCAACTCTGGCGCCATGCGGCTGACCTTCTCCATCGCCGCTTTCGCCTCTGCATCACGCTCTTCGAACCGGGCCCGCCATTCCGGAACCGGGCGAGAGCCGAAAAACCATCCCAGAGCCGCCCCGATCAGCAAGGCAACCAATGTAACAACGATCGAAAAAATCTCCATAAGCAGAACATAGCTGGAACATGGGCAGGCGGGAAGAGCACAATTCCAATTGTTGTGGAACAAGCAGCCCGGGCGCGCGCTATTTCAGTAGGCCGAAACACAAACTGGAGATGGAATAATGTCTATCAAGGAAATGATCCGCGAGCACCCGCAAGTCGGGGCCGATTACAACGAAGATCTTGGCGAGGCCGTGAAACACGCAATGTATTGCGCCGCGATCTGCAACAGCTGCGCCGACGCCTGTTCAGCCGAAGCAATGGCGATGGAAAAATGCATCCGGCTATGTTCGGACTGCTCCGATATCTGCACGGCAACGTACCGCGTGGCATCCCGCCGGACCGCAGGCAATGTTGCAGTACTGAAGGCGATGTTGGAAACCTGCATTGGGGCCTGCAACGCGTGCGAGGCGGAATGTGCGAAACATGACACGCCCCATTGCAAACGCTGCGCGCAAATGTGCCGAGAATGCGCCGATGATTGCCGGAAGGCGCTTGAAACGATGAAGGCCCACGCCTGATATTAAAAACCCCCGGAGCGATCCGGGGGTTCTAGTTTCTCCGATCAGGCTGCTTTGCGCATCTTGTCGAGCTTCTTGAGCGCCATATTGCGCTTCAGCTTACTCAGATGGTCGATGAACAGGACACCTTCGAGGTGATCCATTTCGTGCTGGATACAAGTGGCCATCAGGCCGTCCAGCTGTTCTTCATGCACCGTTCCGTCGACATCCTGAAACCGCACGCGGCAAGTCGCGGGGCGGTCAACATCGGCATAAATGTCGGGAACTGACAGGCAGCCTTCCGAATAAGTGGCCAATTCTTCGGCAGGTTCAAGAATTTCGGGGTTCACGAACACGCGTGGTTCTTTCAGCGTCGGCTGATGCGTATGGCTGTGACCGCCGTGCGCGGTGCATTCCTCCGGATCCGCATCGGGATCATCGGGCTGCAGATCAATTACCAGCACGCGCAGGGGCACGCCCACCTGGATTGCGGCGAGGCCAATACCTGGCGCATCGTACATCGTTTCGAACATGTCCGCGACGAGCGTCTTGAGCTCGTCATCGAACGTTTTGACCGGAGTCGATATGGTTTTCAGCCGGGGGTCCGGCACCTGGAGAATTTCACGAATAGCCATGGTCGCTATTTAGTGCCGGTTGCGCCCCACTGCAAGCGTTGGAAACACTATCCTACCGGCCTTCTTGCGCGCAGCGCCTGTGCCAGAGTGCCTTCATCGAGGTAGTCGAGTTCCCCGCCCACCGGCAGGCCGTGCGCCAATTGGGTGATCCGCACCGGATATTCCTCCAGCCGCTCGGCCAGATAATGGGCGGTGGTCTGCCCTTCCAGCGTGGCATTCATTGCTAGCACGATTTCGTCGATCCCACCTGATGCTACGCGGTCGAGCAGCGAACCGATGTTGAGATCCTCCGGCCTGATCCCGTCCATCGCGGACAATTTGCCGCCCAGTACATGATAGCGCCCCGTGAACAATTTTGCCCGATCTAACGCCCACAGATCCGCCACATCCTCGACCACGCAGATGGAAGTTTGATCGCGGCGCGGGTCGGCGCAGATCCCGCAGGGGTCCTGCGTGTCGACATTTCCGCAGATCTGGCATTCCACCAGCCGGTCCCGCACCTGCTCCAGAGCACCCAGCAATTGCACCAGAGCCGTCTCCCGCCGCTTGACCAGCCACAGCACAACGCGCCGCGCGGACCTGGGGCCGAGGCCGGGTAGCCGTGCCAGCGCTGCGCTGAGTGTTTCGATCTCTTGCGATGCCATGCGCTCAAGGATAGGGGTTGCGCCCTGCAATAGGAAGGCCGACCACTCAAGTCATGCGCATCATTTTCATGGGAACGCCCGACTTCGCCGTGCCAACACTGGCCGCGCTGGCCGAGGCGGGACACACAATCGTCGCCGTTTACACTCAGCCGCCCCGCCCGGCAGGCCGGGGCAAAAAGCTACAACCATCGCCCGTGCAGGTGGAGGCAGAGATTCGCGGGATCGAGGTGCGCAGTCCGGTATCGCTGAAAAACGCCGAGGCGCAGGCAGACTTTGCCTCGCTGGAGCCAGATCTTGCAGTCGTCGCCGCCTATGGGCTGATATTGCCGCAGGCGGTCCTCGACGTGCCGAAACATGGCTGCCTCAATGTTCACGCATCGCTGTTGCCGCATTGGCGCGGCGCGGCGCCGATCCAGCGCTCGATCCTTGCGGGAGATCAGGTGACCGGAATTACCATCATGGAGATGGAAGCGGGTCTCGATACCGGTCCGATGCTGGCTACGGTACGCACGCCGGTCGAGGACAAGACTGCGGGCGAACTGACCGAAGAACTGGCGGTAATCGGTGCACAATTGATGGTCGGCACGCTGATCGACCTTCCGATGCTGCATGCCGTTACACAGGATGATGCGGAGGCGAGCTATGCGCCGAAGATCGACAAGGCAGAGGCGAAGATCGACTTTGCGCAATCCGCCGAAGCAATCGAGCGGCAAGTGCGCGCCTTCGCCCCCTTTCCCGGTGCCTGGTTCGAATTGGACGGCGAGCGGATCAAGGTTCTGAAAGCCGAAGTTACCCCTGATCTTGGTGCTGCGGGTACGACATTGGATGATGCACTGACGATTGCCTGCAGTAGCGGAGCGCTCCGCCTTCTCCGCGTCCAGCGTGCGGGAAAACCGGTCATGGACGCTGCAGATTTCTTGCGGGGGAAAGCAGTGCCGGCGGGCACCAGATTGGCGTGACCCGCTTCGCGCTTACCCTCGAATTCGACGGCACCCCATTTCAGGGCCTTCAGCGTCAAAAGCACGGACCAAGCGTGCAGCGGTCCATCGAGGACGCATTGCTTCGGGTGCTGGGCGAAGAAGTAACCCTCCATTCCGCCGGCCGCACCGATTCCGGCGTCCACGCCCTGGCAATGCGCAGCCATGTCGATATCGCGAAAGACATCACGCCTTTCCGGCTGATGGAGGCGATCAACGCGACGGTCCGCCCTGACCCGATTGCGGTCATCGCCTGCGAGATCAAACCAGATGATTGGCATTCGCGCTTTTCGTGCATCAAGCGCATTTATCAGTACCGCATCCGCAACCGACGTGCGCCACTGACCATAGACATGGATCGGGCGTGGCACATCCGGTCCGAACTCGACCACGAGGCGATGCAACGCGCGGCGCGATCGCTGGTCGGGCATCACGATTTTACTACGTTTCGATCCGTGCATTGCCAGTCTGACACCGCGCTCAAGACACTCGACAGTCTGGATGTACGCCGCGAAGATGACTGGATCATTATCGATACCGAGGCGCGCAGTTTCCTGCATCATCAGGTTAGATCCATGGTAGGGTGCCTTGCACTTGTCGGCATGGGTCGATGGGAAGAATCGCAAATCGAACAAGCCCTCGCTGCCACAGACCGGCACGAATTGGGCTTGAACGCCCCGCCCCAGGGTCTCTATTTTATGGCGGCAAACTATCCCGAAGAACAAGAATAAATCAGGAGAGAAATTAATGACCACTACCGGACAACAGATTTTCACGACGCTGGAAGCCAATGGCACGCTGACCGTGGAAGTTGCCGAATCCACCTTCCCCGATCCAACGGGTTCGCAGGTGCTGGTGCGTATGGAAGCCGCGCCGATCAACCCGTCCGACCTCGCCCTGCTGTTCAGCGCGGCCGATCTTGAGAATGCGGAATACTCGCCAGGCAAAATCGTTGCGACGATGCCCGAGCCTTTCCTCAGCGGTTCCAGGGGCCGTCATGGCCAGCGGATGCCAGTGGGCAATGAAGGCGCCGGCACCGTTGTCGCAGCGGGTGACAATCCTGCGGCTCAGGCGTTGGTTGGCCAGCGCGTTGCCTGCGTTCCGGGCAATGCGTTCAGCCAATATTCCATAGCCGAAGCGGGCATGTGCCTGCCGCTGGGCGATATTTCATCCGAAGACGGCGCATCAGCTTTCGTCAATCCGATGACCGCGCTCGGCTTTGTCGAAACCGCGAAGATGGAAGGCCACAACGCCATCCTGCATTTCGCCGCGGCATCGAACCTGGGCCAGATGCTGAACCGTATCTGCCTCGAAGACGGCATGGAACTGGTCAATGTGGTGCGCAAGCAGGAACAGGTTGACCTGCTCAAAGGTCTGGGCGCGAAGCATATCGTGAACACGTCGGACGATGATTTCATGGCGCAATTGCGCAGCGCGATCGACGAAACGGGCGCCTATCTCGGCTTCGATCCGATTGGCGGCGGCATGTCGGTCGACACCGCTTTCAAGGCGATGGAGCAGGTCGCGGTTGGCAAGATGAAGGAATTCAGCCGCTATGGTTCCGATCAGGCAAAGAAGATGTACATCTACGGCCGTCTCGACACCGGGCCGACAATCCTGACGCCGTCATACGGCTTCGGCTTCACCCTGTCGGGCTGGCTGCTGTTCCCGTTCCTGCAAAAGGCCGGGATGGAAACGATGGCCCGGATGCGCAAGCGGGTGCTGGACAATATGACCACCACTTTTGCCAGCCATTACAAGGCCAAGGTCACTCTCGAACAGATGCTCGAAAAAGACGCGGCGATCGATTACCGCGCGATGCGTACTGGCGAGAAATATCTCGTAACGCCTTAACGCCGGTCAAAGGCTGCCTGCTGGCGGACGGGGTCACTGATCCCGTTCGCCAGCAGCAATTGCAGCAATATCCGCGATTTCGACGGACCGAGGGCGCGGGCGGCGATGAAGCCGTTCGCGTCATCGTCCGGTTCGCGGTCCACCAGCCCCTGATCAACCTTGGACGCCCGCACGACGGGCACCCCGCCCTGGACCGCCCGGGCCAGCGCGCTCCGGACCTCGGCAGGCGCATTGCCATGGCCGAAACCGGCCAGCACCAGCCCCTTGGCACCGCTGCCCACTGCGTCACCGACATCGCCGCCCGGCATTCCCGCATAGGCGTAAAGGATGCTGACCTTCGGCATCACCGCATGAAATTCCATCCGCGCTCCTTCGCCCACCCGCCACGGCGGGCCGAACCATTCGAGCGAGGCGGGCGTTATATGCCCAACCGGCCCGCGCGGAAATCCACGAAACGCATCGACGCCCTCGGTCCGTGCCTTGCGGGCATCACGCGCAGCAAAGATGTGATCGCTCATCACCAGCAAGACGCCGCGCCCCGCTGTCTCCGCATCGCCCGCAACCCGCACGGCATTGGCAAAATTCCGCATCCCGTCGCTGCCCACTGCATCGGCCGCCCGCATCGCGCCGACCAGCACCACCGGCTTGCTCGTCGGCAAGGTCTGGTCGAGCAGGAAGGCGGTTTCCTCCGCTGTATCCGTGCCGTGGGTGATGATGATCCCCTGACAGGCGTCATCCGCCATCGCGGCCAGGGCTGACGCATGTAACCGGCTCCACAAAGCCGGACCGATATCCTCCGACCCGATGCTGGCAAATTGCGTTCCGACCAGCTTTGCAGGCAGGTCGAGCCGCGCGACTTCGGCAAGCAATTCGTCGATCCCGATCTGGCCCGGCATATAGTCGCGGCGGGTGGCCGAACCGGATTTCCCGGCGATCGTCCCGCCGGTCGCGAATATCTTGATGTGCTTGCCCGTCATGCCAGCGCCTTAACGAACTGGCCAAGAATTCACCATTGGCAATTGATTTTGAAACTTTCGCCGCTATTAGCGGCGTTCGAGTTATCGAATCCGGCCAACTATCGCTTCCGGCCAGTTATCGATTCTTGACCAAACGGAAAGTTTGGGCGCTTAGCTCAGTTGGTAGAGCATCTCGTTTACACCGAGAGGGTCGGCGGTTCGAGCCCGTCAGCGCCCACCATTCCCCGGGCAATCACTTGAGATTGCCCGCCGCTGCGCCGGCAGAGCGATTGTGCCGCCGGACTTCCCATAAACAGGGTTACAAAAGTGACACATCCAACATTCGGCGTCCGGGAATGAATTTCGTTAATTCCCATAGAGTTAACCCACCCAAAGTGACACCTGACGCAATTTGAAAAATTAAAAACTTCGCGATGTCAGAACTCCGCGCGGGCCGCGTAAGCCGTGCGCGTGCAAGACCGTTGCACCATGTCAAAGAACCGCACCGGCTGTAGCGGGTGCGCGGCGCGTAGGACAGCCTTCAGGAATCCCGGTCACAAGCCTAAGCTAGCTGATCGGTCGTTCTGCACGAGAGATTCAAAGGTCAACTTTTGGGCCAACTGCTGACAGTCCTCTATGGATGGCTCCCGCGTTGCAAGCTTGGGGCGAATTGCTTTGCCCATGCAACTATCGAGGTTGCTGGCATCGCCCCTGACTGCCGTGCAACTTCCCGGTTTTTGGAAATGACAATCATCGTAGGAATTGAGCGGATCGTATATCGAGCCGCAATCGCTTGCTCCGCTTCTGTGTCTAATTTCCCGAGACGCAGATGTGGCTCTAACTGAGCTGCCGCCGCAGCAAATGCAGGCGCCATTTGGCGGCAAGGTCCACACCAGGAGGCCCAGAAATCAACCAGCAGAGGAATGTCGCTCTTCGAAGCGTGGGAATCAAAGTTCGCGCTGGTCAAAATGATCGGCTCGGCCATGAAAAGCAGTGAACCACACCGGCCGCATTTTCCTCCTGAGTTGAGCTTTTCATTTGGAACTCTGTTGGAGGTCGAACACGCAGGACAAACGATTATTTTGCTGCCTATCGATGCCATTAGAACAACCTCCGTTCACAAATATAGGCATTGTCGGAAACAGGTTGAAGGCGTACTTGAAAATTACAGTGCTGAATATCTGCATCTCTAGGCCGATTAGACTACGAGATAGTCAGCTCACGGCCCAGTTCCAGCCGTTTAGTTATGTCTTCTAGCGGGTCGCTTCCTGCCGATCTGCTTTTATCAAAAACCCACGATAAGCCGGCAGGCTGCTTTTGGTGAAATGCAAAACGCTGCGGAACGTCAAAAGCTGAGTGGCTAGCTGCCAGTCAGCTCTTGGCAAGCTAATTGGCGGAAGCAGTCATTCAAACGAGCTAGCGGGCATGACAGCAATGCGCCCCAATCCAAGACGTAGGCGTCCGATTTTGGTGAAATGCACAAACCGGCTGACAGTCCGAAAATGGGCTTATTCTGTTGAAAAAGTCGGCCTCTTAGAAGGCCTAATAATTTCCTTCTAATTACCACTTCCGTTACGACACATTGCCTCTCCGCTCTGCGAAAGTTTATTCGATTTGAGCAACCATGCGCAGTAAAATTACACGCCGAGAGTTTTTCAACAGAATTGGGCTCATTGCGGTCAATGGTCGAAGACAGCGTGATACCGACAGGTTGATTATTCCGGTTCGATCACCTTGCCACGTGCCATCACGAACTGAACGTCCTTGTAGATCGACACATCCGTCAACGGATCGCCTGTGACCGCGATGATGTCGGCGCTTTTGCCCGGTGCGATCGTGCCGATCCCATCAGAAAGGCCGAGCAGGTCAGCGGCGTTGATCGTGGCTGCGACCAATGCGCTTTCGGGCGTCATCCCGTTTGCGACCATCAGCTCAAATTCGTCGGCGTTGCGGCCATGTTTCGACACGCCCGCGTCAGTACCGAAAGCGATGCGGATGCCGCGCGGGACGAGCACCTGAAGCGTCTTGCCAGTGATCTCGATGCGCCATTTGATCTTGGCGAGGACATCTGGCTCGTAGGCATTGGCGTTGGCCGCGAGCCGTTCCTTGTAGCCGTTCACCGTCGACAGTGTCGGGACATAATAGGTTTTGCTCTTCGCCCACAACGCGATGACCTCTTCTGTCAGCATAGTACCATGTTCGATCGAATCGACGCCGAGTTTCAGCGCCTGCAATGTCCCGTCGGCGCCATGCGAATGGACCGCCACCTTGCGCCCGAACATCCGCGCTGTGGCAACGACCGCCGCCGCCTCATCATCGAACATCTGGCTGCCCAGACCTGCGCCGATGCGGCTATTGACCCCGCCCGTGATGGTCATTTTGATCACATCAGCGCCGCGCCCGATCTGGTGCCGCGTCGCGCGGCGGCAGTCCTCTGCCCCGTCACAGATATTGCCCGCGCCTGCAAAGAGGGGGCGCAGCTCGTCGCGATAGCCGAGGGCGTCGTCGGAGTGGCCGGCCGTACCCGACAAGCTGCTGCCGGCATCAACAATTCGAGGCCCCATCGCCTTGCCGACATTGATCGCGTCGCGCAGCGCGAACACCGCGCCGTCAGCGTCACCCAGATTGCGCACCGTGGTGAAGCCCGCGCGCAGCGTCTTCATCCCGTTGGCCTGAGCGTTAAAGGCCTGGGAGGCGGGAGATAACGTAACTGCCTCCAACTGTCCTGCCAGCCCGCCGGCATCGCTGGTCAGATGGACATGGCTATCGATCAGGCCGGGGAGCACCGTTTGATCGCTCAGATCGATGAACTCGGCGTTGTCGGGAATTTGCGCATGGCCGTCAGCCACTGATACGATCAGACCATCAACGACAACAATTGTCGATGGTCCGCGCGGGGCTTTGCCGGGCACGTCGATCAATCGGCCCGCGTGAATAATGGTTGTCTGCGCTAACGCGATCGTCGGCATCATTACTGACATGCCAAGAGCAGCCGCAAAAATTCCTGAATTCATATAGTTCCCCCTGTGCCCGACTGACTGTCTAGCTGCTGGGCCAAGCACTCTCAAGCGGCATTGCGCAATCGAGCTTTGCGGCGAACGGCTCACCTCCAATTTTGCCTCAACCAGCCCAACCATCCCTGCTTTTTCGTTAGCAGGAGGCCCGCTTTAAAGAACGTTGCACGAGATATCGGTCATAAGGCCAGAAGGCAGGGCCTGTCCTGATCGTACGAACGAATCCGATTGCACGAAATACCGAGGAACCCCGTGCCCCAAAGCCTACCCCCCAACCCCCTCGCTAATCGCTACCCGCGCCGCTGCGCTTGACCAGTCATATTCGCCGATTACGCGCCACACTTCGCGGCCTTGCGCATCGTAGAGGATAGTCGTCGGCAGCACCCCGCCCTCCACCGCGAAACCCAGGGCGTTTTCCGGATCAAGCCATGGCTGCAGATTGGCGAATTTCTTTTCCGCGAAAAACGGTTCGACCTTGGCCGCGCCTTGCATGTCCTGGCTGACGGTGACCACGCGCAGGGCATCGCCAAACTCAACCGCCAGATCGTCCAGCATCGGCATTTCCACCACGCAGGGCGCGCACCATGTCGCCCACAGATTGAGCAGCACCGGGCCGCCTTGCAGCGCGCCGGTGTTGAGCTGGTTTCCCGCCGGATCGGTGATCGCCACCGCCGGCATCAACTCGCCTGCGTGGCTGCGGTCGATCTCGCCGGTCAAGCTGGGCTTGGTATCCCCCAACTCGCCCTGTTCTTGCGAGTCCGGCGCGGCTTCCCTATCGCAGGCGGCCAGCGAAAGGGCCAATATCAGCGTGAGCGACAATCTTAAGGACACGAAGAGCTCCAATCAGATGTGGGGCGGACGCTTTGCCGAAGGGCCCAGCGCGATCATGCGCGAGATAAATGCCTCGATCCCGTTCGACAAGGCATTGTGGCGTCAGGATATCGCCGCGAGCAAGGCGCATGTCGCCATGCTGGGCGCTCAGGGCATCGTCACGCCCGCCGATGCGGCCACCATCACCGAGGGTCTGGACCGCGTCGCCGCCGAATATGAAGCGGACGGCGTGCCGGAGGATTGGGACCTCGAAGATATTCACATGACCACCGAAAGTCGCCTCGCGGAATTGATCGGCCCGGTGGCCGGACGCCTGCACACCGCCCGCAGCCGCAACGATCAGGTCGCGACCGATTTCCGCCTGTGGGTGCGCGAAGCGATGGAGCAAATCGACGCAGGGCTGGACCATTTGCAGCGCGCCTTGGTGACCCGCGCCGATGAACATGCCGCCAGCATCATGCCCGGCTTCACGCATTTGCAAACCGCGCAGCCCGTTACGCTGGGCCACCATTTGATGGCCTATTACGAAATGATCCGGCGCGACCGCAGCCGGTTTGCCGATGCGCGGGCGCGGCTGAATGAAAGCCCGCTTGGATCCGCCGCACTGGCCGGGACCGGCTTTCCGATTGACCGCGATGCGACGGCCAAGGCGCTCGGGTTCGATGCGCCCACTCGTAACAGTCTGGACGCAGTTTCGGACCGCGATTTCGCGCTCGATTATCTGATGGCGGCCGCGCAATGCTCGCTCCATCTATCTCGGCTGGCGGAGGAATTCATTATCTGGGCCAGCCAGCCCTTTGGCTTCGTTCGCCTGCCCGATACGCTCAGCACCGGCAGTTCGATCATGCCGCAGAAGAAGAACCCCGACGCGGCCGAACTGGTGCGCGGCCATGCCGGGCGAATGATCGGCTGCGCCACCGCGCTGATGGTGACGATGAAGGGCCTGCCGCTCGCCTATTCCAAGGACATGCAGGATGATAAACCGCCGGTGTTCGAAGCTGCCAGCCTGTTGGCGCTATCCATTGCGGCTATGACCGGGATGGTGGCAGACAGCACGTTCAAGACAGACCGTATGCGGCAGGCGGCGGAGCTTGGCTATGCCACGGCGACCGACCTCGCCGATTGGCTGGTGCGGGAAGCGGACATTCCTTTCCGCGAGGCGCATCACATCACCGGGGCGGCGGTGAAACTGGCGGAAGAAAAGGGCGTGGCGCTCGATGCCCTGTCGCTGGAAGAATTGCAGGCCATCGATAGCCGGGTGGACGAGCGGGTATTTGCCGCATTGTCGGTCGATGCATCGGTTGCATCGCGCAGCTCCTATGGCGGAACCGCGCCCGAGCGGGTAAGAGAGCAAGTGGCGCATGCCCGCCAGATACTTGGAATTGATGAATGATACGCCGAACCATCCGCACGACCTTTGCCTTTGGCGCCCTGCCCACCAGCCTGTGCCTGCTGGCGGCCTGCGGGCAAACCGCCGATCTGGAACCACTGCCGGGCCAGACACTGCCGGCCAAGCCGATCGGTTCGGATGTCCAGCCAGCTTCGCAGGACTTGCTAGCGATTGAAACGCAGGCCGCGCCGGAACGCAGCGTGGAATTACGAAAACGCTCGGAAGCTCGCGAAGATGATCCTTTCGACCTTCCCCCCGAATAAATTGCGGCCAAATTCATGAACCATTTCGAACTTCGCGAAGGCGTGCTTCACGCCGAGGACATTCCCCTGCCGCGTATTGCTACGGAGGTTGGTACGCCGGTCTATGTGTACTCGCAGGCAACCCTGGTGCGCCACGCGCGGGTGTTTCGCGAGGCATTGTCCGGCCTGACCAATCCGCACATTGCCTTCGCCGTCAAATCGAACCCCAATCTGGCGGTGCTGAAGGTTTTGCAGCGCGAAGGATACGGCGCGGACGTGGTATCGGGCGGGGAATTGGCGCGTGCGCTGGCGGCAGACATGGCCCCGGCGGATATAGTCTTTTCCGGCGTGGGCAAAACCCATGACGAGATGATCTACGGCCTCGAAACCGATATCGGCCAGTTCAATCTCGAATCCGAAGAAGAAGGGATCGAACTGGCCGATATCGCCGTGCGCCAGGGCAAAATTGCCCGCTGCGCCTTACGGGTCAATCCCGATGTGGACGCCCGCACGCACGAGAAGATTTCGACCGGCAGGGCGGAAAACAAATTCGGCGTGCCGATCCACCGCGCGGCGGAAATATACACCGCGCTGGCCGCCCTGCCCGGCCTCGATATGCGCGGAATTGCAGTCCATATCGGTAGCCAGCTTTCCAGCCTGGAACCGCTCGAAACCGCATTTGAGAAGGTCGGCGCGCTGATCGGCGAATTGCGCAGCCAGGGCCAGAAAGTCACCCATGCCGATCTCGGCGGCGGCTTGGGTGTGCCGTATAAGGCAGACGATGTGATGCCCAGCCCCGCGGAATATGGCGCGATGGTGGCGCGTGTGACGCAGAATTGGGATGTTGCCCTGTCCTTTGAGCCCGGGCGCGTCATTGCGGGCAATGCGGGCATTTTGCTGACCCGGGTTATCCGGGTGAAGCGCAGTTCCAATGCCAGTCCTTTTGTTGTGGTTGATGCCGCGATGAACGATCTCGCCCGCCCAGCCATGTACGGCGCATGGCACGATATCGACGCTGTCGTCCCCAACGGTAGCACAAGCGAATCCCATGTTGTGGGTCCGATTTGCGAGACGGGCGATACCTTCGCCATGAACCGGCAGATGGACACATTGGAGGCGGGCGATCTGGCCGTTTTCCGCACTGCAGGGGCATATGGCGCGACCATGGCATCCAGTTACAACAGCCGCGGTTTCGTGGCCGAAGTGCTGGTGGACGGCGATCAATATGCGGTGGTGGCAGACCGTCTGCCGCCCGCCGATATCATGTCGGCAGAGCGTGTGCCGGAATGGCTCAAGTAACTTTGCGATGATCCGCTCGCTCCCCCTCCTCCACCGTATCGCTGGCACCCGGGTGGTAGTCATTGGCGAAGGTGAAATGGGCGAGGCGAAGTCGCGGCTGGTGGAGCGTGCGGGCGGCATTCCTTGCGGCGAACCGGAAGCCCATCATGCGAAACTGGCCTTTATCGCACTGGATGACAGCAAGGCCGCAGAAGCTGTCGCCACCCGGCTGCGCAACAGGGGGCTGCTGGTAAATGTCGCCGACCGGCCCGACCTGTGCGATTTCACCACCCCCAGCATAATCGACCGCGACCCGGTGCTGATTGCCATCGGAACCTCCGGTGCATCAGCAGGGTTGGCGAAGCAATTGCGCTTACGGCTGGAAAAATTGTTGCCGCAGACGCTGGGCAAATTGGCCGCAAATCTGGAAGCGGGCCGTGACGCGATGCGGGCCAAGTTTCCGTCCGGTTCCGAGCGCCGCCGCAGGCTGGATGCGGCTCTGGGCGAAGGCGGGATGCTTGATCCGCTGGACGATGCAGCTGCCGAGAATTTCGAGATCTGGCTGGCAGGAAAAGAAGCCGCCGCGCCGACCGGTACGGTTGATATCATCCTGACAAGTGACGACCCGGAAGACCTGACGCTGCGCCAGTGCCGATTGCTTGGCTCGGCTGATTTGCTGCTGTTCGATCCGGCAGTTCCCCCAGCAATTCTGGATCGCGCCCGGGCTGATGCGCTACGCCGCCCATTACCGCAAGAAGGCGCTTTGCCGGACGGCCTGACAGTCACCTTGCGCTTCGCCGACACGCCCGGACATTTGAACGACTGATCTGCCGCATGGCACGCTTGTTTGGGCGCGATTTGGGACGCTCCGCCAGTTAGCTGGGCGGTAGTTCCTTTCCAAACCAGGTTTGACCGCTATTAGACTGCCGGTGTTCGACGTCGATATTATCATAACCTGGGTCGATGGCGCCGATGTGTCGCTGTCCGCAAAGCGCAATCACTACCTTGGTGCGGCGCGCGAACCGCTGCATAACAACGGGACCAATCCGCACCGGTGGCTTTGCAGTGACGAGCTGAATTTCTGCCTCAGGTCGATCAGCAATCATGCGCCGTGGGTTCGGCGGATCTGGATTGTGACCGACAATCAGACACCGGAAATTTTCGGTGTCCCGCCGGAATTTTCGGCGAAGATCGAGATAGTCGACCACACCGATATATTTGCCGGGTTCGAAGAATCCCTGCCAACTTTCAACTCGCTGGCAATCGAGACGATGCTGTGGCGCATTCCCGGCCTTTCGGAGCATTCGATCTATTTCAACGACGATGTGTTTTTGACTGCGCCGGTGCAGCCAGCTGATTTCTTTAGCGAAACCGGTCCGGTCTTGCGCGGTAAATGGACCGATTATTCCCATCTGGAAGACTGCGAGACAAGCCGTGACGAGGCGCGTCTGCTCAACCATTACAACCAAATCAAGTCAGCCGAGATGACTGGGTTCACCGCCGATCACATTTTCGCAAGCGCGCATGTAGTTCATCCCATGCAGCGGTCGGTGATGGCGCGATTGTTTGAAGCACACCGCGATCTGTTTGCCCGGAACAGCGCATATCGGTTCAGATCAACCGACCAGTTTCTGCCGCAAAGTCTGTATAGTCACGCCTGCCTGAAAGATGGGCTGGCACAGATCAAACTCACGTCCGATTACCTGCACATTGCGGTCGGCGCGCTGGAGAACCTTTCTGCCGAGGACGTTCACGAGTTTTTGGTAAGCGAGGAACGGCACCTGATCAAATTCTTGTGTATCAATAATCTACCGGAAATTGAGCAGCGGTTCCCCGATGTGCGTAGCTGGATAGAAGAAGCCATCGCCTGACGCCGCGCTGGGCTAGACAGGTCCTGTCCAATCAAACCACGCGTTTCGCGTCCTCGTCCAGTTCTGCAAAGAACCGCGCCATGCCATCTGCCGCTTTATCGGTCAGGGTGATGAAGGCGCGGCGCTTGTCGGTTTCGTCTTCCACGCGCTCGACCAGGCCGGTTTCCCTCATTTGGGCGATCCAGCGCAGCGCCGTAGTGGGCGGGACGCCGCTGGCGATGCAGAGAGAGGTAACGAATTCGCGGGTGTGTTCGACCCGGGCCACCGTGAGATCGAGCAGTATGTCCCATGCCGGATCGGCAAACAGCTCGCTGTCGAAAAACCGGGAGCGCAATTGCCGCTGGCGGATAATCCGCTACACCAGGCGCGGATCGGGAAGTGCAGGACGGGCTGCGCGAACGAGGCGGTCCGAGGCGTATTCCACGCCCGGACCATTGTAAGCAAGGTCTGGCGATTCGAACCGGAATGCTCCGCCATCCGCGCCGTTGCCCGGCGCGATACCCGGATCGGACAGCCGTTCAAGCCGTTCGGCGATCTGGCCAACCTGCTCGGTCAACCGAAGCAAAGTCAGCCGGTCGTCCTGAGATATATCCCGCACCCGCATGCACGGTATCTTGGCTAATATCCGACCAAGCGTAATTACGCGTTCGGACCTACTTGGCTCCACCAGGATTTGCGGATTTGACTGATCGAGGCAGCCGAACAAATCGTCGAGCGCGGTCATACCGGTAGATACCACCAATTGCGCCCCGACCAATTTCGCGCGGATATCGAGCCTGTTCAGCGAAGCCAGTGTCGCCCCGTCAGCAATCGGACAATCGAGCAGGATCAGATCGCCCAGCGATCTTGCGCTATCGTCCAGCAAATCAGCGACATTTCCGGTCATGCCGAGCCTGAAGCCAGCCGATTCCGCATCTTCACACATGGCCGCCCGCAGATGGGCGCGGTCGGCGTAGATCGACACCGCCAACGGCACACCGGCAGGATCATTGGCTGCATCGCGCACGACCTCAGCCATTGTATCGCCGCCATAGTGAAAGTCTGCCTGCCCCATCATTCGACTCCGATCCAGATTTCGAACAAGAGTAGAACAAATAAGAATCAAGTTAAGAATTTATGCACCGCAGACCATCGAACCCTTTGCAATCACGGCCTGATTTCAATCGGAGTGCCATCGGGGATCGCGGCCCATAATTCCTCGATTTCGGGGTTGGAGACCGCAATGCAGCCATCGGTCCAGTCACCGGGGATCCTGCCAGCCGGCAGTGCATTCGGCTGACCGTGCAGGAATATGTCTCCGCCCGGCGACCGCCCGCGCGCCTCCGCATAGGCGCGGTCCTGCGCGTTGGGATAGGATATCCGCAAACTGAGGTGATAGGCGCTGTTCGGGTTGCGCGTGTCGATGATGTAGCGGCCCTCGGGTGTCCGCTCGTCGCCTTCGAACTGCTTGTGGCCTTCAGGCGCATCGCCGAATTGCAGGCCGGTATATGTCTTCAGCACCGTGCCGCCATCATAGAGCGTCAACGTCCGGTCGGATTTGTCTACCAGGATGAAGCTCGTCCCGCCATACCCCGGCAGATCGGCAATCGGCACGACCGGGGCGCAGGCGATCAGGGACAGGGCGAAGGCGACGAAAAACCTCATCGCCCTACGCTAAGCCGCTATTGCCGATAGCTCAATCGAGGAATGGATCGCGCACCAGGATCGTGTCGTCACGTTCGGGGCTGGTGGAAACAAGCGCTACCGGAGTTTCGATCAATTCCTGGATCCGCTGGATATATTTGATCGCGTTGGCGGGCAAATTGGCCCAGCTGCGCGCGCCAGCGGTGGTTTCGCTCCACCCGTCCATTTCCTCGTAGATCGGTTCGACTTCGGCCTGATCGGCGGAATGGGCCGGGAAATAATCCATGATCTTGCCGCGCAGTCGGTAGCCGGTGCAGATTTTCACCGTCTCGAATCCGTCGAGCACATCGACCTTCGTCAGGGCGATACCGGTGACGCCGCTGATTGCGCAGCTTTGCCGCACCAGAACCGCATCGAACCAGCCGCAGCGCCGCTGACGGCCGGTGACGGTGCCGAATTCATGGCCTCGCTCGCCCAGCCGCTGGCCTGCTGCATCATCCAGTTCGGTCGGAAACGGACCGCTGCCGACGCGAGTGGTGTACGCTTTCACGATGCCAAGCACAAAGCCGGTAGAATTGGGTCCGAGGCCCGAACCGCTGGCAGCTGTGCCGCTGACGGTGTTGGAGCTGGTGACGAAGGGATAGGTCCCGTGATCCACATCCAGCAGCACGCCCTGCGCGCCCTCAAACAGAATGCGCGCGCCCGCCTTGCGGACTTTCTTCAGGCGTTTCCACACCGGCTGGGCGAATTGCAGCACGAAGGGCGCGATTTCCCGCAATTCTTCGAGCAATGCGGCGCGGTCAACCGGCGGCTGGTCGAAACCGGCCAGCAATGCATCGTGATGCGCGCACAGGCGGTCAAGCTGCGGGTCCATCTTGTCGAGATGCGCCAGGTCGCATACCCGGATCGCGCGGCGGCCAACCTTGTCTTCATAGGCCGGGCCAATGCCGCGGCCGGTGGTGCCGATCTTGCCTGAGCCTGCCGCTGTTTCGCGCAGGCCGTCCAGATCGCGGTGCATTGGCAGGATCAGCGCGCAATTGTCTGCCAATGCAAAATTCTCCGGCGTAATTGTAACGCCCTGGCTTTCCAGCTTGGCGACTTCGCTTTTCAGTGCCCACGGGTCCAGCACCACGCCATTGCCGATGATCGACAGCGTTCCGGTGACGATGCCTGATGGCAGGAGGCTGAGTTTATAGACCTGGTCGCCGACAACCAGAGTATGGCCGGCATTGTGCCCGCCCTGGAACCGAACAACGGCATCGGCGCGGCTGGCCAGCCAGTCGACGATCTTGCCTTTGCCTTCATCACCCCACTGGGCGCCGATTACGGTAACATTGGCCATGCAAAAACTTTCTCTGGAGATCACGTGCGGGGCAAACCGCGCGGGCCTAGTGCCTGCATCGCACTAGGGCAAGCAGGACCGTGCGACAATCAGCGACATTCTGTTACTGGACATTGTTTTGGTGTTGGGAGCAGTCTTTACTTCGTTGAGAAAAACGGAGTGAATTTCATGCGCAATTACTGGATCGCCGGAACCGCTGCTGTCGGCCTGATCGCCATCGGCAGCGCGCAAGCACAAGATCGGCTGCCGCGCGAATGCCGTCAGGAAGTCGTCAAACTATGCGGCACCGATCGCGTCACGATGCGCACCTGCTTGCGGGACAAGGCATCGGAACTGAGCGAGAATTGCCGGGCCGATATAAGCCAGCGTTTCGAGGCAGCCCGCGGCACCCTGTCGAGCGGAATGAAGCGCGGGCAAAGCGCGGATGCCAGTGCCGTCAAATCAGGCGCAGAGGAATTCGCTTACGGCAGCGCGCCGCTGCAAAAGGTCGATTTCTGGGCGGGGAAGACTCGCAACGCGCCGCTGGTTCTGTTCGTGCATGGTGGCGGCTGGAAACGCGGCGACAAGAACATGATGGCGGGATCAGCCAAGCTGAGCCATTGGCAGGATCTCGGCTATGCAGTTGCTTCGGCCAATTACCGCCTGGTGCCCGATGCAACGGTGGAGGATCAAGCAGCTGACATTGCTGCGGTTACCGCCTATTTCCACAAGAATTCCGAGAAACTGGGCATCGACGCCAACCGGATCGCGTTGATCGGGCACAGCGCCGGGGCGCATCTGGCGGCCTTTGTCGGGACAGACCCCAAATGGTTTGCCGCTGCCGGGCTATCGATGGATGATGTCGCCGGGATCATCCCGCTCGACGGGGCAGCATATAATGTCGCGGATCAGATGGGCGAAAACAGCCACCTGATGGGTGATACCTATGAACAGGCATTCGGGACCGATCCTGTGCGTCAGGCCAGCCTCTCGCCCACCATGCACACTGCCGGGCCAAATGCGCCTGCTTTCCTGATCCTGCATGTCGAGCGCGAAGATGGGACGCGTCAAAGCAATGCCCTCAATGCCGGACTGATCGCGGCCGGAACCGATTCAATCGTCGTCGGTATCAAGGGCCGCGGAATGGTTGGCCATATGCAGATCAACAGGAAGCTGGGCGAGCCTGATTACCCAGCCACCCCGCTGGTCGATGCATTCCTGACCAAGGTTTTCGCTCAGTAAGGAACTGGATCGATGCCATCGAGATGATGCGTGCAGCCAAGCGCCGCCGCGTCGTCCTCGTCCGACAAGGCCTCAACCGTGCGCCAGCCGATTGCACGCAGGCGGGCCGCAACATCCCGGTCGTGTCCCTTCGGCAAGAACAGCGTGTCGCGCGCTGGCGGGGTTTCGAGCGCATCCACCAGCGAATCGATGTACAGCGAGAAGCCCGTTGCCGACTCGTCAGTCCCGCCAATCGTGTAGGTTCCGCCGCGTCCCACCGCCCCGCGCACTCCGTCGGCGTAGATGGTGAAGCCGAACCAGCTTTGATATTCGAAGCCGTGCCGCTCGGTCGGATCAAGGGTCAGCCGCACGCTACCGGCCACCCGCTCGGCAATCTGGGTCAGGCCCTTGATACGGCTGGCGAGTGCGCCGCCGGCATCGATATCGCGCAGGCGGGTGATGGCATGGTCAAACGGGCCGGTCGCGTAAAGCAGGGGCATATACGCCTCGCCGCCGGGCACCTGCGCCAAACCGCCGGCATCCTTGGTATCGAGTTCGCGGCGCACCTGCGCGATATTTTCCGGTGCGAGCGGCATCGCCTTCTCGGACAGGATATCGACGAGATCGGGCAGAGTGAAATCAACCGAAATGCCCTTGGCCCCGGCGCCTTCGAGCGCCTCGATTGCCAGCGCCACCATTTCAGCAGCGGCGGCGACGGTATCGCTGCCGATCAATTCCGCGCCCAATTGAAGCCGCTGACGTGACGGATCTAACTGGTCGGCGCGGATCAACGCAACTTCGCCGCCATAACAAAGGCGCAAGGGGCGTGCAGTTGCGGCGAGCCCGTTTGCGGCAATGCGGCCAATTTGCGGGGTCATGTCGGACCGGACAGCCAGCATTCGCAGCGATACCGGGTCGACAAATCGGAACATCCGGCGCGCGGTGGCACCGTCGTTGCCGCCCGCCATTCGGCCGGACAGGGACTTTTCGAATTCAACCAGCGGCGGGCTGACCCGGTCATATCCATGCGCGTCCATCACATCGAGCACTTCGCGCATAGCCGCATCCGCCGCCTTCGCTTGACGCGGGAGGCGGTCCTCGAGGCCTTCCGGCAACAGGTCATCTTGGTTGGTCATGCAACTGCCCCTAACAATTCGCCGAGAACCTGTCGAAGGGTTGTTCCGCCCTTCGGCATGCTCACGGCGAATTGCGTTAGTTCCGGGTGGTTAAAATGCCAGCGCGGTAACCGTCTTGACGCCTTGCAGCCCACAAGCAGCCTTGATGACATCCTGCGGAATTGGCTGGTCAACCGACAACAGCACAACCGCTTCCCCGCCCGCATCGCGGCGGCCGAGGTGGAAAGTGCCGATGTTGATGCCGTTTTCGCCGAGCAGCGAACCGATCCGGCCGATGAAACCAGGAGCGTCTTCGTTGACGATATACAGCATGTCGCCCTTCAGATCGGCTTCGATGCTCACGCCGAAGATTTCCACCAGGCGCGGTGCAGTACTGCCGAACAAAGTGCCGGCCACCGACCGGTCACCGAGACTGGTAGCCACGGTTACGCGGACCAGCGTGTGGTAGACGCCTTCCTTCTCGTTGCGTATCTCGCGTACTTCCATGCCGCGTTCGCGGGCCAGGAATGGCGCGTTGACCATGTTCACGGTGTCGGAATAACGCCGCATCAGGCCGGCCAGAACTGCCGCCGTAATCGGCTTCTGGTTCAATTGCGCCGCTGCGCCTTCCACTTCGATGCTGATCTTGGGCAGATTGCCATGTGCCAGCTGGCCGACCAGCGAACCGAGGTTTTCGGCCAGTTCCATGTAAGGGCGCAGCTTGGGCGCTTCTTCCGCGCTCAGGCTCGGCATGTTGAGCGCATTGGTGACGCCGCCATTGACCAGGTAATCGGACAATTGTTCCGCCACCTGCAAGGCAACGTTGACCTGCGCTTCGTCCGTGGATGCACCCAGATGCGGGGTACAGATAAAATTTGGCGTGCCGAACAGGGGATTTTCCTTGGCCGGCTCCTTGGCGAACACATCCAGTGCCGCACCCGCGATGTGACCGCTGTCGAGGCCTTCCTTCAGTGCTGCTTCGTCGATCAATCCGCCGCGTGCGCAATTGACAATCCGTACGCCGGGCTTGGTCTTGGCAAGATTTTCCGCCGAGAGGATGTTGCGTGTCTGGTCGGTTAGCGGGGTATGCAGGCTGATGAAATCCGCCCGCACGAGCAATCCGTCGAGATCGACCTTCTCGATGCCCTGTTCCACGGCGCGTTCTTCGGTCAGGAACGGATCGTAGGCGATCACCTTCATCTTCAGCCCGAGGGCGCGGCTGGCAACGATCGAGCCGATGTTACCCGCACCAATCAGGCCGAGCGTCTTGCCGGTAACTTCCACGCCCATGAAGCGGCTCTTTTCCCACTTGCCGGCCTGGGTGGAGGCATCGGCTTCGGGAATCTGGCGAGCAAGCGCGAACATCATCGCGATAGCGTGTTCAGCGGTCGTGATCGAATTGCCGAACGGCGTATTCATTACCACCACGCCCTTGGACGAGGCGTAGGGAATGTCGACATTGTCGACGCCGATCCCGGCCCGCCCGATGACTTTCAAATTGGTCGCGGCATCAAGGATTTCCGGTGTCACGGTGGTCGAGGAACGGATTGCAAGGCCATCATACTGGCCGATGATCTTGAGCAATTCTTCCGGTGTCTGGCCGGTGATGACATCCACATCGCAGCCGCGCTCTGTGAAAATGCGCGCGGCGTTGGGGTCCATCTTGTCGGATATGAGAACTTTGGGCTTGGTCATGGAGTATTCCTGAAAATATCAGCAGCTGCGGAAAATCCGCGCGCCGCGAAGGAAAATGCAAGTGAGACCCGCAGGCGCGCGGGCGTCACGAATTACTGTTTGAGAGAGGCGTAAGCCCAGTCGAGCCACGGACCGAGCGCTTCCACGTCAGCAGTGTCCACCGTCGCGCCGCACCAGATTCGCAGCCCCGGTGGGGCATCGCGGTACCCGGCGATGTCATAGGCGGCGCCCTGCTCGTCGAGCAATTTGGCGAACGCCTTGATGAAATCGACATCGGCACCGGCCACCGTCAGGCAGACGCTGGTGTTGGACCGAGTGGCCGGATCGGGTGCGAGATGGCCGAGCCAGTCACGGGACTGGACGATCGCATCCAGCGCCGCCGCATTGGCATTGGCGCGGGCCTGCATGCCGTGCAGGCCGCCGACCGACTTGCCCCATTCCAGCGCGAAAATCGCATCTTCGACCGCCAGCATGGAGGGTGTGTTGATGGTTTCGCCGACGAAAATGCCTTCGATCAGCTTGCCGCCCTTAGTCATGCGAAAGATTTTCGGCAGCGGCCATGCAGGGGTGTAGCTTTCCAGCCGCTCGACCGCACGGGGGCCGAGGATCAGCACGCCATGCGCGCCTTCGCCGCCGAGAACCTTCTGCCAGCTGAAAGTCAGGACATCGATCTTGTCCCACGCAATATCCTGAGCGAACACCGCGCTAGTCGCATCGGCGATAGCCAGACCTTCGCGGTCGGCAGCAATCCAGTCATCGTTGGGAACCTTCGCGCCGGACGTGGTGCCGTTCCAAGTGAACACGACATCGTTCGACCAGTCGACCTGCGCCAGATCGGGGACATGACCGTAATCGGCACGAATAACCGTGGGGTCGATCTTGAGCTGCTTGACCGCGTCGGTCACCCAGCCTTCACCGAAGCTTTCCCACGCCAGCGTGGTTACGGGGCGTTCGCCCAGCATGGTCCACATAGCCATTTCGACCGCGCCAGTATCGGAACCGGGCACGATACCGATACGGTAATCGTTCGGAACTTCCAGAACTTCGCGAATCAGATCGATACACAGCTTCAGCCGCACCTTGCCCACTTTGGAGCGATGCGAACGACCGAGCGATTCGGTGGCCAGTTTTTCGGGGGCCCAGCCTGGCGGCTTAGCGCAGGGACCGGATGAGAAGTAAGGACGCGCCGGTTTCAGCGCGGGAGGCGTAAGGTCAGTCATGTATTCTCTCCTTGCAGAGAGCTCGCGCGGCGTTGGGACCGCGTGGCCCGAGGGCGGCACTAGTGCTGCGCGTGGGCAAGTCAAGCAATGATGCATCAATAGCGGTGGAAGGCGCCGCTCCGCAGACGACCCTGCGAGCGGGTCTTGTATGAACTATTCAGCCCCCCTCGCCAATTTGGCAAATGCCCTCTAAAGCGCTTTGATAATGCAAATGTCCGAACTTCGTATCGCCCTGTTCAGCGGCAATTATAATATGACGCTGGACGGCGCCAACAAAGCGCTCAACCGGCTGGTCGAATATCTGCTGCGCCAGGGTGCAGCGGTGCGCGTGTATTCTCCCACGGTTTCAATTCCTGCATTCGCACCCCAGGGTGATCTGGTCAGCGTGCCGTCCTTCGCCATTCCCGGACGCAGCGAGTACCGCATGCCCGTCGGGATCAGCGCCAGCACGCGTGCGGATCTTGAAAAATTCGCACCTAACCTCCTGCACATAGCCTCCCCCGATTTCAGCGCGCGAGCGGCAGTCCGCTGGGCGAAGTCGCACGGTCTGCCGGTGTTGGCATCTGTGCACACGCGGTTCGAAACTTATCCCCGTTATTACAATCTGGGCTTTCTCGAAGCTCCGTTGGAAGCGTGGATTCGCGGGCTCTATCACCGCTGCGATGCGCTGGTCACTCCGTCTGAAAGCATGGTCGAAGTGCTGCGAGAGCAGGACATGAACCACGATATCTCGATCTGGTCGCGCGGGGTGGACCGAACCATGTTCGATCCGTCCAGACGCGATCTTGCATGGCGGCGCGGACTAGGGATTGCAGACGAGGACGTGGCGATCGCATTCCTGGGCCGGTTGGTGATGGAAAAGGGCCTCGACATTTTCGCGGACACCGTGGTCGAACTGCGAAAACGCCATTTGCCGCACAAGGTGCTGGTGATCGGTGATGGTCCCGCGCGCAAATGGTTCGAACAGGCGCTGCCCGGGGGTATCTTCGCTGGTTTCCAGACCGGCGCGGATCTAGGCCGTGCATTGGCCAGCGCGGATATATTCTTCAATCCCTCCATCACCGAAACATTCGGGAATGTGACACTGGAAGCCATGGCCAGCGGGCTACCCGTGATCGCTTCTGCTGCAACGGGCAGCACCAGCCTGGTCCAGAACGGCGTGTCGGGCGCGCTGGTCCCGCCGGGTGACGCGGGCGCGTTTGCCGATGCGATTGCGCCTTATCTGGCCGACGATGCCCTGCGCCGTGCGCACGGCGCGGCGGGCGAGAAACGCAGTCTGGATTTCAGCTGGGATGCGATCAATCGGACGGTGGCCGACACTTATCTCCGCTTGATCGAAGCGCGCGATCGGCCCCAAGCCGCGCCAGTGCTCAGGTCAGAACACCTTTCGCCGTCATGCGACTCGCATAAACAAACAAGCCGATTGTGATCACCCAGATGGCCACGGCAAACAGGTTTTGCCCGGTGCTCTGGATGCTTTGCGGAATTACTGCGACCATTCTTTCGTAGAAAGTCGTACCCAGCAGGCCGATGATCGAAACACCGAAAGCCCACAACGCCAGCTTCTTGCGCAGCAACAACAGCAATGATCCGATTGCACTGCCCCAAACACCAAGTGCCCAGAACGCTACCGCCCACGCCGGGAAACTGTAGAAATATTCAAGCTGTTCAGGAGGAAAGGCCATGCCTTCCAATTGGCCAAGCTCGGTCGCCATGTAGCTGACCACACCCGTCATGTTCCACAACAGTGATACGGCGCCCACGACCCAAAGGTGCCACGGTGCTTTCTTGGTCAGAATACCCATCGCAATGTCTCTCCACCTGCAAATTTCCCATCCGATGTATCCTAGACTTATTGGCGTGGATGGCAAATTTCGTTCTGATCGCTACTTAGGACGCATGGCTGATCTGTTTGGTGATACTGTGCCCGCTGGCACCCAACCCGAAACCCTGCGTGAGGATGCTCCGCTGGCCGATCGGTTGCGCCCCAGTGCGCTGGACGAGGTTGTGGGTCAGGATCATCTTACCGGGCCGGAGGGCGCGATTGGCCGTATGGTCGCGGCTGGCAAGCTGTCCTCCATGATCCTGTGGGGGCCGCCAGGCACCGGCAAAACCACAATCGCGCGCCTGCTCGCCGATGCCGTCGGAATGCGATTTGCCGCGGTTAGCGCGGTGTTTTCCGGTGTCGCCGACCTCAAGAAGGAATTCGCGGCAGCTGACATGGCGGCGGCTGCCGGTCAGCGCACGTTGCTGTTCGTGGACGAGATCCACCGCTTCAACCGCGCACAGCAGGACGGCTTCCTGCCTTTTGTCGAACGCGGCACAGTAACGCTGGTTGGCGCGACGACCGAGAACCCCAGCTTCGCCCTCAACGCCGCCTTGCTCAGCCGCGCACAGGTGCTGATCCTGCAGCGGCTCGACCAGTCGGCGCTAGTCACCCTGTTGGCGCGCGCGGAAGAGCTGGTAGGCCCCCTGCCCCTGACTGCCGATGCCCGAGATGCGCTTGTTGCTTCGGCCGATGGCGACGGGCGGTTCCTGCTCAACCAGGCTGAAACATTGTATTCTACGCAAATCGCCGAGCCGCTTGATCCGGCAGCCCTGGGCAAGTTCCTCCAACGCCGTGTCGCGGTGTATGACAAGGACCGCGACGGGCACTACAACCTCATCTCGGCCTTGCACAAAAGCCTGCGCGGGTCCGATCCGCAGGCGGCGCTGTATTACATGGCGCGCATGCTGACTGCGGGGGAGGAGCCGCTTTACGTGCTGCGCCGGCTCGTCCGATTTGCGTCCGAAGACATCGGCCTCGCCGACCCGCAGGCTTTGGTGCAATGCCTCGCGGCCAAGGATGCCTATGAATTCCTCGGCACGCCGGAAGGCGAACTCGCCATTGTGCAGGCGTGCCTTTACTGCGCCACCGCGCCCAAATCTAACGCCGCCTATGCTGCGCAGAAATCGGCCTGGAAAAGCGCGAAGGAAACCGGTTCGCTGGCCCCGCCCGCGCATATTCTCAACGCGCCGACAAAGTTGATGAAAGATATCGGATACGGCGCGGGTTATGCCTATGACCACAACGCCGATGACGGTTTTTCCGGCGTCGATTACTGGCCGGACGGAATGGACGCACAGGATTATTACCAGCCGGTCGAGCGCGGCTTTGAACGCAAGATCCGCGAACGGCTGGAATATTGGGACCGCAGGCGGCGCGAAATACAGGGCGCATGACCGCAGACCGCTTCCAGCATTTCATCGCCATCGACTGGTCCGGCGCGGCGGGACAACGGCACAAAGGCATCGCGCTTGCCCGGTGCAGTGCAGATGGCGGTGCGCCCGAGTTGATCCATCCCGATCATGTCTGGTCGCGGCCAGATGTGCTCGATTATCTAAGCCGCCACCTGCCGCCAGATAGCCTTGTCGGGATAGATCTCGGGATCGCCCTGCCCTTCAGCGATTGCGGTGCCTATTTTCCCGGATGGGATCAGAGCCCGCCAGGCGCGCAGGAATTATGGGCACTGATCGACAGGACTTGCTCAGACGATGCCCACATGGGCGCAAACAGCTTCGTCGATCATCCCGATGCCAGCCGGTATTTCCGGCGTCATGGCGGCCGTGAAGGCGACCGGTTCCACACCGCAGATGCTGGTCATCGTCGCGGACGGTTGCGGGTAACCGAAGGCCGGCAGGCCATGCTCGGTTGCACCCCTTACAGCAATTTCAACCTGGTCGGCGCCGCGCAGGTCGGCAAATCCAGCCTTACCGGGATGCGAGTGCTGCATCACCTTCGCGGTAAATTGCCGGTGTGGCCAGTCGATCCACTCGCCGCATCGGGCAGCACCATCGTGGAAATCTACACCACCATCGCCGCGCTCGCTGGCGGCAGGAAGGCGGGCCGCAGCAAGATGCGTAACATCGGCGAATTGAATATTGCACTCGCCAATCTCGGCAGCCCCGCGGTGAAGCCGGGTCAGGCACTGGACGATCATCGCTGCGATGCGCTGTTGACCTCTGCGTGGCTGCGCGATGCCTCCAGGCAGCCAGAATTATGGCGCCCTGGCGGACTGACCGATAAAATTGCTCGCACCGAGGGCTGGACCTTCGGCGCAGTTTGACGCATGGGGCGCCAACAGCGACAAATCTTCAAGAGATTCTGTCCACCAGGGCCGGCTTAGCTCAGTTGGTAGAGCACCTGATTTGTAATCAGGGGGCCGGGGGTTCGAATCCTCCAGCCGGCACCATATTTTGCGGGACGTCACAACAGTTTGGACAATATCCAATGAATTTGGATAGACCTGGCCGCTTGCAGCTCGACGGCATCCGCCGACAAAGCTTCCTTTCCAAGCGTCGTCCCTAGCATTCGGAACAAGCCCTGTGTTATGCTATCTTTCAGGCAGCTCAGGGTGCTGGGAGGCAGTCAGATCTTCAACACCAGACCGAGTTTGATCGATCTCCGCACACTGCTCTCGCGGGCCAATTATTAATCTATCCCTTCGCAACGCCAACTGGTATTTGCCGCAAATGAAGCCTGCCTTGCATCCACTTGAGGACGACCGCCTTCGGGAGCTTCGTCGATACGGAATTCTCGATACCGAGCGGGAAAGCGAGTTCGATGAGCTAGCGGAAATTGCTTGCGCGATTTGCGAAGTTCCTGTCTCCGTTGTCAACTTTATCGATGAAGGACGGCAATGGTTCAAGGCAGAGGTTGGCCTGGGCGTCAGGTCTACTCCTCTGCATTCCAGTTTGTGCGGCCATGCCATTCTGCAAGGCGATTTCATCGAGATTCCCGATACGCTGCATGACAGCCGGATGGCAGACAACCCCTTATGCACCAGTGAACCTGGTTTCCGCTTTTATGCAGGAGCGGTTCTGAAGGGCGCTAACGGCCTTCCCCTTGGCACTATGTGCGTACTTGATTACAAGCCCCGCGTCCTGTCGGATCATCAGCGCAAGGTGCTTCGGGTCTTTTCCCGGCACATCATGCGCGAACTCGATCTGCGCGTAGCTCTAGAGCAGGAACAAACGCTGCGCCGCGAAGTCGATCACAGGGTAAAGAACTCGCTCGCGTCGATAGGGGCGTTGTTGTCGATGAAAGCACGCCGGGAAAGCAACCACGCGGTCCGCTTTGCACTCGAGGATGCGAGCAACCGGATACGGTCCCTTTCGTCGCTACATGCTGAACTGCATGAATTGGCAGGTGGTGACAGGGTTGATCTGAGAACGCTGTTTGCGAAGATCGAGACGGATTTGCGCCAACTTCTGCCGGAAGGCATAACATTGAAAATCCATACCGATGATGATCGCGCTACGCCCAAGTTGGCCAACGCTTTTCTGCTCATCGTCAACGAATTCGTCTCCAATTCGGTGAAGCATGCCTTCAGTGAAGGTCACGGCTCGATAGAGATCGCAATCAAAGCGCCGGGTGATCAGTGGGCGATCATTTGCCATGATAACGGAGCCGCAACGGCCCAGGATGCGCAGAGAGCGGCGGCTGCATCCGGTCTGGGGACAAGAGTAATTAAATCTTTGGCAGCGTCGATGGACGCTTCAACGCATTGGCACGCCGATGGTGCCGGTATGGAACTTACAGTTACATCCGCCAAAGCATAGGCCAAAGTAGAACCGGCTTGGTATGCGAAACGCGGACTGTTCCGCCGCGCCGGTCAAGCCATGCCGTCAGGCTATTGCGCGTTTCGGGCTTGATCTCGAATTGCCGGGGACGCCGTTCCCAGCTTTGAAATAATTGTCATCAGGGCGCAAGATCGGACCGCAACCACGATGCCGTTTCAAGTCCAGTCGGAATGCTTGTGAGAACCGACATTGGCGTTCCGATATTCTCAATTGGAACCACTCATCGAGCAACAGCGCGCCCTTCGAAGGCGTTTCAAAATCTACCTGGACGAATAACCTCGACGGTAGAACGCAGTACGACCAGGCCGTGGCTCTCGAGAAGCGGCGCCAGGGAATCGAGAAATACCTCGGATCTCGCTCGGTTCGCGATCGTCAGGAATATATACTTTGCCGTTGCGCCGCTGATCAAATCCTCAGACCATTCGCCATTCTGACCGCGCCCGCTTTCCGTTCGGATCAGCGTATGTCCGGTAATGCCCGCATCCTCTGCCAGACGCGCCAACCGCGGGGCCAGCGGGGCATCAACGAACACTTCGATCTTGTCGCGGGGCATGGTTTCGATCACAGTATTCCTCCGAGATTTTCCGCTATCCAGCGGAATAAGGGTATGCCGAGTACAATGTTGAACGGAAAGGTTACGCCCAGCGACATTGCAAGATAGAGGCCCGCATCGGCCTGCGGCAAGGATAGCCGCATCGCTGCTGGCACCGCGATGTAAGATGCGCTTGCGGCCAAGATGCCCAAGGCGGCAGCAGATGGCGCATCAAGCCCAATAGCTGTGCCGACCAACACGCCGAGTGCCCCGTTTACGAGCGGAAATAACACCGCCAGCGATGCCAATCGCCATGTCAGCGATCGGGTTTTCAGGATGCGCCGCATGGCGATCAGGCCCATGTCGAGCAGGAAGAGGCACAGCACACCGGTAAAGCCCGCGCGGAATAAGGGGGATATGGGTTCGAACCCGTCTTCACCAATGATTATTCCGACCGCAAAACTGCCTAGCAGCAACACAACCGACCCGTTGACCAGCACTTCCCGCATCATTTCGCCGGACAGCATTTTGCCGCCTTGGCGGTGGGCAATGTACAGGCCTGAAAGGATTGCCGGCGTTTCCATCATTGCCAGCACAGCCACCATGAAACCGGCAATGGCAAAGCCGTTGTCGCCGTAAACCTGACTAGCAGTTACGAATGTGACCACGCTGACAGAACCGTAATGCGCCGCGACAGCACCCGTGTTGGTGCGGTCTAGTCCACCAAATCGGGCGAGTGCAGGCGCAACCAGAAAGGGTATGGCGGCGCTAAGTACCATTCCTGCCCCCAGCGCCAGCAGCAGTTCAGGCCCGATACCGGCTTTCGCTACTTCCACGCCCCCCTTCAGCCCGATTGCGGCCATCAGATAGAGAGACATTCCCTTGGCGATCGTTTCGGGAACCGCAAGGTCGGAACGCGCAGCCGCGGCCAACACGCCAAGCACAAAAAAGAGAACCGGTGCCGAAAGCAGCGTCGCAGCAAGCTGATCCAATCTATTCTCCTTTATAGCGTTCGGTGCCAGCGTTGGCGGATTAATCTGGCGTGGCAAAGCATTTTATCCGCCATCCGCCAAGGTCGCCTTCGAAGCGCCTAGGTTCTGGCAACGCGAAAGCATCTATGGCAGGCTGGCGCGGACAGACGAGCCCAATACGATGGTCTGGTATCCGAGCGGCAGCTGGGAAAGTGAGAAAGGCATTCTGATGGGTGCCTATTCCTATGGCGGCCGGCCCAGTTCTCAGGCCTTCACCCATATGGCAGCTGACGAGCGCTTTGAAATTTCCCGTCATGTGATTAAACGCCTGCATCCGGGCAAGTCCGCCCTGCTGGGTAAATCGGTAACAGTCGCCTGTAACGAAACGCGCTATAGCCGCGGGGTCGGCTGTCTGTGGACCGCGGAACAGCGCAAGACCGATTATCTGGAACTGTGCAAGCCGGAAGGACGGGTGTTCTTCGCCGGAGAACATCTGAGCTATGTCCCATTCTGGCAGGAAGGGGCGATCCTGTCAGCCTATGAAGCGATCAAGCTCCTGGGCGAGCGAATCGCGGGTGATCGCCTGGCTAGCTAGTGGCTTGCCTGAAGCATCTGGTGGCAGCTTGATCCTTTACCTGAATGGTAATTCATTTCGTGATGCGCTGGCCACCGCGTTCGTCGTTGTTCGTGATTGATAACTTCTCCTTCCGTTCCTGGATTTATGCCCAATGCGAAATGCCCAGACCCGCACCGATTTCCGGATACAGGGACGGCTTCTGGTTCGCGCTGCCCCCGCTGGCCTGTTCGCCGAAGCCAGAAGGGTAGCGCAACGATCCGGCCAAGCAGCCGCTTCACACGATTCGCTTGTACCCACGTGCTCCATCAGACTAACGTAATCCCATGGCCCCGCCACTGGCGGGACCATTTGGAATGGCTGCAGGAGAAGCACCGCAAATGAGCCCGATGCCCGCTGCGAATTGGCAGCCACACCTGTCCCTCGGCATTACGGGGCATCGCGAGACCAACGTTGAATTTGCGGCCAACACCGCAGCGGTAACCGCTGCGCTAGCTGACCTGCTTGATCAGATCGACGAAGTGCTGGTCGATATTTCGGCGAACCTTGAAGGAGTGCGTCTGCACAGCCTGCTGGTTGACGGGGTCGATCAGATTGCGGGGGAGCTGGCCCTCGCGCGCGGTTGGAATCTGGTCGCGCCGCTTCCCTTCGGTGCCGATCTTAACCTGGCGATCAATTCGCGGCCCGAAACGCCTGCGGATGCAGCGGCGCTGTGCGCCGGCAAGCCAGCGGGCGATGTCGAAGTTGAGGCGCGGGCCCAGAAAATCCGGTTGGTGACGGCGAAGGCGAGGCTGTTTGAGCTGGCCGACCGCGACGAGGAGGTGAAAACCCTGTTCGAAGACGCGCTCGCCAATCCGGGGGATCACAAGGCTGTTCGGGCATTCGAGGCGCTGTGCTCCGATCAGGTCACGCTCGCTGGCCGGGTGATGATCGAGCGGACCGATCTGATCATCGCAGTCTGGGATGGAAAAGCAGGCAATCTGCCTGGCGGGACCGGACATACCGTGGTTACCTCGCTGGAAAGGGGCACGCCGGTTCTGATCATGAACCCGCGCGCACCCTGGCAGTGGTCGATCCACACAAGGCCGGAAGAGCTGGGGCATCTGAGCGTTCCGGACAACGCAGGATCCCCGGTGGCCGAGCCTGACACGGCGCGATTGCGCGCATCGATCCAAGCGGCGATTGCCATCGGCGGGGAAAGCATGCTGGCGATTGAACGCGAAACGTGGCGCGACAAAAGCAGCCGCGGGTTCAGCTTCTACCGGCGGATCGAAGCGGTGTTCGGCAAAGGACGCAATGCCTTCGGCAAACTATCGGTGACCTATGAAGCCCCGGAAGCGATCAGCACCGGCAGTGCCGCTCCGTTGCTGGAAACCGCGAAAAGCGCGCTCCCCGGCGATGATCGCATCGTGGACCGGCTATCAAGCACAATCCTGCCGGCATTTGCATGGGCAGATGGCGTTTCCAGCCGGCTGTCAGACGCCTATCGCAGCGGCATGTGTTTCAATTTCCTGTTGGCGGCCCTGGCAGTGATCATCGGAATTGCCTACCTCCCACTCGGCCTCAGCAACTTCAAATGGATATTTGCCCTAATGGAATTGCTGTTGCTAGCGGCAATTCTGACCATTACTTTCCTGGGATACCGGCGGGCATGGCATCGGCGCTGGTTCGAAATGCGGCGCGTTGCCGAATATCTTCGCCATGCTCCCAGCCTCCTCATGCTCGGCGTCTTCCGCCCGACCGGCAGATGGCCGCGCGGGCAGGAGATGGAATGGCCGGAAAACTATGCGAGGCACAGCCTGCGCGAAGTCGGGTTGCCGCAGATCAAACTGGACCGGGATTACCTGCGCAGCATTTTGCGTCAGGTGGTATCCGAGCATGTCGAGAGCCAGCGTACATATCATGAGGCCAAGGCCGCACGATTGGCAACAGTCCATCGTCGGCTCGACAAGGCAGCCGAGACCTGTTTCTTCCTCGCCATTATTTCTGTCTCGCTTTACCTCGGACTGAAGCTTGGCTCGGTGGCCGGCATTCTGCCGCCCCACTGGCCTGACGCAAGCGCGAAGCTGCTCACATTCTTCGGTGTCGCATTTCCCACTCTGGCCGCAAACCTTTCCGGCATCCGCTACTTCGGAGACTTTGAACGCTTCGCGGCAATCTCGCGCGTCACGGCGGAAAAACTCGACGAAATCCGTATCCGCATAGATCTCCTGCTTACAGGATCGGAACAGGCGTTGACTTATGCAGCGGCATCCGAACTTGTCCGCGCACTTGATGAAACCGTCGTCGGGGAAATCGAAAGCTGGCAAGCTGTATTCGGCGCGAAACACTTGGCGCTTCCAGCCTGAATTAGGCAAACTGGCCCCGGCGATCAGCGCCGATCAGAGCAGCAATCAGCCGCGGCCGCGATATCCCGCTACCCCCTGGTCTGGCACCCACAATCCTTCGGGCGGGGCGCCAGTTTGCCAGAACACGTCGATCGGGATGCCGCCGCGGGGATACCAGTAGCCCCCGATGCGCAGCCAGCGCGGTTTCATTTCACTGACCAGCCTCTGTCCGATGCCGACAGTTACATCTTCGTGGAAACCGGCATGGTTTCGAAATGAACCGAGAAACAATTTCAGCGATTTCGATTCGACGATTTTTTCGCCGGGCGCATAGTCGATCACCAGATGGGCGAAATCGGGTTGTCCGGTGACCGGGCAAAGCGAAGTGAATTCAGGCGCGGCGAAGCGTGCCATATACAGCGCACCCGGGCGCGGATTGGTCACATAATCGAGCACCGCCTCCTCTGGCGAGGCGGGCAAAGGCGTTTGTTGGCCGAGAAATGCGGTAGTAGGTGTGTCACTCATGCCGCGCTGATGCCGCGAACATGCGCGCGATACAAGTCACCTGTGGCATGTTGTGGATTCAATCCCTATTCAGCGCGGCCTGACTAATGGCCCGATTCTGGCGGACCCAAATTAAAAATATGTGCCCTAAACCTACTTTATCCTTCTTCGCGATCCTGATTGCTCAATGCAGCCTGTTGGCGCTGGCGGGGATAGGTGTGCCTGCTGCCGCGACACAAGGTGCGCCGGGTGCGCCGCCCCCGGGTTTCCAATTGCCACCCGCCCCCAGCCCGACCGCCACACCGCAGGTGCAGGGCCCGGTTGATCTCGAGGGGCCAGTGCCGGTTACGCCGCGAGTAATCCCGACGTCTCGCCCCAGCCCCACGCCGACACCAGCGCCGACACAGCGCCCCCTGCCCACCGTCCTCACACCGGCACCGCAGCCGACGGCCGACACGCGGCGTTTCACTCCGGCGGCGCGCGCGACGCTTGGTCAGCGGATCCCTGGTTCAGACTCAGTATCGGGCACAGAGTTGCCTTCGGATTCGCTCGACCTGACTCCGGCAGAACCGGTGCTGGAAAGCCTCCCATCGCCCACATCACTGCCAAGCCTGGCCGATAGCGGCGCTGCCTCGCCTGCGCGGGCGGGTGGGGCAAATTCTGGCTGGATTGCCAATTGGTCGCTGTGGCTGGCGATTTTCGCCGGGTTGATCGCGTTGATTGCAGGTCTGTACCTGCTGCGGTCCCGCCAGCGGATGGCCGCGGCTGGCGTTGCTCCGATTGAGCCTCCCTTGATCCGCCAGCCTTCGCCCGCGCCCCGCCCGGCAACTGCACCAGAGCCAGCCGCAATCCCGCAACCGGGCCAACCGGCCGACGCTGCGCCGGTACCGGCAATGGCAGGAAGCGGATCCGGGCAATCCCAGTCGCTTTCGCTCGACATCACCCCGGCCAAGCTCAGCCGCAGCATGAGGAATGCGACGCTATCCTGCGCAATCAAGCTGCATAACGGTACGGGACAGGAATTTCACAACTTGCAGATTTTCGGCGATCTCGTGACTGCCCACAGCAAGGTTCCGGTTGGCGACCAATTGGCCGATGCCTCCACCGATCTGGCACCGCTCGACACCATAGCGGCGCTCGCCGCTGGCGAAACGGGCGAGTTTTCCGTCAGCCTCAATCTGCCGGTGATGCAGATACGGCCAATTGCTCAGGGCCGCGCGACGCTCTACGTCCCGCTTGTCAGGCTCAAGGTTACAAGCGACGGGCACGATCCGGTTACCCGGACGTTCGTGATCGGCATGCAACCACCGGGCAGCGAAAAGGTCCAGCCGTTCCGACTGGATGAAATGCCCCAGACGTACCACCAGATCGGCAGCCGCGCGCTCCTCTGATCGCGGAAAGTCAGCCCCTCTCGACTGCCGCCAAGATGCCCGCTACTCCATCGTGATGGACATTCTCGTAAGTTCCGCCTGGCTGGCTCAATCGCTCGATGACCGCGATCTCGTGATCCTGGATGCGTCCGCACATTTGCCCGATGCCGAACGTGACCCCTGGGCCGAGTTTACCGCCAGCCATATAAAGGGTGTGCGCTTTCTCGACCTGCCGAGCCTGAAGAACGAAACCTCTCCTGTCCCCGCAGCGCTACCGCGCGCCGATCAGTTCGAGAGCCGCATGCGCGAGCTGGGGGTGTCTGCCGATGACCGGATCGTGCTGTATGATGACAGCAAACTGCGCAGCAGCGCCCGCGCCTATTTCATCTGCCGCATGTTCGGCCTCAAGAATGTTGCGATTCTCGACGGTGGTTTCGCCAAATGGCGAGCAGAGGGCCGTCCGGTCGAAAGCGGCACGGCGGCCATCACACCTTCCGATTTCGCGGTTCCGCTTGAAGATCGCAGCCGGGTTCGCAGCAAGGCCGAAATGCTCGTCAATATCTCCAGCGGGGCAGAACAGGTGGTTGATGCCCGCGATGCCATGCGGTTTTCCGGAGAGACTGCGGATACGGTCCACAATCTGGCAGGGGGTCATGTTCCCGGCGCGATCAACCTGCCCTTCCCGCAGGTTCTGAACTCAGACGGGACGTTCAAGCGCGGCGATGAACTACGCACTGCATTTGAGGCGGCAGGGGTCGATCTGACGGCGCCGGTCACCGGTTCATGCGGCAGCGGGGTAACCGCATCGGTGCTGCTCTTTGCGCTGGAATTACTCGGCAAGCATGACACCGCATTGTATGACGGTAGCTGGAGCGAATGGGGCGCAGACCTGGATACGCCCAAGGAAATCGGGGCGTCTCGGACAGCATGAGCAAGAATAAAACAGGGACCGGCAAGGGAACCAGGCTGGTCAATGCCGGGCGAAAACCCGAATGGACCGGCGCCGTCGTCAATCCGCCTGTTTGGCGCGCCAGCACGCATCTTTATCCAACCGTGGCCGCGCTGAAAGACGGCGTGAAGCGCAACACCGATGGCGAATTTTTCTATGGCCGACGCGGATCCCCGACCCAATGGGCACTGTGCGATGCGCTGACCGAACTGGAGCCGGGAGCGGACGGTACGGTACTGTACCCAAGCGGAGTGGCGGCAATCGCCGGAGCATTGATGGCGGTGCTGAAACCGGGCGATGTGCTGCTGGTGACCGACAATGCCTATGAACCCAGCCGCAACATGGCGACCGGCCTGCTCAAGCGGTTCGGGGTCGAAGCGCGCTTTATCGATCCGCTGGACGTGGCCGGATTTGCCGACCGATTTTGCGAAAGGACCAAGGCTGTCCTCCTGGAAAGCCCCGGCAGCCTGACCATGGAGGTACAGGACGTCCCCGCGCTGGCTGCAATCGCACGGGACAAGGGTGCCGTCAGCCTGATCGACAACACCTGGGCCACGCCGCTCGGCTTTCCGGCCCTTCATCATGGGTGCGACATATCCATTATGGCCCTGACCAAGCATGTCGGCGGGCATTCCGACCTGATGATGGGCAGTGCCTGTGCCAAGGGGCCGCTGTTCCAAAAACTGCGCCACACCGCGCAAGCCTTGGGCCATGTGGTCTCGCCCGATGATGCGGCGCTGGCGCTGCGCGGTCTCAGGACGATGGGGCTGCGGCTTGAACGCTCGACACACACCGCGCTGCAAGTGGCGCAGTGGCTACACGCTTGCCCAGAGGTCGCACACGTCTTGTGCCCATTCCTGCCCGGAACACCCGGCCATGATCTGTGGAGACGTGATTTTACCGGCGGCTGCGGCCTGTTCAGTTTTGTTCTCAAGGGGCGTGACGAGGCCGCGCGGGCGCGCCTGATAGATGCATTGGAACTGTTCGGTATCGGCTATAGTTGGGGCGGTTTTGAGAGCCTTGCGATCCCGATCGACCCCGCCACCATCCGTACCGGCAGCACATGGCCTCCCGAAAGCTGGGACACTGGCGACCGGCACGGAATTCGCCTATCCATCGGGCTTGAAGATGCGGCAGACCTGATTGCAGACCTTGAACAAGGCCTCGCCGCGATGGAGAAAATATGACTGTGCCGGCTGAAATTCCCACCGACGCTGCTTCGGACGCGGCGGCGTTTGCAACTCCGACACCCGGCCCCACTCCCTTGCCCCCCCCCACCGAAGCGATCGCAGCGTCTGACAACATCAAGGAAGCTGTGTCTGACAAGAGCAATCTGATGGGCGACATGGTCCATACGATGGACTCCCTGGCGCTCAGCATCGGCGACATGCGCGTATCTGTGTGGGATGCGCTGGTGGTCATGATGGTCATTGTCGGCGTTCTGACTGCCGCCTTCCTCGTCAGCAAATTGCTCCACGGCGTCCTGAAGCGAATTACCAAGCTCGATGTGACGCAGCGGCTGCTCGCGGAAAAGCTGATTACGGTCGCGGTATGGGTGCTTGCACTGTTGTCCGGGATCGACTTGCTCGGCATTGATCTGACTGCGCTGGCGGTTTTCTCCGGCGCATTCGGCCTGGCCATCGGTTTCGGCCTCCAGAAAACATTCGGCAACCTGATCGCCGGGATCATCCTGCTGATGGACCGTTCGATCAAACCGGGCGACGTGATCGCGGTGGCTGACCAGGCCGGCGTTTCCACCTTCGGCCAGATCCGCAAGATCGGTATCCGAGCGGTATCGATTACCACCCGCGACCAGAAGGAATACCTTATTCCGAATGAGAACCTGATGATCAACCAGGTGGAAAACTGGTCCTATTCCTCCAAGCAGGTGCGGATGCAAGTCCCTGTAGGGGTGTCCTATAATTGCGACATCAAACTGGCCGAGAAGCTGATGCTGGAGGCCGCCGCCGCTTGCAAACGGGTGCTCAAAAGCCCACCGCCGACAGTCTGGCTGGACCAGTATGGCGACAGTTCAGTCGATTTCGTGATCCATTGCTGGATTACCGATCCGGAAGCCGGAATCGGCAATGTCAGGTCCGAAGTGCTGAAGAATCTATGGGACCAGTTCAAATCGTCCGGGATCGAGATTCCCTTCCCACAGCGCGACATCAATTTTCGTAATAACGAGCAATTCGAACAGCTTATCTCGGCTATCGCACAACGGCTCGAAACCAAGAGTCCCTAGGCAGGAGGGCGCCAGAGACGTTACAGTCACAGCCTGATACGTTTTCTAGCCGGTCGGAAATCCATTCTCACTGGCGGCTCGCGTCTTGTGCGGCCATCTTGCTCTCATGGAAAAATCTGGAATAGTCTATCTCGTCGGCGCGGGGCCGGGTGACCCCGACCTGCTGACAGTGCGCGCTGCCCGGCTGCTTGGGTCGGCCCGGCTGATCGTACATGACGGATTGGTCGACCCCGCAATTCTCGCGCTCGCCCATCCGAAAGCCGAGCTGATTTCCGTGGCCAAGCAACGTTCCAGGCACACCCTCCCGCAGGACGACATCAACGCGCTCCTCATCCGCGAAGCGCTCGCAGGCAAAGATGTCGTGCGGCTGAAGGGCGGCGATCCCTTCATTTTCGGACGCGGCGGCGAAGAGGCGGAAGATTGCCGCGCTGCCGGTGTCCCGGTGGTCGTGGTGCCCGGAATCAGCGCCGCCAATGGCGCGGCGGCCGCAGCCCAGATCGCCCTCACCCACCGTGACAGCGCCAGCATCGTCAGCTTCGTGGCTGGTCAATGCAAGGGCCTGTCGCAGCAGAATTGGTCGGGTCTCGCTGGCAAGGGCCGCACGCTGGTGATCTACATGGGCGTCAAAACCGCGCCTCAGATCGCGGAAAAATTGATGGCTGATGGCCTCGCCCCCGACGTGCCGCTGGCGATCATCGAGAACGCTGCCCGGCCTGAAATGCGGGTATTGCGCGGCGTACTCGCGGGCCTGCCCGACCTGGTGGCCGACCAGAAGGTGGTCAGCCCCGCCCTGATCGTGATCGGAGAAGTCACGGCGCGGCAGGGCGCCCCCACAGATTTGCAACTTGCCAGAATTGCTCAGGAGGCATCGGCGTGAAAATTCTCACCGGAAATGATCTGAAGACCGGCGCGGTGACATGGTGGGACGGTTCCGGCTGGTCGCTCCATGTCGAAAACGCAGTGGATGTCGGCGAGGACGGCGAGGCCATCATAGCCCGCGAAGAAGCCGCCCGGCGGATCAACGCGGCTTATGAAATCGAAGCGGAAAAGACCGCCGCCGGCGTGCGCCCGGCGCATATTAAGGACCGTATCCGCGGCCTTGGCCCCACGGTCCGCCCCGATCTCACCCTCAAACCAGGCGACCCGAATGCGGTCCGCGAGGTAATCTGATGTATAAATATGACCAATGGGACCAGGCGATGGTCGACACACGTGTTGCAGAATTCCGCGACCAGTGCCAGCGCCGGATCGAAGGCAAGCTGACCGAAGACCAGTTCAAGCCGCTGCGGCTGATGAACGGGCTCTACCTCCAGTTGCATGCCTATATGCTGCGCGTCGCGATCCCCTACGGCACGCTCAGCGGCACCCAGATGCGGGCGCTGGCCAGCATCGCGGACAAGTTCGACCGGCAATATGGCCACTTCACCACCCGCCAGAATATCCAGTACAACTGGATCAAGCTGGAGGATGCTGGCGATATCCTGGCCGACCTCGCCAAGGTCGAGATGCATGCCATCCAGACCAGCGGCAATTGCATCCGCAACATCAGCTCCGACCATTTCGCAGGTGCTGCAGCGGACGAGATCGTGGACCCGCGCCCCTATGCCGAATTGCTGCGTCAATGGTCCAGCTTCCATCCTGAATTCAGTTACTTGCCGCGCAAGTTCAAATTTGCGGTCATCGCCAGCGAGACCGACCGTGCCGCGATGCGGCTGCACGACATCGGCATCAATATCGTGCGCAACGATGCAGGCGAATTGGGCGCGGCCTTCTATGTTGGTGGCGGCATGGGACGCACCCCGATGATAGCCCCGCTGATCAACGGCTTCGTCCCGCTCGACCAGCTGATCACCTATGCGGAGGCCTGCCTGCGGGTCTACAACCGCTACGGACGGCGCGACAACAAGTACAAGGCACGGATCAAGATCCTGGTGCACGAACTGGGTGCGGAAGAATACACCCGCCAGGTGGAGGAAGAATTCGCGCTTTTATTGGCGCAGAATATCGAACCGCCAATTGCTGAGTTGGAACGAATTCGCACCTATTTCGAGGAGCCTGCGTTCGATGCCGGCGCTTCGGACGACCTTGACCGCCCAGACCCCGATTTCGCGGTCTGGAGCGAGCGGAACACGCATCCGCACCGGCAGCCGGGTTATGTCAGTGCGGTCATCAGTCTCAAGCCGGTGGGCGGCATCCCAGGGGACGCAACAGCAGACCAGATGCGGCTGATGGCGGAACTCGCGGAACAATACAGCTTCGACGAGTGCCGCGTCACTCACACCCAGAATATCGTCCTGCCGCATATACGCAAGGCCGACCTTTATGCCGTATGGGAGAAACTGGAGGCCGCCGGTCTTGGCACTCCTAACCTCGACCAGGTGGGCGATATCATCGCGTGCCCCGGTCTCGATTATTGCAGCCTTGCCAATGCGCGCTCCATCCCGATCGCGCAGCAGATTTCCCAGCGCTTCGATGCCAATGGCAAGGGCGAGATTCTGGGTGAGCTGAAGCTGAAAATTTCCGGCTGCATCAATGCCTGCGGGCATCACCATGCGGGCCACATCGGTATCCTTGGCGTCGACAAGAAAGGCGTTGAGAATTACCAATTGTCGCTTGGTGGAAGCGAGGCGGAAGATACTTCGCTGGGCAAGATCACTGGCCGCGGCTTCGATGAAGCTGGCATCGTTGATGCAGTAGAAGCCACCGTGGATGTCTATCTGGCGCAGCGCGCTGACGGGGAGCGTTTCCTCGACACCTATCGCCGCATCGGCATGGAACCTTTCAAGGAGGCGCTGTATGGTTGATTCAGCCCAGAATATGCTGCGTTTCCGCGATGATGCACCAGTATCCGACCCTGCGGTAACCGTGGAGGCCTTCACCGACCACAGCAATGCACTGGCAGTACGAATCGAACCGGGCGAAGACGCGCGCCTCCTGCTGCCGCATCTGGACCGCATTCGTCTGATAGAGGTGAACTTCCCCACTTTTGGCGACGGTCGCGGTTATTCCGCTGCGCGCATTCTGCGCGAAGCTGGCTACACCGGCGAATTACGCGCGGTGGGCGACGTGCTGGTCGACCAGATAGCCTATCTCAAACGCTGCGGTTTCGATGCTTTCGAGCCTGATCAATCGCTGGACGCAGCCGATGTGGAGAACGCGCTGACTCGGTGGCCCGATGTGTATCAACCCACCACGGATGGCCGCATACCGATCTGGAATCATCGCCATGGCTGAAGCTGACGCCAGCCGAGTGACATCGCCAGCAATGGACCGCGCCCGTGACCGGATCGATACCGGTCCGCGTTTCACCGAATCCGACGCAATTCGGCTGAACCGGATGTTCCGCGGCCGCGATACGTTGGAAATGCTGCGCAGCGTGATCAAGGATGGTCTGGTTAGCGAACTTGCCACCGTTTCTAGCTTTGGCGCGGAAAGCGCTGTATTGCTACACCTTATTGCTCAAGTTGATCCGGCGTTACCCGTCCTGTTCCTTGAAACCGGCAAACATTTCCCTGAGACGTTGGCCTATCGCGATGATCTGGTGGAACGGTTCGGTATCACCGAATTGCGCAATCTCACACCCGATCCTGCGGCACGCGCAGCCAAGGATGAAACCGGGCTGCGCTGGTCATACGATCCCGATGGCTGCTGCGAAATTCGCAAAGTCCTGCCGCTCGCCAGCGCGCTGGCGGGATTTGACGCCACGATCACCGGGCGCAAGGCCTTCCAGTCCTCCACCCGCGCCAATCTGCCCCGTTTCGAAGTGGACGGTTCCGATGCGCAGGGCCGACTGAAAATCAACCCGCTGATCGATTGGAGCGGCGAGGATATCCAGGCCTATTTCGAGGAACATCGCCTGCCCCGCCACCCGCTGGTGGCAGAAGGCTATCCCTCGATCGGCTGCGCGCCCTGCACCAGCAAGGTCGCGCCGGGCGAAGACCCGCGTTCTGGCCGGTGGAAGGGCTGGGAAAAGACCGAATGCGGCATCCATACGCCATCCGATGATGATCTGCCGCCGGGATACGAACCAGCGTTCTAGAGCTAAGGGTTAAATCAGAACCAGCCCTGATCTCGGTACCATTCTGCGGTCGATTTCAGCCCGGCCCTTGTATCGACGGAGGGCTTCCAGACTTCGGTTGGTACTGCCCTGTCGGAACGCACAACCCAGTTCGGGTGGCACATGTAACCGACCCGGTCCGCTGTCAGCTTGGCGTTCCCACCTCTCAACAGCTTGTCGACACCCGCCGCGCCGCGCAGAAATTGAGCTGGCAGATTGAGGGCGAATACCGGGCGCCCGACAGCATCGCCGATAGCCCCGGCCATTTCCTTGTAAGACCACCCTCCTTCGCGCCCGTCATCAGGCTCGAAGGTCTTGCGCCGGGTCTGCGCCGAAGAAGGTACCAGATCAAGCAGCAGTGCGGCCAGATCGCCCACGTGGATCATTGATGTCGCGCCGCCGGGCGGCAGCGGGATGAAGCCGTATCGCGCGCTCCTGAACAATTCGAACATGTCGGTGTCACGCGGGCCATAAACGGCAGGCGGTCGCACTGTGGTCCAGTCAAGCTTGCTGCGCCCCACCAGATCCTCCGCGGCAGCCTTGGATGCACCATAGGCGGATAGTTTGGGTTCACGCGCGGACAGGGAGGAGACAAAGACGAAGCGGTCCACCCCTGCTTGCTGCGCCGCGTCCAACATCGCCGCGGTTCCGGCGACATTCGCCACTTCGAACTGCGCCGGATCGGGATTGTTGGTCAGGCCTGCTATGTGGATGACCGCATCAGTGCCGGAGACCAATTCGCCCAGTGCGCCTGCGTCGCCAAGATTACCTGCAATCCATTCGACATCGGGCCTATTATCCGGGATTTTTCTCGCCAGGGCGCGCGCGGCAATTCCGCGATCAGCCATCATGTCGAGGACCGCCTTCCCGACAAAGCCGGTACCGCCGGTGACCGCAATCCTCACAGCAGCACCAGATGGTCACGGTGGATGACGGCTGGCCGGGGCGCATAGCCAAGCCTCTCGGCCTGGGCATTTTCGCGCAGGCCCATGATGGCGAGGCATTCCTCGGCGGAATATTCGGTCAGGCCCTGCGCCAATATCCGCCCGTCCGTGCCGGCGACACTCACCGCATCGCCGCGGACAAATTCGCCCTCGACCCCGGTGACCCCGGCCGCCAGCAGGCTGGAGCCATTGGCCAGGGCCTTTCCGCAACCGCTATCAACACTCAACGTCCCCCGCAGATCGATCCGTCCGCCAAGCCACGCCTTGCGGGCAGCATCGCGGCGCTGGGGCAGGAACAGCGTTCCCCGGCCCGCATCCAAGGCTGTCCGCATTGGATTAGCAAGAGTGCCGTTGATGATCGCCAGCGCAATCCCCGCCCTTTCGGCGATTTCCGCTGCCTGTAATTTTGACGTCATACCGCCTGAACCAAGGCCCGAAGCAGAAGCACCATCGGCCATGGCACGAATTTGATCGGTTACACCGTCCACCTGCTCAAGCAGTTTGGCCGCCGGATCGGATGGATTACGGTCATACAGTCCGTCCACATCAGACAATAGCAACACTGCATCGGCGCCCGCTGCTTGTGCCACGCGTGCAGCCAGCCGGTCATTGTCGCCGAACCGAATTTCCTCGGTTGCGACACTGTCGTTTTCGTTGACCACCGGTACCATGCCCGCTTCGAGCAAGCGGCCGAGGGTCGATGATGCATTGAGGTAACGCCGGCGATCCTCCAGATCACCCAGCGTCACCAGCATTTGCGCGGCTCCCAGGCCATGTTTTTCTAGCAATTGCGACCACAGGCCGGACAGGGCAATCTGTCCCACCGATGCCGCCGCCTGCGCATCTGCAAGGCTACCGCGACCACCCTTCGGCAGGCCCATGCGCGCAGCGCCCAAGGCAATTGCACCCGAACTGACCAGCACAACCTGCTGCCCGGCCGCCCGCATCGCCGCCACTTCGGAAACCAGCCCCGCCAACCATTCATGGCGCGGCTGGCCGTCCGTACCGACGAGCAGCGCAGAACCAACCTTGATCACCAGCCGCTTGGCGGCCGCGGGATCGGACAATTGGCGAAGTTGAGTAATACCCATCGGCAGCGGGTTAGCGGCTGACGCGGACTAATAGAAGTCCCGTCGAACGCATTACTTCACAACGGAGACCAAGGTTCGGCTTCGGAAGTATGTTCCTCCGCCTTGCCTTTGGTTTCGGTGGACGTGCGGTCCGGCAGGTGTTGGAGCACTGCATCGAGCAGGCTTTCCACGCCCTGACCGGTCGCGCCCGAAAGCGGGAAAACCTTGTCCGCGCCCGCTGCCCGCAATTCCTTGGCGAAACCTTCAACCAATTCGTCGTCTGCCAGATCGACCTTGTTAAGCGCAATAAGCTGGACCTTATCCTCCAGCCCGGCGCCGTATGCTTCCAATTCGGCATCGACGATATTCATCGCCTCGGCCGGATCCTTGCCAGAGATGTCGACCAGATGGATCAGCACGCGGCACCGTTCGATGTGACCAAGGAACCGGTCTCCGATGCCCGCGCCATCCGCCGCGCCTTCAATCAGGCCCGGAATATCGGCGATCACGAATTCGCGATTCTTGTGCCGCACAACGCCGAGTTTCGGCACCAGCGTGGTGAAGGCGTAGGCCCCCACTTTCGCCTGCGCATTCGACACAGCATTGATGAAAGTCGATTTGCCCGCATTCGGCAGACCCAGCAGGCCCACATCGGCGAGCAATTTCAGGCGCAGCCAGACCCACAGCTCCTGACCCGCTTCGCCCGGCTGATGTTGGCGCGGGGCACGATTGGTCGAACTTTTGAAACTGGCGTTGCCGCGTCCGCCCATGCCGCCTTCGAGGAAAGTCACTTCCTGGCCGACCTCGGTGAAATCGGCGAGGATGTCTTCCTTGTCCTCCGACAGGATCTGGGTGCCCACCGGCACTTCGATAATCAGCGGCTCGGCGCCTGCACCGGTCCGGTCACGGCCCATGCCGTGGGTCCCGCGCTTGGCTTTGAAATGCTGGGAATAACGGAAATCGATGAGCGTGTTGAGGCCCTGCACGGCGCGGAACACGATGTCCCCGCCCTTGCCGCCGCTGCCGCCATCGGGGCCGCCATATTCGATATATTTTTCACGCCGGAAGCTGACGGCACCTGGGCCGCCTGCGCCGGAACGGAGGAAAATCTTGGCTTGATCGAGAAAATGCATGGCAGCCCCTTAGAGGTTCCCGCCCGATCACACGAGTCTTGTTATTGCCTTGCCGCTCCGCGGGCAAATCAACCTTAATCGTTCGGCACGGCCTCAACCACTGGATTTGAGACAAACACGGGGCCGGTAGCCGGATCGCCAGCTTCCGGCTGCGTCGTTAATGGCTGCGGTTCGGGACCAGTTACCGGCGCTGCTTGAATCATCGGACCGGTTTCGATCACCGAATATTCGGCGGGCGCTGCTGGCACCGCGTCTCCGGAACTCTCCACCACCGGTTCGGAAATAAACTCCGGTTCGCCCCGTGGCTCCGGACCGAAACCCTGATCGGCGGGCGTATAATACGCTGGCCCCGTATACGATGCCGGATTGACCACTTGCGGCGTGCCATAGCGAGCATCCCACATAGCGACGTTAACCCGGTATTGTTCGTAGGAACGGTAAAAATCTTCGAATACCGCTTCCAGCGACTGCAGGCTTCGGGCTGCGAATGTTTCCAGCTCGGCGGGCGCAACCACCAGCGATTCGCCCGCAATGCGCGTCGACACATCGCAGAATTGGCGCTGGGCGGGCGGCAGGGCGAAATAATTATAGACTTGGGTCATGTAATCATCTTGCGCGTGGCGGCCTTCGGATCCGTAGCGGGCCCTGAATTCCTTGGTCACTTCCTTGTTCACCGCCGTCAATTCGCGCTTGTTCCGGGTCAGCAGCGACGCATATGCAGGCAAAATGGCGGCATGTTCTGCGTGCTGGCAATTGAGCGCAGCGACGTTGAGCGCGGAACGCAGGTTCCAGATCTTCTGGGCCGAAGAGATGTTGTAATTCACCGTCAAGCGTATCCCGTCCACGCCAATAGCGGGAATGGCCATCAACGAAACTGCGCCGCTCGGCGGGATTGGACGCGCAGGGATCACAACCTGAACTGGCGGCGGTGGCGGGGGCGGCGGCGGCGGCGGGGGTGGCGGCGTCGCACAACCTGCCAGCGCGGCCACACCGCAGGCAACTGCGATAAGACGAATTCGTGTCTGGCTTGAGTTGGACATGAAACGAAGCTCTCCTAATCGCCTGACGCCGTGGCCAAGCCCCCTTGTTTCGCCTGGAATTACCAAAACCAGCCTTTCGCTTGGCTGAATCCGGAAATTGCCGACCAGGCGTCTCTAACGCGATGCGAAGACAAAGAAAATGCCCGGAATGCATCAAGCACTCCGGGCATCGGTAGGACGAGTCGCTTTAGCGACGAATCGATTATTCTTATTCCCGGTTGCCCATGAAGCGCAGCAGGAACAGGAACATATTGATGAAGTCGAGATACAGGCTGAGTGCGCCCATCACGACCATCTTGCCCATTGGATAGGCTTGCGCGATTGCCGGATTGGTCACTTTCGCATTTTGGATCGCGAGATATTCACGCTTCAACCGCTGCGTATCATAGGCTGTAAGGCCTGCGAAAATCAGCACACCTAGGAAGCTGACCGCCAGTTCCAGGATGGTCGATTGCATGAAGATGTTGATCACGCTGGCGATAAGCAGGCCAATCACACCCATGATCAGGAATGTTCCGAAGCCGGAAAGGTCCTTCTTGGTGGTGTAACCGAACAGGCTGAGACCAGCGAATGCGCCCGCTGTAGCGAAGAATGTCGCAGCGATCGAACTGCCGGTATAGATCAGGAATATCGAGGACAGCGAGAGGCCCATGGCCACCGCGAAGCCCCAGAACATTCCCTGCAATCCAGCGGTGCTGAACTTGTTCTGTCCGAAGCTCATCGCCAGCACGAAGCCGAGCGGAGCCAGCATGATGATCCAGCTAAGGATACCGCCGCCCATCAGCACAGTCGCTGCCATGCCCGATTGGGCGAACAGCAAGGCGACAACGCCGGTCAGCAAAACGCCGGACGCCATGTAGTTATAAATCGACAGCATGTGGCTGCGCAGCCCAGCGTCGAAAATCTCGCGGCCTGCAACTTCGCCTGTCAGGTTTGGAGACGTGCCGAAACCCGTCCGAGTGGCGCGGGGATCTTTCCAATCTGCCATAGTAATACTTACTCCTGTTTGGACAGCGCTATGCCGTCCCTTCTGCGCACAATATCGGGGCAAGAGCCGAGTTTTTCAAGTAAAACCGGACAAAATCGGTCTAGCCGTCGGCCTTAAGAAAATTAGGCCGGATTTAACCCTTGTCTCCGGCCATTTCAGCCATTTCCACGCCGCGGTCCCGCGCCGCCTTCAGGCACTGTCGCAACAATTTCTGCAAAGCCGCGCCCTCATCGAGCACATCCAGCCCTTTTTGCGTCATCCCGCCCTTGCTCGCGACTCGGCTGGCCAGATCGGCTGCGGAATGCTCCGACGATGCCGCCAGCGCGCTGGCACCTTCGACCATGGCAATCGCCAGACGGTCAGCCTGCGCCCGGTCTAGACCAAGATCGGCAGCACCGCCAGCCAGCGCGTCAATGAACCGGAAGACAAAACCCGGTCCAGATCCAGCCAGCGCGGTAACCAGGTTGAACTGGCTCTCGTTCGCCAGCCATTCGGCGTTGCCAAGGGCGGACGCCAGCTTTGTCAGTTCCGCGCGCTGCGCTTCATCCAACCCGGTTGCAGCCAAGGCATTGGGCGATTTTCTCAAGGCGACCGCAAGATTGGGCATCAGCCGGGCAATTCCGCCAGCACGGGGAAATTTTCGGGCCAGACCCGCCAGGGTGACGCCGGCAAGCACGGAGATCAGGACCGTATCGGGGCCGACCAGCGGTTCCAGATCAGGTGCGATATCGCCGAGCATCTGGGGCTTTACCGCCAGCAATACAGCGTCAAAATGTTCATTGGGCCACTGGTTGTGGACCGCAATTCCGGCGGGCGCTTCGGACCGCCGCGGGTGATAGATCGCAAACCTGTTCGCCGGAATTCCCGATGCGAGCCAGCCCTCTACCATGGCCTGCGCCATCTTGCCGAAACCGACGATCAAAATCCTGTCCAAAGCCATACTCATACTTCCCTGCGCGCCGAAGTTGCTCGACGCTTGCGGGGTATCAAGCCTCGCCCGCTGCGTCCACCAAAGCGCATTCCAGCGCTTCCTTGGGGGATTTGTCGCCCCACAACACAAATTGGAAAGCCGGATAGAAGCGGTCGCATTCCTCGACTGCGGTTTCGACCAGGGCCTGGGCCTGATCCAGGCTCAGCAGGCCGTCACCGCCGAGCATTGCGCCATTGCGGTACAGCAGCACGCCGCCATTCGACCATACGTCGAAATGACCAAGCCAGATCTGTTCATTGACCATCGCGACCAGTTCATAGGCCGCGCTGAGTTTTTCCTCGGACACGCGGATGTCGGGGAGGCAGAGCATCTGGAGTACATTGTCTTCCGAACGCCAGACGCCGCGCAATTGATATTTCGCCCAGCTGCCCTGGATTTCTCCGGAAATTTCCTCGTCGGACACGGCCTGGAATGGCCAGCCGCGCGCTTCGAACAGTGCTGCGAGCATGTCGACCGGAGCCGCATCGTCATTCGCCACGAATTCAGTCTGACCGGCTCTCATCACGCGTCCCATTGATCCGGCCATTGATCTGGCCATTGACCACAGGGATGCCTTGCCTTGGCCTGATTCCGCAATGGAGATGGGCCGAGCAGTTGGGGAGAAATAAACTTGCCTGTTCAAACCCTGTGCAAAAAACTCCCGCCGGTCATGCCTGCGCCGCGCGGCTTCAGGACAATTCGCTCACTTCTTCCCCAGCGGAACTGGTAAAAGTGAAGCTGTCGATCCCCTCCGCCTTCAGGGCCGAGACTGCTGCCTTTGCTGCTTTCTCATTGGCAAACGGTCCGGCCAATAGCCGGTTCGTCTGACCCCAGCTGGCGATATGGGGTTTGACTGCCGGTTTGGCCTTCTCACCCAGTACTTCTGCCGATTTGCGGCTGATCCGCCGCCAGTCGAACGCGAGAGCTTTGCGGTCGCGCCCAGTTGCAACCTGGACCCACACACGGCTTGGGTTCTTGGGCGGTTCGGGCTTTGCTGCGGGTTTAGGTTCTGGCGCAGGCTTTTCTGCGACTTCCCGCTTGGGCTTGATCGCACTGATATCGACCGCGCCCGTCTTGTCCGGGGCAACGGTATCCAGGGTAAATCCGGCGAAAGCATCGGCCACGCTGAGCGGTTCCTGCACCGGAGCCGCCGGAGCGGCAGCCGCGGGCGTTAGCGTTAGCGTTAGCGCGGGCGTTGGCGTTGGCGTTGGCGTTGGCCGTGCCGGTAACTGCTGGACGATTGCAACGCTTTCGGACGAAATCGGGGTCGCCGCCTCAGTTCCCGTACCAAGCTTTGCCAGCTCAAAACCGGGCCGTGAAGGCGTGGCAGTGCGTACGGTCTGCACCGGCGGCAATTCGCCTTGTCTGACTGGCTGAGGTGCCGGAGCGTTTGCCTGTGTCTTTAAAGGATTCTGTATCGTTGCCGCTATCCTGGCAGGTGCCGCTGTCTGGGTAACCGTGTTGCTGGTCAGACGAGTATCGGCGGCAGGCGTTGGCACTGAACTTGTCCCCCGGTCCGGCCTGCGGCGTGGGCTGGATTTGTCTCGCTTTGCCGTGCCAGTCCTGCTCGGCCCCAACGGCTCTCCCTGCGGGGTCAATCCGGCATCGGCAGTTCGCGAGGGCGCTCCTGCGCCTCTACCGCCCACACTGGCGCCGGAATATTGCGCGATCCTCGGATCGTCTCGGCCAATCTGGGCCGCCCTCGGGAAAATACCGAGGTTTCCTGCGGCGGCCTGCTGGGCCTTGGTCAGCCGGTTCATGTAGCGCAGATACGGGGTCATCCGGGCAGATAATTCGGCGGGCATGACAGCTTCGGCAATGGCAACAGCTTCACCTTCCTCGCCAAGAATGGCCAAGGCGAATGCGCGTGTACGATACGCCGCAAAATCGCGGCGTTCCAGCAAGGGATAAAGCGTCTTTTCGAAGGCGATACGGTCACCGGAAATCGCCTGGCTCAACGCCATTCTACGGACCAGTTCATCGCTGGGTCGAACCGCCAGCGCGCGGGCATATTGCGCCTGCGCCGATGCCGGATCACCCACCAGATCATATGCCAGCCCGCGATCTTCCGCGAGCGCTGCAGTGGACGCGCCGGCCTTCTCGGCCTCGTCAAACATGCGTAGCGCCTCAATCGGCCGTTCCGAACGCACAAAAGCGCCAGCCAGCCCAACCTTCACGCGCGGATTACCGGCTGACAATTCATCGGCGCGACCAAAAAAGCCGATCGCTGCAGCGATATCGTTCAACTGGAGGGACGCATTTCCGGCGTCGATCAAGGCGCCAAGATCTTGCGAATTGCGCGACAGGCGCATCAGCGCAGCGTTGAGAGCATCCACCCCGGCCGGCGGCAAGGGCTGCACCACCGCGCGCGATTGCGGCGCATTGCTGTTCTGGGCGGCCACCGGGACTGCCAGGATTGCCGTGCCGCAGATACAGAAAGCCTTGCCCCAGACCGCAATCCTTTTGCCTGCAGCGGGTTTCGACACGATAAATTTCCTTTCAGCCGGCTCTGGCCCGAAACGATTGGTCACAAGCTGAGATCAGCTCGTCAGATGCCCGAGACTACCCGTATGTGCGTGAATAGCGGCAGAACAGCGCCAGGCAACCACTGTGAGACGGCTGGACAGGGTGGCACGGTGACCGGTCAGCAAAAAGCCGTCCCGCAGCGCGCTAATCACGCAGCGGGACGGCCCAAAATTCATGCCATTACTGGTTGTTCTGACGGCCCAGGAAACGCGGGATGCTGAGCGAGCTCGAATCCGCCGAATCGTCATCGTCCTCGTCTTCTTCGTCACGGCTTGACGAGCCGCGGGACAGATTGGCCATGCGTTCGAACAATGTGCTGCCTGCATTGGAGGTGCCGCCCGAAACCAGTCCGCGCCGACGACCGAATTCATCCTTCTCTTCCGCATTATCGGAATTGCCTGCGCCCAATGACTGGCCTGCATCCAACAGCAATTCGTCCTGAGAGGGCTCAACTTCCGACGGACTGCCCGCAGGTGCTTCCGCAATCAGGTCGAGCGGCTCATCACCTGCGTCATCTTCGGACAATCCAGCAGCTGCAAAACCGCCGCCAAGGGAGACCATCTGGCTATCGTCCGCCGGTTGCGAAAATTCGTCCTCGTCCTCAGCTTCGTAGCTGCGAATTCCGGCAAGCGGATCGACGATACCATCGACATCGCCATCATCTTCGATGTCGTCTTCGGCATCGAACGAACCCAGATTGGCGAAACTTTCCGCCGTTTCAGGCGCCATTTCTTCCGGCAGCTCATCATCGCCAGGCAATTCGAGCACAGGCCGTTTTGGCGCACGTGAACTGCCGAGGGACAGCGAGGACCGGTCAACCGGAGCCGCTTCTGCGCCGCCATCAATCCCGGTTGCCACCACGGAAACGCGGATCTTGCCGTCGAGATCGGGATTGAACGCAGAACCCCAGATGATGTTCGCATCTTCATCGACCAGCTCGCGAATGTGGTTCGCAGCTTCGTCGACTTCGAGCAGCTTCATGTCTTCCCCGCCGATAATCGAGATGATTACGCCCTTGGCGCCCTTCATCGACACACCATCAAGCAGCGGATTGGCAATTGCCCGCTCCGCAGCGTCGAGTGCGCGATTTTCACCTTCGCCTTCGCCGGTGCCCATCATTGCCTTGCCCATTTCGCTCATCACCGAGCGGACGTCTGCGAAATCGAGATTGATCAGGCCGGGCATGACCATCAGATCGGTGATGGAACGAACGCCTTGTTGCAGGACTTCGTCGGCCAGAATGAAGGCTTCCTTGAAGGTCGTGTCGGCCTTGGCGATCAGGAATAGGTTCTGGTTGGGAATGACGATCAGCGTATCGACATGCTTCTGCAGTTCCGCGATCCCGGCCTCTGCCGCGCGCATCCGGCGGGTGCCTTCGAACAGGAACGGCTTGGTCACTACGCCCACAGTCAGCACGCCCTTGCGCCGCGCCGCTTCTGCAATAACAGGGGCCGCGCCGGTCCCGGTGCCGCCGCCCATGCCCGCTGCAATGAAGCACATGTTCACGCCTTCCAGCGCTTCTTCGATTTCAGCCACGGTTTCTTCCGCCGCCGCCTTGCCCACTTCGGGCCGCGCGCCTGCACCAAGTCCACCGGTAATATCGGGGCCAAGCTGGATCCGCTGTTCCGCGACCGCGTTGGACAGAGCCTGCGCATCGGTATTGGTGACGATAAATTCGACACCTTCGATCTGGGCCTGAATCATATTGGCGATGGCATTGCCACCAGCGCCGCCGACACCGATAACGGTAATGCGGGGCCGCATGTCATCCGTTGCCGCTGGACCGATATTGATGCTCATTTAACTTCCCTCCAAGAGGCGTAATGCTTGTAGAAACTTTGTAATTTAGCTTGGCACAAAGTGAATCGCGGTTGGATAGCACGCATCCGCTTATCCACAGTGGTTAATTCGGATGGCACGACGGAAATCCTGCCTAAAAGTATTCTTTCACAGCCCGTAAAACTCGATTGACGATCTTGAAGCCCGAATAACGGGTGGTAGACTGGTGTTTCGGCCCGATGGAACGGATGTCCACCGGATCATTCGCCGCATAGATGCACAGGCCCGCCAAAGTCGCGAAACCGGGCGTCGCATGCGCCTCGGGCAAGCCGCGCAATGCCGGCGGTTTGCCAATCCTAACTGTCCGGCCAAGTGCACTTTGGGCAAATTCGGCGATCCCCGCGAGTTCCGCCCCGCCCCCGGTCAGCACGACCTGGTTGCCAGCCGTGCCGGAGAAACCCAATTCCTTCAGCGAACGGCCCACTTCATCAGTCAGCCGTGAGAGTTGCTGCGTTACGACGGACACCAGTTCGGCGCGCGGAATGCGGTTCTGTTCGTCCGCTCCGCGCGCGGTCGGGCCGGAGCTTTCCTCGCCCGGACCGTTCACCGGGATCATCTCACGATGGTCGGTCGGGCTGGCGATCGCGGACCCGGCGACGCATTTCAACCGCTCTGCCTGGAATCGCCGGATACCGAACGCAGATGCAATCGCGTCGGTGATATCCGCTGAACCAAGCGGGATAGCTCTGAGGCCCAGCAGCATACCCTTGCGGTAGACCGAGACATTGGTCACCTCTCCGCCGATCTCGATCAGCGCAGTGCCGAGTTCGCGTTCCTCCGGCGTCAGGCAGGCGTAACCTGCAGCAACCGGGGCTGCGACCACGGATTCCACATCGAGATGCGCGTTCTGGACCGCTTCGATCAGATTCCGAACCGGCGCGCCATCGGCCAGCATCACATGTACGTCCACCCGCAAGCGCTCTGCATGCAGCCCCTTGGGGTTGGACACGTCATTCGCGCCGTCGAGAGTGTAGTGCGCAGGCTGCGCGTGCAGCACCATCCGCCCATCGGGCTGGATGTTGTCGCGCGCGGCGATCAGCAGATGCTCGATATCTTCTTCTTCGATCCGCCGGCCCCCGATATCGATTTCAACTTCGGCGATCCGGCTGCTCAGCCCTGCCCCTGCGCAGCCGATCCAGACGCTGGAAATGCTCGTTTCGGCATTCTTTTCCGCGCGCTCCACCGCGTCGCGAATGGCATAGGTCGCAGCCGCCATATCAGTGACATAGCCGCGCTTGATTCCTTGGCTGGCACGGTGCCCGGATCCCAAGACCACCATCTCACCGGTTTCGGAGATACCCATTATCATCGCGGAAATCCGAAAGGACCCGACATTTACGGCACCAAAAACGCGACCAATCCGCGGCATTGCCATTAATTGCCTCCACTCATCTTCAGTTCTTCCTGCGCGCGCCCCGGCACACGCATGTAAATTCGTCCCGGCGCGCGCATATCGAATGTCGCGACCTTGCCGCCGAGCATCCGGCTGCCCCCATCAAGCTTGGCAAATGCAATCAGCGCTGCGGGTGCCTCCGTGCTGCCTTCGGGCAGTGCCAGCACCTGCTTTGTATCAAACGTCAGGTCCCAGCGCCGGTTGCCGACCCATTCGGCCCCGACCACCTTGGGCTTCAGCGCAGGCGCGGCATCGAGCAATTTGCCGAGTCCTTCGACCTGCATTTTCGCGCCCGGCCCGGAAACCACCAGCATCCCCTTGGCATTGGCCCGGGAAACCGGTTCCAGTTCTGCGCCAGTGGCGTCGATCAACACCAGCCGGTCCGGCTTGGCCAGCACGGCATGGGGTTTGCGCTCCACGATATCGATCAGCAGGGTGTCAGGTAATTGACGCGCAACCCGCGCATCCTTGACCCAGCTGAGTTGCAGCAGATCGGCGCGCACATCCTGCAGATCGACCAGCGGCATTGGCTGGTCCTGCTTTGAAAGCACACTGTTATAGACCTTTGCGTCATTCATCCTGTCCACGCCGGTCACCGTGACCCGGCGGACCACGAACCCAGCATTACTGGCAAGCCCGGCAATCTGCTGCTGCGCCATTGCGGGCACGCCGGCCAGGCTGGCGACAAACCACGCCAGCGCTGCCGCACCGCCGAGGATGACTGCAAGGAAAATCCGATGCAATTGTTCTTCGGTAAACGGCAGGACCGACATCGCCGCGTCCATCAGCGAGCTGGTCTTGGCCTTGGCCCGCCGCGCATTGTTGGCGCGCGTGGTTGAGGCGACCGAACGCCGAACGCCTTTACCGTCGCGCTTAATCGTCGCCATTTTTGCCTCCGGCCGCGGACGGCGCGAAGTTTCGCATGGCTTCAGCGACAATAGCCTCCACCAGATCGGCGTAATCCATCCCGCAATGGCGGGCCTGTTCCGGCACCAGGCTGAGCGGGGTCATGCCCGGCTGGGTGTTGGTTTCCAGCACGAACAGGCCTGCTTCGCCCTGCTCGTCGTCCCACCGGAAATCCGTCCGGCTGGTGCCCTTGCAGCCGAGCACACGGTGCGCATCGAGGGCATATTTGCAGCACAATGCGGCGATATTGTCCGGTATGTCCGCCGGATATATATGATCGGTCATGCCCTCGGTATATTTGGCATCGAAATCGTAGAAACCGGATTTGGGTTTGAGTTCCGTCACCCCGAGTGCCCGAGGCCCCTCGGCGCTGTCGATTACTGCGGTGGTCAGTTCCAGCCCGCGAATGAAGGGTTCGGCCAACAAGGACCCGAATTTCTGCCACGGCCCTTCGGCATCGCGGCGGATCGGGTTGCCGTAATTGCTCTGGTCCGTGACGATGGCCACGCCAACGGAGGATCCCTCGTTCACCGGTTTCAGCACGTAAGGCCGCGCCAGCGGGTCCTTCTCGTACAGTTCCTCACTCGCGACGATCCGCCCGCCGGGCATGGGAATGCCGTGGGGGACCAATGCCAGCTTGGTCAATTCCTTGTCGATCGCGACCACCGAGGTCGCGAGGCCCGAATGCGTGTAGGGAATGCCCATCAAGTCGAGCATACCCTGCACCGTACCATCTTCGCCCGGAACACCGTGGAGCGCATTGAACACTACATCGGGTGCGGCCTCCGCAATGCGCGCCGCCACCTGCCGGTCCATGTCGATCCGCGTGACCCTGTGCCCGCGCGATTCCAGCGCATCGGCCACACCGTTACCGGACATCAGCGACACGGGGCGTTCATTGGCCCAGCCGCCCATCAGCACGGCAATGTGGAGTTTCTGCGAAGTCATTACGGCCTACCCACGCGCTTGATTTCCCATTCCAGTGCAACGCCCGAATGCGACCGCACCTTGTCGCGAACCAATTCGCCCAGTCCTTCGATGTCGGCGCTGGTGGCATCGCCTGTGTTGATCAAGAAATTAGTATGTTTTTCGCTCACCTGCGCGCCGCCCAGTGTTAGGCCCCGGCAGCCAGCGGCATCGACAAGTTGCCATGCCTTGTGCCCTGCAGGATTCTTGAAGGTCGATCCGCCGGTCTTGCTGCGCAGCGGCTGCGATTCTTCGCGCGCCTGCGCAATCCGGTCCATTTCAGCACCGATCACTGCCGGATCGCCCTCCTCGCCTTGGAAGCGTGCGGAAATGACCACTGCGCCGTCGGGCAAGGCCGAATGCCGGTAACTGTAATCGAGATCGCTGACCGGCAGGCGAATGCATTCTCCGTCCGGCATGATCACATCGCAATCGATTAGAATGTCCGCCACTTCGCGGCCATAGGCGCCGCCGTTCATGCGCACGAAGCCGCCGACTGTGCCGGGGATCCCGCGCAGGAATTCAAGCCCCGCAATACCGGCATCGCGTGCAGTTGAGGAAACCAGGATACCGCTTGCCCCGCCGCCGCATTCCAGCACGTGGCCGCCAAGATCTGCAACCTTGGAAAACGCCTTGCCCAAGCGCACCACGACGCCGGGTACGCCGGCATCGCGGATAATCAGGTTGGAGCCAAGGCCCAGCGCCATGACCGGCAATTGCCCATCCAGGCGCTCCAGGAATTCGCGAAGATCATCGGCATCGGCAGGTTCGAACAACCAGTCCGCTGGTCCGCCCGATTTGAACCAGACAAGCTTGGCCAGAGGCGCCTGAGACGTCAGCCGACCGCGAATTCCGTGAATGGGAACTGGCGCCGCGACGGCACCTTCCACCTCGGAATTCGGGGCGGAGCCATCGTCGAACATCGCCCAATCGTCTGGCTGATGCGTCGTCATTTCGCCGCAACCTCGGATCGCATCTTCATCACGCCCTGCACTGCATCAGCCAGGCCGGCAGCCCATTTGGTGATATCGCCCGCCCCAAGGCACACCACCATATCGCCCGGCTGCAGAATCCCCGCCAATTCGCTCGCCAGATCTTCCGGGCCGGAAATAGTTGCCGCAGCACGGTGCCCGCGTTCCTTCAGTCCGGACACCAGAGCTTCGGCATCGGCGCCTTCGATCGGGTCTTCGCCAGCAGCATAGACCGGCGCAACATAGACGACATCGGCATCGTTGAAGGATGTCTGGAAACCTTCCAGCAGATCGCGCAGCCGGGTAAATCGATGCGGCTGGGCCACTGCGATAACGCGCCCCGCACCTTTGGAGGAACTGGTCGATTCCCGCGCCGCGCTAAGCACTGCAGTAATTTCGACTGGATGGTGCGCGTAATCGTCGATGATGGTCGCCTTGCCATCGCCAATTGCCACTTCGCCGACCTTGGTGAAGCGCCGCTTGACCCCGTCGAACGCGTTGAAGCCATTGCAGATGACTTCTGCCGGGCAGCCCATTTCCAGCGCCACGGCAACCGCCGCCAGCGCGTTCTGGACATTGTGGCGCCCCGGCATGGGCAAATGTATATTTTCGATCCGGCGGGTGGTCCCGTCACGTTCGCGCAGGACCACGTCGAATGTATTGCCGCCTTCCTCGGGCCGAACATTCTCGCCCCGCAAATCGGCCTGCGCTGAAAAGCCATAGGTCAACACGCGCCGGTCACGGACCTTGGAGATTACCGTCTGCACCTCGGGGTGATCGATGCACAGCACTGCCACACCGTAAAACGGCACATTCTCGATGAATTCGACGAAGGCATCCTTCACCGCATCAAAACTGCCGTAATGGTCGAGATGTTCGGGATCGATATTGGTGACCACTGCGATTGTGCCATCCAGCCGCAGGAAGCTGCCGTCGCTTTCATCGGCCTCGACCACCATCCAGTCGCTGTCACCCATGCGGGCGTTGGAACCGTATTGATTGATGATCCCGCCATTGATCACCGTCGGATCGATCCCGCCGGCATCAAGCAGCGCAGCAATCATCGATGTCGTGGTGGTTTTGCCGTGCGTCCCGGCAACCGCGACCGTGCTTTTCAGTCGCATGAGTTCAGCAAGCATTTCTGCCCGGCGAACCACGGGTATGCGATTTTCCAGCGCGGCCGCGACTTCTGGATTTGTCCGGCGCACGGCAGTGGAAGTCACCACCACCGCCGCATCACCCAGATTTTCCGCAGCATGGCCAAGGGCAATCTCAATGCCGCGTGAGCGCAGGCGCTCGACACTAGGGCTTTCGGAGATATCGGAGCCCTGCACCTTGTAACCAAGATTATGCATCACCTCGGCAATACCGGACATGCCGATCCCGCCGATGCCGACGAAATGGATCGTCCCGATTTCAATCCCGACGCCCTTCACGATGCGCCCTCCCGGGCAGAGCCCTGCGCTACTCGCTCGCCTTGCGATGCCGCGCGCGCGTTGTTGCCGCCGACGCGGATGACATCCATCAGCTCGCTGGCGCCGAAACTTTCGACCAGATCGGCCAGATCGGACGCGGCCTTGGGCCGTCCGCAATTCCATGCCGCATGGGCAGCCGTGGCCAGCGTTTCGGGCCGCTGCGCCATCGCCTGAATTTGCTTGGCCACCTGTCCAGGGGTGAAATCGCCCTGCCGAATGGCGCGCGCGCCGCCTGCCTTGACCATTTCGCGCGTGTTGAAATTCTGGTGATCGTCGGTCGCAATCGGCAGCGGGATCAGGATCGCGGGTCGGCCCACTGCGGTCAATTCGGCAATGGTCGAAGCGCCGGCACGGCCAATGAACAGATGCGCATCGGCCAACCGGGCGTCCATGTCTTCGAAATAAGTGCCTAGTTCGGCGGGAATATCATGGCTGCGATAGCGTTCACGCACGGCATCAATGTCTTCCGGGCGGCATTGCTGGGTGACCTGGAGGCGCGAACGAATGGCAGGTGGCAACATCGCCAGCCCGTCCGGTACCACTTCGGACAAAATCCGCGCGCCCTGGCTGCCGCCGGTCACCAGGACCCGCAGCAATCCGTCTTCACTGAACGACGGAAAAGGTTCATCGCGCAGCGACAGCACGCTGCCGCGTACCGGATTGCCGACCAGATGGACCTTCTCGGCATGTTTTGGCTTGAGCCGCTGCACATCGGGATAGGCCGTCGCAATCGCCTGGACCCGGCCAGCGAGCAGGCGGTTGACCCGGCCAAGCACGGCATTCTGTTCATGCACGATGCTGGGAATTCCGGCCGATGTTGCCGCCAGCAAGGCGGGCAACGCCGGATAGCCTCCGAAGCCGACCACTGCGCTGGGCTGGAAAGTCTCGAACAGGCGCAGCGCCATATTGCGCCCTTCCATCACCGCGCGGGCACCCTTGATCCAGCTGAGCGGGTTCTTGCCGAACCTGCCTGCGGGCAGGATGTGCGCGGGCAGGAAGTCAGGCTTTCCGGGAATATCCGCGCCGCGCCGGTCAGTGATCAGCGCAACGTGATGTCCGCGCCGCTCCAGCTCGCTGGCCAGAGCGAATGCCGGAATCAAATGTCCGCCCGTACCGCCAGCGGCAAGAACGTAATGGCGGTTAGCATCGCTCATGCGCGATCTCCGTTAGCGGGGCTGCTGCTTGAACGTCCCGCGATGCCTGCCTGGGTGTCTGACAGCAGTTGCCGCAGGCCCGGTGTTTCCCGTGTCAGGAAAGGATTGCGGCGCGTAATCGCGAGCAATAGTCCTGCCGCCAGACATACAGCGATGGTGGACGATCCGCCATAGGATATCAGCGGCAATGTCATCCCTTTTGACGGGAAAAGTTGCAGGTTCACCAGAATGTTTATGAACGCCTGTCCGCCGATTTGCGTGGCCAGCCCAGCAGCCGCCAGAACGGTGAACAGATTTTCCTCGTTCACCAGCCGGACCAGCACCCGGACGATGATCGCGAGATATAGGGTGACGATGATTGCGCAGGCGATAAGCCCGAATTCCTCTCCGATGACGGAGAAGATGTAATCGGTGTGGGCCTCTGGCAATTTCATCTTGCGCAGGCCAAGCCAGAATCCGCTGCCAGTCCAACCACCGGCCAGCAAAGTCCTTTGCCCCAGATCGACCTGATCGAAGGCGGTGCCGCCGCCGAAGAAGGAATCGATCCGGTTGCGCGCATTGTCATACAGGAAATATATCGCCGTTACCGCAGCAAGGCCCGCGGCCAAAACTGCGCCGATCCGCTGGACCGAAATGCCGGATAGTATCAGCAGGACGAACCACACGCCCGCAAACAGGATCGTATCGCCGAAATTGGGCTGCAGCATCAACAGAGCAGCGACCAGCAGCATGACGCCGGTGGCAATCCACATCACCGGCAGGTTGGGATCGCGCAGGCGCCAGGACCAAATCCATGCGAGCAAGATGGCGAAAGCTGGCTTGAGAAATTCGGACGGCTGAAAGCTCATCCCGAGATTGATCCAGCGCCGCGCCCCGTTCACCTCGCTGCCGATGATCGGAACCAGAAACAGCAGGCCGATCATCGCACCGGCGAGCATGACACCCAGGCGCCGGGCATTCTCGCGCGCCAGCATGGACGCCCCGACCAGAGCGATCAGCCCGAGCATCTGCCAGCGGACGTGGGCAGAGAAGAAATAGAGGTCATCCAACGTGACATCGGCGGTGGACAGGCGCGACGCGCTGGCCGGGGAAGCGGCCGCCACGGCGGCCGTGCCAATCGCCATCAATGCCAGGATCAGGAACAGCAGCACACGGTCAATCTCGCGCCACCAGATACGCAATTCGGCGCGTTTGGATTTGCGGAACTGATCGGGGGACTGCGAACGTTCGCCGGTCCGTTTGCCGACCTGCGGGATATAGGGCTGGGAAGAAGTCATGCCGCATCACCGCTGGTCAGTGCAGCAACAATGCTGCGGAAATGTTCGCCGCGTTTTTCATAATCGAGGAACTGGTCGAAACTCGCGCAGGCCGGTGACAGCAGCACTACGTCGCCCGGCTTGGCCGCGGCAATCGCGCGCTGCACCGCCTCGCACAGCAATTCGCATCGCTCGACCCTGACCTGGTCTTCCAACCATTCGGCGAACCGCGGCCCTGCTTCGCCAATCGTATAGGCCGCCGCGACATTGCCCAAAAATTGCGCGCAATCGCCTAGGCCGTCTTCCTTAGCCAGACCGCCAACAATCCAGTGGATGCGCGGACCCGGGCCGTATCGTGGGTCTGGCGGAAATGCGGCCAGAGCCGGCGCTGTCGATGCCTGGTTGGTGGCCTTGCTGTCATTGATGAACAGGACGCCGCCAAATTCCCCGAGGCGCTCCATCCGGTGCGGCAGGCCGGTGAAACTGGCCAGCGCACCGCGCCACTGGGTCGATGCAACGCCCAATTCTACGGCGATTGCCACTGCGGCTGCGGCGTTTTCGAGATTATGCGGCCCCTGCAGCGAAGGCCACTCGGCCTGCATTGCCGCAATGGCATCACGATTGATCGGAACTGCGCGCCCGGCTGGACGGCGAGCCTGCTCAGCCGCCATCACCGCGCGGGTTGGCGCGTCGTCCATTCCGAATACCGCGAACTGGTCACTGCCCTGCATCGCGAACAACCGGCTTTTCGAAAAGGCATAATGATCGAAACTGTCATATCGGTCGAGATGGTCGGGCGTGATATTGAGCAGCGCCGCTGCCTCGCAGGCGAGTGAACGGGTCAGGTCGATCTGGTAGCTGGACAATTCGAGCACGTAGACACCGGGGCCCACCCCGTTGGGTACCAGTGGGTCTTCGCCCATGATCGGCAGGCCGATATTACCGGCCATGCGCGCGGGCAGCCCAGCGCTTTGCAGGATATGGTGGACCAGCGCCGTTGTGGTCGATTTGCCATTGGTGCCCGTGATGCCGACTACTCTATGGGGCGGCAAAGCGGCGCGGGCGAGCGCAAACAGTTCGACATCGCCAATCAAGGCCACACCGAATTTCGCGGCGCGTTCGGTAATCGGATGCGTGTTGATCGGAACCCCGGGTGAAACCACCACGCCGTCAAATCCGGTCAGATCGATTTCGAGTGGATCGGCCAGAATAGCGCGTCCCGCCACCTTTTCGCGGGCAACATCCTGCCGGTCCCATGCAGTCACTTGTGCGCCGCTTGCCATCAGGGCTTCGGCAGCGGCCAGCCCAGACCGGGCCAGGCCCAGAATGGCATAGCGTTTTCCGGAAAAGGCGGGGGAAGTGATCATCTGAGTTTCAGCGTTGCCAGCCCCATCAATGCGAGGACGATCGAGATGATCCAGAACCGGATCACGACGGTGGATTCTTTCCACCCCAATTGTTCGAAATGGTGATGGATCGGCGCCATGCGGAATATCCGCTTGCCCGTGCGCTTGAACCAGAACACCTGAATAATGACTGACGCTACCTCGACCACGAACAACCCGCCGACAATCAGCAGGACGATTTCGTGATGCGTGGCGACCGCAATCGCGCCCAGCGCTCCGCCAAGGGCGAGACTGCCGGTATCGCCCATGAACACGGCGGCGGGCGGTGCGTTGAACCACAGGAAGGCAAGCCCCGCCCCCATGATCGCAGCGCAGAATATCGCCATCTCCCCGGCGCCCGGGACATGGGGAATGCCGAGGTATTCCGAATAATCGACCCGGCCCACCAGATAGGCGATGATCGCGAAAGTGCCCGCGGCGATGATCACCGGCATGGTCGCGAGCCCGTCAAGCCCGTCGGTCAGGTTCACTGCATTGCCGAATCCGACCATTACGGTAGCGGCGAAAACATAATAGAACGGCCCCAGCGGAATGACCCGGTCGGAGAAGAACGGCACGTAAAGATTGGTATTGATCTGGCTGACGATCAGCCACGATGCGACGCCCGCAACGGCAAATTCCATCAACAGACGAACCCGGCCCGAAACACCCTTGTGGCTGTTCTTGGATACCTTGTCGTAATCATCGAGAAAGCCGACGAAACCGAACCCGGCGGTCACGGCCATACAGGCCCAGACAAACGGGTTGTACAGGTCCATCCACAGTAGCATCGAAAGCAGCAGAGAGATCAGGATCATCAGCCCGCCCATTGTTGGCGTGCCAACCTTGGCCTGATGGCTTTGCGGACCATCCGAACGGATTGGCTGGCCCTTGCCCTGCCGCACGCGCAGCATGGAGATGAATTTTGGGCCGATGATGAGACCGATGACCAGTGCGGTCATCAATGTCGCGCCCGCACGGAAGGTCTGGTAACGCACCAGATTGGCGATCCCATCGAAGCCCATCCATTCGGCGATCAGGTAGAGCATTCAGCCTTCCCGGCTATTGAAACGAGTTACGAGCCTGCCAAGACCGACCGAGTTGGAACCTTTGACCAATATGGCGTCACCAGCAGTGATTCCATATTCCTCCAGCGCCGCAATCGCTTCAGCAGGACCTTCGCAATGCGCGAAGGAAAGGCCCTTGCCAAGCGCATTGGCCCCGCCTTTCCCCAAGTGCAATGCAAGAGCGCGCATTTCTTCGCCGACAAGGATTGCGAAATCCACATTGGCTTCGGTTAATGGCTCGGCCAGCTGTTCGTGAAATTTCGGAGCAAAATCGCCGAGTTCCTTCATTGCCCCCAGCACCGCAATGCGCCGCGTTGCGGGTGTCTGGCCCAGCGCCCGCAGGGTTGCCCGCATGGACGCGGGATTGGCGTTATAACTTTCGTCGATCAGCAACGCCTTGCCGCCCGGAGCCTTGATCTGGTGGCGTGCACCGCGGCCTTTCAGCCCGCCCATTTCGGCCAGGGCCAGCCCGGCCGCACCGAGATCGCCGCCAGCGGCGCGCACGGCAGCCATCACCGCAAGTGAGTTGGCGATCCAGTGCTCGCCCGGTTCGGCCACAGAATAGCACATCCGCGTGGTACCGAGATCAGCGGTCACCAGCGAACCGCCATTGGCAGAAGGGATCGCATCCAGCAGCCGGACATCGGCATGATCCGCGCTGCCAAAGGAAATGACCTTCGCACCGGCGCGCAGGGCATGGTCCCGCAACCGCTCGAAATACGGGGTGTCGGTCGGGATTACGGCGGTGCCGCCCGGTTCAAGTCCGGCGAATATCTCCGCCTTGGCGTCAGCGATTGCCTCCATACTGCCGAGGTTTTCGATATGTGCCGGCGCGATTGTCGTGATCACCGCGATGTTGGGCCGCACCTGATCGGTCAGATGGGCGATTTCACCGGCATGGTTCATGCCCATTTCAAACACGCCATATTCGCTGCGCACCGGCATGCGTGCGAGACTGAGCGGCACGCCGACGTGGTTGTTGTAACTGCGGACGGAACGGTGCGCCTGCCCGCGGCTGGCGCGGTCGAGTGCAGCGAAGATAGCTTCCTTGACGCCGGTCTTGCCGACTGATCCCGTCACGCCGATGCGCACTGCCGCGCAGCGCGTTTTAGCCGCCAGCGCCAATGCTTCCAGTGCGCGGCCCGTATCCGCGACCAGAATGTGCGGGTAGGCCACCGGACGATCGACCACAGCCGCAGCCGCGCCATTGGCGAATGCCTTGCCCAGGAATTTGTGCCCGTCAGTGCTTTCACCGCTGAGCGCGAAGAACAGATCTCCGCTGCGTACATCGCGGGAATCGATTTCAACGCCGGACACCTGGAATTCGCAGCTGGCGCTGCCACCCATTGCTGCGGCCAGCGCTACGGCATCCCACAGCGCCATGGGCAATCTGTCACGGATGGTGACCGGCCAATGACGCAGCGCGGTGACCCGGCTTTGCGGAGCGTTCATGCTAATTTCCCCTGCGCCGCGGCAGCTTCACGGGCAACCGTAACATCGTCAAACTGCAATATACGCATGGTGTCTCCTGAGCCGATAATCTGGCCCTGTTCATGTCCCTTGCCCGCGATCAGGACGATGTCATCGGCCTCCGCCTGGGCTATCGCGGCAAAGATTGCTTCCCGCCGATCGCCGATTTCCACAGCGCCGTGCGCATCGCGCAAAATTTCTGTCCGAATCGCCGCAGGATCTTCGCTGCGGGGGTTGTCGTCCGTCACGATCACGATGTCGGATTTCGCGGCAGCCACCCGGCCCATTTCGACCCGCTTGCCTTGGTCGCGGTCTCCGCCGGCTCCAAATACCGTGATTAACCGGCCTTTGACATGGGGGCGCAGCGCCGCAATTGCCGCTTCCAATGCGTCTGGCGTGTGCGCATAATCGACATATACCGGCGCGCCGGTCTGGGTGATCGCTGCACGCTCCAACCGCCCGCGCACGGGTTGTAACCGCGAAACGCCGTCGAAAACCATTGTCGGATCGCCACCGGTGGCCAGCACCAAAGCCGCAGAAACCAGCGCATTTTCGGCCTGATAGGCACCAATCAACGGCAGATTGATCGTGCGCTTCTGGCCATCATATTCAATTTCCAGAGTTTGCCCTAATTGCGTGGGCGTACGGACGAGTAGACGGATAGCATTTGTGCTTTGGGCCGCCTGCTCGCCCACCGTGAACACGCGCAGCGCCCGTTTACGCGCGTGCTCGATAGCCCGAGCCGGCCACTCGCCAGTACCGGTCCAGACTACTGCTGTCGCATTATCCCCCACCACTTCATCGAAGAGGCGCATCTTGGCGGCAAAATATTCTTCCATGTCGGCATGGTAATCGAGGTGATCGCGGCTGAAATTGGTGAAGGCACCAGCGGCCACTTTCAGCCCTTCGTTGCGGAACTGGGACAGCCCGTGGCTGGATGCCTCATAGGCGACGTGGGTCACCCCTTCGCGCGCCAGCCCGCTCATGTTGGACAGGAAAGTCACGATGTCCGGCGTCGTCAATCCGGTCGAAACACTCTCGTCCGGCGTGGTGACACCCAATGTCCCGATGGAGGCTGCGCGGTGGCCTGCCATGCGCCACAATTGACGGGTCATTTCGACGCAGGACGTCTTGCCGTTGGTACCGGTGACCGCGACGATTGTACCCGGAACGGGCGTGAAGAATTGTGCGGCGAGCGCGGCGAATGTCTGGCGGGGAATATCGGCGGCAATATGGACCGCGCCATCCACCTTGGCTTCCGGCCGTGCGACGACAGCAATTGCGCCAGCAGCGATGGCAGCCGGGATGAAATCCTCGCCATTCACAACTGCGCCCTCGAACGCGCCGAACACCGTGCCAGGGGCAACCTTGCGATGGTCGATCGCAAATCCGGTTACTGAAAGTTCCTGGCCATCAGCAATTGCGGTACCTGCGCGGCTGGCGATTTGCCCCAGCTTCATTTGCCCCGCCTCATTCGATCGCGCTCTGGATGAGAGGCCGCAAATCGCTGATGTCGACATCGGCATGCTGATCAGGCCGGACGCCGAGAATTGGACCGATGCGGGGAACCAAACGTCCGACGATTGGCGCTGCATTCCAGGCGGCGGTCCGCTGGAACGAACTAGCTGTGGTGCCTTTCGGCTCGTCCAGCATGGCGACGATGACGTAGCGAGGATTATCCATCGGAAAGGCAGCAGCAAAGGTGGAAACCAGCGATGTCTGGCGGTAACCGCCGGCGCCAGGCTTTTCTGCGCTGCCCGTCTTGCCGCCAACGCGGAACCCAGGTGCATCTGCATTCTTGCCGGTGCCGTAGACGGCGATCATCCGCA
>JBFEKH010000003.1:0-104557 GCA_041552775.1 Allopontixanthobacter sp.
CGATCGTCGGGGCGGTCTTGGCCGCGGTAGGTTTCACTGCGGGTTTGCGTTTGGTGGGTGTCGTTTTTGGAGTGCTGGCCTGTGCCATTGTATTTTCCTTTACCCTCAGAGTCTTGAACTAGCATTCGTATCCTTCACCAAGTAAATGGTTCGGACCGTCCTAAATGCAACGCAACTTGCGCGCCTTTGTTCCGGCGCATAAAGCACCAATGCACCGTCACCTTATCATATTTAGGCGGTGTGTTAGTTAATTACAACAGTCCAAGCCGGAGCAGTTCCTCAAAATGACCGCAATCATCGACATCCATGGCCGCGAAATTCTCGATAGCCGGGGCAACCCGACTGTGGAAGTTGATATCCTGCTGGAAGATGGCAGCTTCGGGCGTGCCGCAGTGCCGTCAGGTGCCTCCACCGGCGCGCATGAGGCGGTCGAACTGCGCGATGGCGATCCGGCGCGCTACATGGGCAAGGGAGTGACCAAGGCGGTTGCTGCGGTGAACGGAGAGATTGCGGATGCCCTGCTGGGCCTCGATGCCGAAGACCAGCGCGATCTCGACATGGTTATGATTGATCTGGACGGGACTGACAACAAATCCCGACTGGGCGCGAATGCAATTCTCGGGACCAGCATGGCTATAGCGAAAGCGGCCGCGAATGCGCGCGGCATGCCCCTATGGGCCTATGTCGGCGGTGTGTCTGCCCATGTGCTGCCTGTGCCAATGATGAACATTATCAATGGCGGCGAACATGCCGACAACCCGATCGACATCCAGGAATTCATGGTCATGCCGGTTGGCGCGGACAGCATTGCGGAAGCGGTCCGCTGGGGCTCGGAGATCTTTCATACGCTTAAAAAAGGCCTGTCCGACAAGGGGCTGGCGACATCTGTCGGGGACGAGGGCGGCTTTGCCCCTAATCTGGCCAGCACACGCGATGCGCTCGATTTCATCATGGCCTCGATCGAAAAGGCCGGTTTCAAGGCGGGTACGGATGTGGTTTTGGCACTGGATTGTGCATCCTCGGAATTCTTCAAGAACGGCAAGTACGAGATTTCGGGCGAGGGCAAGTCGCTGTCACCCGATGAAATGGCCGCTTACCTCGCGAAATTGTGCGACGATTATCCGATCCGTTCTATCGAAGACGGGATGGATGAAGACGACTTCGCTGGCTGGAAAGCGTTGACCGACATGATTGGCGGCGAGGTCCAGCTGGTTGGCGACGATCTGTTCGTCACCAACCCGGAACGTCTGGCGATGGGCATTGAAAAAGGCCTCGGCAATTCCCTGCTGGTGAAGGTCAACCAGATCGGCACGCTGAGCGAGACATTGCAGGCCGTCGATATGGCGCACCGTGCAGGCTACACCTCGGTCATGTCGCATCGTTCGGGCGAGACCGAAGATGCCACGATTGCCGATCTGGCGGTTGCGACCAATTGCGGGCAAATCAAGACTGGATCGCTCGCGAGGTCCGACCGTTTGGCGAAATATAACCAGCTGATCCGGATCGAGGAAGAGCTGGGCGCTAGCGCGATCTATGCCGGGAAGGGCTGCTTCGGCCGTTTGGCCGGCTGACGGGTCAGCTGTATTTTGTCCGCAGTTCGAACATCGCGATAGCGGCCTTCGCCGCTTCGCCGCCCTTGTCCTTGCGGGTCTTGTCCGCACGGGCGAGGGCCTGTTCCTCGTTTTCGACCGTGATGATGCCATTGCCGATTGCCAAGCCGTCCATCGTGAGGGCCATGATGCCGCGCGCGCTTTCACCGGCCACGATCTCGAAATGATAGGTCTCGCCGCGGATAACCACGCCGATGGCGACGTACCCGTCGTATTGGCCGCTTTCCGATACGATCGCTATGGCTGCGGGGATTTCCAGCGCGCCGGGAACCGTCAAAACCTCGGAATCGTGACCTGCCGCGGCCAGCGCAGAGCGCGCGCCATCGACCAGCATGTCATTGAGATGGTCGTAGAACCGGGCTTCGACGATAAGAAAACGCGCCATTTATCACTCCTGTTGGTCGCGGCGCGATAGCTTGGGCTGCGGCAATAGGAAAGACCATAAGGTCAGGCTTGTGACGGAATGGGCAGCAGGCAGGTTTTCAGTCTTCGTCCGCGTGGGCGAGCTTGTCGCGAATGAATTCGAATACCGGACCGTAAATCGGGCGTTCGAACTCGACGCCGGCGATATTGTCCTTGCACCAACGCACGGTGGCGACGAGGGGACCGATGGTTTCTATCTTGATGCTCATCACCGTGCCCGCGGTCAGGCGGCCGAAACGGTCATAGAACCGGCAGCCGGTTTCCGAAATTTCGAAGATCGGAACATGACGCGCAACCCCGTTGCCGGTGCGGTAACGCCCTTGCACGGAGATATCGAACCGCGGTGTACGCCGGGTTTCATCCAGCACGTCCAATTGACTTTGATTGATCTTTTGCTGGCTGTTCATTCGTACCCTCGAGAAAAGAAGCTCCTGGCTGATCTTTCACGAGTATAGCCAGGCACGGTTAACCAATTGAGAAAATTGGCCCACAATTACCCTTAACTTACTGCGATGATTAAATAGCGGTGGACGCCGTTCCGAAAGGCTTCGGCGCGGGCAATCAAGTATTTGTTATTTTTGGAGAATGGTGGACGCACTTGGGTTCGAACCAAGGACCCGCTGATTAAGAGTCAGCTGCTCTACCAACTGAGCTATGCGTCCATTTACCGGAAAATCGCGGCATCTGCGAATCGCCCTGCGACCCGGAGAGGCGCTGCATATAGCGCGTCTTTCTCTCATGGAAAGGGCTAAGGTCGCCGATAGGCAGCTTTATCCGATAATTCCCGAGCGCGGGCTTTCCCGATTCCACCGATTGACCATCATCAAGGTGCCGATGCAGATCATGTTGGTCATCATTGATGACCCTCCGTGGCTCATGAAAGGCAGGGGAATACCAACCACCGGCGCGAGGCCCATTACCATCATCAGATTGATCGCAACATAGAAGAATATCGTCGCCACCATGCCCGATGCGAGCAGTTTCGAGAACCTGTCATTGGAGTGGCGCGCGACCTGGAGGCCCCAGCGCAAGATAATCCCGAAGATGATGATCACCACCAAACCCCCGAGCATGCCCCATTCTTCTGCCATCGTGGCGAAAACGAAATCGGTGTGCGGCTCGGGCAGGTAATTCAGATGGCTCTGCGACCCCTCGTTGAAACCCTTGCCCGACAACCCGCCGGAACCGATGGCGATTTTCGACTGCATGATGTGATAGCCCGCTCCCAGCGGATCGCTTTCCGGATCAAGGAAAGTGGTCACGCGGCGCTGCTGATATTCCTTCAAGCCAAAGAAGAATGCGATGGGGGCGAGAATTGCCCCAGCCGCGCCCGCGCCAACGAACCAACGCATCGGCAGGCCCGCAAGGAACATCACCACGACCCCGCCAAACCCTATCGCCAATGCGGTCCCGAGATCGGGCTGCATCAGGACGAGAGCCATCGGCACCAGAATCAAGCCCCCAGCGGGCATCAGCGCGCGCCAATTGGGGATCATTCCTGCGGGCAAGGTGGCATAGAAACGCGCGATTACCAGCACGATGACCGGCTTCATCAGCTCTGATGGCTGGATCACGATCGGCCCCAGGCTGAGCCAGCGCTGGCTACCCCCGCCAATTGCTCCGATGGCTTCCACCGCAAGCAACATGACCAACACAAGGGCATAGGCTGGATAGGTTATGAAACGGACGAAATCGCGGTTGAACATCGTCATGATGCAAGCCATTCCAAGAAACACCGCGAACCGGACCAGATGCGATGCGGCGAAGGGCTGCATACTACCGCCCGCCGCAGAATAGAGCACGGCAGCACCGAAACTGACCAGCACGAACAACGGGATCAACATTTGCCAGGGTTGCCGGGCGATCGGCGCGGGGATGATCGAATTCATTCCTGCGGCCCTTGCGGAACCGAGTCATTTATTTCCGAACGATTGATTGCGGCGTCGGTCGCTTCGGTCACCGGCTGCAAGGCTGCGGCCCGCGCTTCGGCATCGACCTGATCGAAAATATCCTCGTCCCGGCGCGGCACCGGCTCGACCGCTTCGCCCGCCTGCGCCGCATAAACTGCGTACTTCCTGGCGAGACGTTCCTGCGCTGTGCCGCCCCATTCCTTCTCGAGTGAATATAGCTGGTCCAGACCCTTTTGCGGGTCGAACAGGAACGTCATGACGTCACGCGCGATGGGGTAAGCGGAACCTGAACCGCCGCCATGTTCGATTACCACTGCCCCGGCGTAGCGCGGGTTATCGAAAGGTGCGAAGAAGATGAACAACCCGTGGTCACGGTATTTCCAAGGGCCCGATTTACCATCCGATTTGGCGAGCGACACAACCTGCGCCGTCCCGGTCTTACCGGCCATCAGAATATCGTCAAACGGCAAGCGGGCGCGCCCTGCGGTGCCAGGGCCGTTGACGACATCGCTCATCGCCTCGCGGATCAGCGTTTCGTATTCTTCGGAAATGCCCATGCCGGGGAACGAGGGTGTTTTGTTGTCCAGAATCAGGCGCGGCATGACTTGTTTGGCGGTGGCAAGGCGGGTGGCCATGACTGCAAGTTGCAGCGGGTTGGCGAGCATGTATCCCTGCCCGATGGTGGCGTTCACAGTATCGAACGCTGCCCATGGCTGGTCGTATTTCTTCTGTTTCCAGGCAGGATCGGGGACGGTGCCGTAAAACTGGCTGGCGACTGGCAGCGGGAATTCCTGGCCCATGCCATAGCGCCGCGCCATCGAGGCAATGGGGTCCATTCCGATCCGCTGCGCAAAGTGATAGAAATAGACGTCGCAGCTCTGGTAAATCGCCTTGGCCATATCGACCCGGCCATGACCGCCGCGTTTCCAGCAGCGGAACACGCGGTTGCCGACACGGAGTCCTCCGCTGCAGTTGACCGACTCAGACGGGTCGAGGCCAGCCTTCAGGAATGCGGTGCTGACCATCGGTTTCACAGTCGATCCGGGCGGGTAAAGCCCCTTCAGCACCTTGTTGCGCAGCGGCACCCGCTCGTCTGCGCTGAGCATGCCATATTCGACGCGGCCAATCCCGTCGGAAAAACTGTTGGGATCGAAGCTGGGCATGGATGCCATGCACAGGAGATCGCCCGTCTTGCAGTCCATGACCACGACGGAACCTGATTCCAGGCCGAGCCGCCGCGCTGCATAATCCTGCAGCGGGCCATCAATGGTCAGTTTGATCGGTTTGCCCTGAACATCTTCGCGGGTGTCCAGATCGCGGATGATCCGGCCAGACGCGGTAACTTCGACCCGCCGCGCGCCCGGGACACCGCGCAGTTGCTGTTCAAACTGCTTTTCCAGCCCGTCCTTGCCGATCTTGTAGCCCGGCGTAATCAGCAGCGGGTTGCGGTCGAGCTCATATTCCCCGGCCGAGGCTGGCCCGACATAGCCGATCAAATGACCAACCGCCGGGCCGGTCGGGTAAAAGCGCGAAAACCCGCGTTGCGGCACTACGCCGGGCAAATCCGGCAGGCGCACGCTGACGGCAGCGAATTGCGAGAAATCCAGCCTGCTGGACACTTCGACCGGCTGAAAACCGCGGGCTTCGCCGATCTTGTCTTTCAGATCCTGCACAGCTGTCTGGTCGAGGCCCAGCAGGTCGCCCAGAATGTCGATCGTCTTGTCGGGATTGGCGAGCCGATCAGGAATCAAATCGACCCGGAAGTCTGCGCGGTTGGAGGCGAGGGGAGCTCCGTTCCGGTCCAGCACCCAGCCACGCCGCGGCGGGATCAGCGACAGGTTTACCCGGTTGCTCTCAGATTCTGTGGCGTATTTTTCATTTTCCGCAATAGCGATGTAGCCCATGCGGACCGCCAGCAGGATACCAACGCCGCCGCCCATCGCGCCGACAACGAAGCTGCGGCGATCATAGGCATTCTTGAGAGTAGCGGAACTGACGATTGGCCCCGGGCGCTTGCGGGCCATCGTCAAAACTCCTGAAAACGGGTCAGGCGCAGTCTATCGAGTCTGGCAATCATACGCGAGATAATGGGGAACAGCATCAAAGACAGCAAGAGCTGCGGTATCAACGCCAGCAGCATCGGGAAAGAACCATGCCCGCCCGACAGCAATGTTGCTACCAGCAGATAGGTGCTGAGAATGAGGCCTGCAGTCAGCCAGTCCTGAAAGAAACCGTGCCACGGGAAGCGCGCTTCCAACGCTTCAATGCCCAGCAGCGCCATGGACCAGAGCAGGACCGCGCTGCCAAACGGAAATCCGCTGAACAGATCGTCCCAGATGCCCAGCGGGAAGCCTGCCCATACCGGTATGATACCCGGGCGTACCAATCGCCAGCCCAGCAGGATCATCATGCCCATCGGCGGAACCAAGGGCACCGCGCTGGCGACGAACAGGATCGGCAGGAGGGAACCCAGCAGAATACTGATCACGGGGATGCCATAAGCGAGCATGGACGAATGGCGCCGATTGATCCGGCTGCCGAATTCATCCTTCCTGACGGAGCCACGATACGCGGTTCTCATTTGGCCAGCTCGCGTTCTACGGGAGTAGCCGCACCACTGATCGCTTCGGGTTGCCAGATCGGATCGACCGACACGAAATCGGTCGCGGCGGGATCGCTGATGATCCGCGCCAGCGCGCCGTCATTGGTCAATTCCGATACCACCGCCACCGCGACACCAGGCCGGTAATAGCCACCCGATCCGCTGGTTACGAAGACATCGCCGGCTTTTAGCGGATTGATGCCCAGATTGATCAACCGGATGCGAAGCATCCCGTCACCGCGCCCTTCGGCCAGTGCCACGACATCGTCCTGAGCGCGGCGAACCGGAAGTACGCTCTGGCTGTCGGTCAGGAGCAATATGCGTGAAGAGTTGCGGCCCACTTCGAGCACCCGGCCCACCACGCCGCGCGGACCACGTACCGGCATGCCCGGGGTGACCCCCTTTGACGTGCCTGCACCAAGATAGGCGAACCGGCGGGTGCTGGCCGCGGTTGATCCGATAATGCGGGACACCACGACAGGCTCAACCTTGGAATCCTTGAGCCCGAGCAGCGCTTTCAAGCGCTTGTTTTCCTGCGCGACCGCCTCGGCTTCGGCCAGACGAATGCGGGCGAGTTCCATCTCGCGCTTTAATTCCGCATTCTGGCTTCCGGCGCGGTAATAGCCGGCAATGCTGTCGATCAGGCCCCGGCTACTGGTGCGGACTTCTGCGGAAACCTGCCCCGCTGGCGCGACGGCATCTGCCGCAATCATGCGCGGCCCGTTAAAGCTGGCTGGTCGCCACAGCGACAGGCCAAGCAGGACCGCGCCAACCAGCGCGCCGATACCAGCCACCACATAGCCGGTGAAGATTCCGTATTGCGCCCTGCGCGAAAAGCCGGGGCGCCGTTTGGAAGGCGGCGCCATGATTGTCCCTTCCTCAGGCGGTCATCAAGACGCCGCGATAGATGGGGTCTTCCATGGCCCGGCCTGTCCCGATTGCCACGCAAGAAAGCGGATCTTCCGCGATGCTGACCGGCAGACCGGTTTCCTCGCGCAAATGTGCGTCCAGTCCACTGATCAGCGCGCCGCCGCCGGTCAGGACAATGCCCTGGTCAACAATATCGGCTGCGAGTTCGGGAGCGGTATTTTCCAGCGCGATCCGAACACCTTCGACGATGGCGCCAATGGGTTCCGCCAGCGCTTCTGCCAGATGCCCCTGGTTGATGGTTATTTCCTTGGGCACGCCGTTGACGAGGTCGCGGCCCTTGAGGGTGATGGTCAGGCCGATCCCGTCTTCAGGCGGAACAGCGATGCCATATTCCTTCTTGATCCGCTCGGCAGTGGATTCGCCGATCAGCAGATTGTGATGGCGCCGGACGTAGGACACGATGGCTTCGTCCATCTTGTCCCCGCCGGTGCGGACAGACGTGGTGTAAGCTAGGCCGCGCAATGACAGCACGGCAACTTCCGTGGTGCCGCCGCCAATATCGACAACCATCGAACCAACTGGCTCAGTTACTGGCATATCGGCGCCAATAGCTGCAGCCATCGGCTCGAGGATCAGGTAAACTTGGCTTGCACCGGCATTGCTGGCCGCATCGCGGATCGCGCGGCGTTCGACCGAAGTCGAGCCGGATGGCACGCAGATCACAATTTCAGGATAGCTGAACATGCTTTTCTTGCCGTGGACCTTGCGGATGAAATGCTCGATCATCTTCTCGGCAATTTCGATATCCGCGATCACGCCGTCACGCAGCGGACGGATCGCTTCGATGCTGTCCGGAGTCTTGCCCATCATCATCTTGGCGTCATCGCCGACGGCCTTGACCTTGGTAATGCCGTTCAGCGTCTCGATGGCAACCACCGATGGTTCGTTCAGGACGATTCCGCGCCCTTCCACATAGACCAGCGTGTTGGCCGTACCGAGGTCGATCGCCATGTTTTGCGATCCGAATTTGAAGAGACGGGAGATAAAGCTCATTGCTACGTCGAATCCGTATAATTTTCGGGTTGTTGTTGCAGCCATCTGCAACAGACGAGGCCCGCGTATGACAGGAAGTGCGCTCCCCTTAACGAAACCCTAGGGAAAACACCAAAAATTTATGTTAACAGCCCACTGTTTTTTAACCACCGGCCTCGAAATTACTTCGGTTGGGCGCTAGGCCGGAATTCTGATGCCGCAAATTCGCCGCCTCCCCGAATCTCTTGTCAATCGCATCGCTGCTGGCGAAGTGGTGGAACGGCCGGCGGCTGCGCTAAAGGAACTGGTTGAAAATGCCATCGATGCCGGGGCGACCCGCATCGCCGTCCAGCTGGTCGAAGGCGGGCTGTCGCGCATTGAAGTGACCGACGACGGTTGCGGAATGACCCCGTCGGACATGGCGCTGGCGCTGGAACGACATGCAACGTCCAAACTGCCAGACGAAGCGATCGAGCAAGTCGTGACATTGGGCTTTCGCGGAGAAGCATTGCCTTCCATCGCCAGCGTCGCACGCTTCACGCTGGAAAGTCGCCCACAAGGCGCGGCGAATGGTTGGCGGCGCGTGGTCGATCACGGCGATCTGGTGGAGGACGGCCCGGCAGCGCTGCCGCCGGGCACTCGCGTCAGGGTGGAACAATTGTTTCACAAGGTGCCCGCCCGGCGAAAATTCCTGCGGACCGCGCGTAGCGAATACGCCGCGTGCAAGGATGTGGTTCACCGCCTGGCCATGGCGCGGCCCGACATCGGCTTCACACTCGATCACGGCGATCGGCGCGCTTTGGCACTTCAACCTGGCGAAGCACTCGCCACTCGAGTCGCCGGAATCATCGCCCGCGAATTGGCGGATAACGGCGTTGCGATTCAACTAGAGCGCGGTTCGATGCAGCTGACCGGGATCGCCGGTCTGCCGACTTACAACCGCGGCGTGGCCGATCACCAATATCTGTTCGTGAATGGCCGGCCGGTTAAGGACCGGCTGCTGACCGGCGCAGTGCGCGGTGCCTATTCCGATATGCTCGCGCGTGACCGGCATGCCGTGCTTGCCCTGTTCCTTACCCTGCCGCCGGAAGAAGTGGATGTGAACGTCCATCCGGCCAAGACCGAAGTCCGCTTTCGCGATGGGCAAGCGGTGCGCGGGTTTATCGTTTCAGGCTTGCGTCAGGCCTTGGCGACGGGTGATCGGCGAAGCGCACAATCGCCCGATGTCGCCGCCATGGGCCGGTGGAAATCGGAACCTGCGGCGGAACCTTGGGCCGAGCCATCGCCAGTCCTTCGATCCATGTTCGAGGGCCGCGACTGGTCCGCACCGACAACCGGCGGCGTTGCCTCGCCGCGCCCGGACTGGCGGGGGGCAGATGGCGAAACCCTCGCCGCGCCGATGGGCCGGGCGGAACAGGCCGAAGAACTATCAGCTGAATCTGCGCAATATCCGCTCGGCATTGCGCGCGGGCAGGTGGCTAACACCTATATCGTGGCAGAGGCAGCGGACGGATTGGTGCTGGTGGATCAGCACGCCGCGCATGAACGGTTCGTGCTCGAACGCCTGCGCGCCGCCGGTGCGGAAGATGCCATCAAACGCAGCCAGGCATTGCTGCTTCCCGAGGTGGTCGAACTGGAAGAAACTGCTTGCGACCGGCTCGAGGATGCGGCCGATAAGCTTGCGGCACTAGGCCTTGTGATCGAACGCTTCGGACCCAGTGCTATGCTGGTCCGCGCAGTTCCCTCAACCCTCGGCAAAAGCAACCCGGCGGCGCTGCTGCGCGATATCGACGACGATCTGGCAAAGCACGGCGAGGCGCTGCTGCTGGGTGAAAAACTTGATCTTGTGCTGGCAACCATGGCCTGCCACGGATCGGTCAGGGCAGGGCGGACACTCTCAGTGGCGGAGATGAACGCATTGCTCCGCGAAATGGAGCGCACGCCGCGGTCGGGTCAGTGTAATCACGGCCGCCCGACGTGGGTCAAATTGTCGATGGAAGATGTCGAAAAACTGTTCGGGAGGCATTGATGGATCGACGCTTGTTCACACTTTGCCTGGCTTCGGCCGTGACCTTGGCAGCCTGTTCGGAAGAAGTCAGTCCGGCGGAGCGAGAAAGGATTGATGCGGCAAAAATCGCTGCGGTCGAGCGGGCCAATATTGTCCCGCCGGACCCCGTTTCTCCGCAAAAAATCCGTTATCCCGATTACGAGGCCAATGATCTTTTCGGCGCGGGCTGTGCGTTTGTGCCCGCGGGGGGCGGTCTCGGCGCGATTGCGCTGACGAGGGCTGACGTGGCCTATCTCAAGCTCGACGAGAAGGTGGTTCGTCTGGCAGCGGATAAAGGCGGCGAGAAAGCACCCTTTGCGACATGGGAGAAGTATGATGGCCGGATCCATTCGATCCTGCTCGAATTCGCGCCGGACGACGGGAAAGCCTCGGGCACCGAAACTGTCGAATATCCGGCAGATCTGACCATCCGCAATGGTCGCGACCAGATTGTCTACCGGGCATCCGGGCTCGCCCAGTGCGGATTCTAGGGTGTGCGGATTTCAGAGTCCGCGGGTTTTAGGGCAGCATCATTCAACCGGTGCGGATTGATCGCGCACCCGGATCAAACCGTTCGAGACCATTTCCAGTACCAGTTCTCCGTTCTGGTTGAACGTTTGGCTCTTTGATTTGAAAATGCCCATTTCGGGTCGCGAATTGCTCCGGCGTTTTTCGAGTATTTCGCTGCGACATGACAGGGTGTCGCAGGGATAGACCGGCTTGACCCAGCGCAGATTGTCGACCCCAGGGGAACCGAGACCGGCCTGCTGGTGAATTTTCATATCGTCGACCATCATTCGCATGGTCATGGCGCAGGTATGCCACCCGCTGGCCGAAAGCCTGCCGAAATGGGTCTGCGCGGCAGCCTCGTCGTCGAGGTGAAATGGCTGCGGATCATAGGCCTCGGCAAACCGCATCACTTCTTCACGCGTCACTTCATAATGGCCGAATGTCTTGGACGACCCGACGATCAGGTCTTCGTAAAAAAGCATGTTAACTGCGCCCCTGTAATCCGCTTGGTTGCCAGCGCTTTAATACACCAGCATCCACACGCCCATAGCCATCATCGCCAGGTTTTCCGACAGGGAAATGAAGCCGAGCGGGACATTGCCGCTCCCTCCGACGCACGCGCATTTGATGTCGCGTTTCTGGATATAGACAGCGTAGAAAACCGAAGCAGCACCGATCGTTCCGATGACCAGCGCCACCGGTATCGAGAGCCATGGCAGCACGCGCCCAGCCATCAGCACTGCAGCCAGTGCTTCCAGATAGGGATAGGCGTAAGAGTAAGGCACGAACCTTTTGGCCAGCAGATCATAGCCGACGAACATGCTGGAAAATTTCTCGACATCCTGCAGCTTGAGCATTGCCAGCATCGCCATGGAAAAGGCGACGAACCACTCCGCCGTCCTGATGGTCAGCGGCGAGCTATACACAAACTGGCTCATCGCCAGGGCCAGCGCGAGACCGACTGCGAAGACTGCTAGCACCGGACGGTAAGTGGTTCTGCCGGGGTCAGGCAGCGGATTGTCGAAATAAGCCCTGAGTTCGGTGTAACCGCCAACCATGGTGTCGCCGATGAAGGTCTGCGGCGTTGTCACTACACCGTGCTTTGCCTTGAACGCATCGGTCTGCTCGCGGGTTGTCAGGTGATGATCCTCCACGGTAAAACCCTGGCGTTCAAGCAGCCATTTGGACTTGATGCCATAGGGACAGACATGGCTGTCCATGACCATGCGATAGAGGCGGGCAGTTTTGTCCTGAGAATTTTTCATGGATTGAAAATATACCCTATGGGGGTATATTTCAAGGGCGCGGCTACGCCCGGAATGACGGGATTTTTCCGTCCGTGTCCATGTTCGGGATAATCCTGTATCGCGACAGAATCAGGCTGAAGATACCAAACAGAAGTAGTCCGACCGCCACCAGCGTGAACACGAAACCTTCGCCTGACAGGGAGGCTACAGCATCGCCAAGCGTCTTGATCTGGTCACTGCCGCTCGACATGAAGCCTGCGCGCACGAGCGACCAGCCGATCACAATGAACACCACCGCACGCGCGGCATAGCCAGCTCCGCCCAGCCATCTGGTGTAGGATGGTGCACCCGCACTGATGCGGTTCATGAATGATCCGGTGAACGCCTTTTTCGCCTGCGCAAATGCAGCGACGAAAAAGATAAGGCCGAGCAGACCGAGGACCGCGCCGCCAAGTGTGACGGACAGGATACCGTCGGCCGCTTCCTGTGCTCCGCCGCCGCTGCCGCCGCCGGATGAAGTTGCAAATTTATAGGCGGAGTAGGCCATTGCGACGTGACCGATCGCACTGCCTGCATGGCCGAGCCGCATTCCCCAGCCTTTCTTGTCCGAACCGTGGTTCTCGACATCGAAGAAGGTGGAGGTGAAGCGGAACAGGGCATAGGCGATCAGGCCGACGACCATTAGCCACAGGATCACAGCGCCTAGCGGGAATTCCTTGATCGCGATGAAGATTCCGTCAGTCCCCTGAGAAATCTTGCTGGCGCTGGTCAGCGCAATAAAACCCAGCACCGTGTACAGGATTGCGCGACTGAAATAACCTACCCGTACGAGCGAGCTGAATTCTTCCGATTTATCTACCATCTGGTTTTTTCCCGCCTCTTGTTTCCGCACCAACGGGCAGAAAGCGAAAAGGTGCCGGGATTTAAACGTTGAATTTGAAATTCAGGATGTCGCCGTCCTGAACCAGATATTCCTTGCCTTCCTGCCGCAGCTTCCCCGCATCGCGGGCTCCCGTTTCACCGCCCAGTGAAACGAAATCATCGAATGCAATGGTTTCCGCCTTGATGAAACCGCGTTCGAAATCGCTGTGGATCTCGCCAGCTGCCTGCGGAGCCTTCGCGCCCTTGGGGAAAGTCCATGCGCGGGCTTCCTTTGGGCCGGCGGTGAAATAGGTTTGCAGGCCGAGCAGTTCATAACCGGCGCGGATTACGCGGGCGAGGCCGCTTTCTTTGAGGCCGAGTTCAGCAAGGAATTCCCCGCGATCTTCCACCGGCATGGTCACCAGATCTGCTTCAATCGCAGCGGAGACCACCACCGATTGTGCGCCTTCGGCAGCGGCCTTGGCTGCAACCATCTGCGACATTGCATTGCCCGTCGCAGCGTCTTCTTCAGCGACGTTGCACACGTAAAGAACCGGTTTGGCGGTCAGCAATTGCGCTTGTTCGAAAACGCGCTTTTCCTCGATATCTTTTGGCTCGGTCAGCCGTGCGGGCTTACCTTCGCGCAGCAATTCGAGCGCCTGACCCAGCACGCTGGCGAGAACCTTGGCGTCCTTGTCGCCAGCCTTTGCCTTTTTCTCCGCAGCAGGAACGCGTTTTTCGAGGCTTTCGAGATCGGACAGCATCAATTCGGTTTCGACCACTTCGGCGTCCGACTGCGGATCGACCTTGTTGGCAACATGCTGGATATCATCGTCTTCGAAGCAGCGCAGCACGTGTACGATGGCATCGACTTCGCGAATGTTGGCGAGGAACTGGTTGCCCAGGCCTTCGCCCTTGCTGGCCCCTTTGACGAGGCCGGCAATGTCAACGAACCCGAGCTGGGTTTCAATGATCTTCGCGCTACCGGCGATCTTGGCAATCTGGTCCAGACGCGCATCAGGCACCGCGACCTGGCCGACATTCGGCTCGATCGTGCAGAACGGATAATTGGCCGCCTGCGCCGCCTGCGTCTCTGTGAGCGCATTGAAAAGGGTGGACTTGCCAACATTGGGCAGCCCGACGATCCCGCAACGGAAACCCATCGAAAACTCCGGAAGTAAGAACAGGAGGCGCGCTTAGCCCCCTGCGCGCCGCATTACCAGCCCAGTCGTAACGGTCTAGACGTTGTGAACCGCCTTGATCCACGGGCCGTAGGGCGTTTCTCCCAGCCAGCCCACCTGCACCTTGGCGCTGACTTCGTTGATCGCCATTTGCGGTTTGTGGCCAGGGTGAACTGCGCGGCGCAGTGGGCGAGTGCCCGGCGGCATGGCAATGATCTCGCCAATCGCGTTAGGTACATCAATCGGATCGGTCGTGCCGCCTGCGCCGCTGGTGCTGGTGCGAAGCTGGGCAATCAGTTCGGGATAGCCGCTCAAGTGTTTTTCATTCGACCGGTCGAGCAATTTCTGGGTGTTTGCATTGGCGTTGGCCCAGATCTTTGTCGGATAACCGCCCGGCTCGATAATCGTCACCTCGATGTTGTGCGGCACGAGTTCATACGCGAGCGATTCGCTGAGCGCTTCGAGCGCGAATTTGGTGGGCGAATACTGGCCGTAAGCCGGCGCGATTACCCGACCCAATTGCGATGTGACATTGAAAATCTGGCCAGATTTTGCGGCGCGCATTGCCGGTAGGGCGGCCCGGATTGTACGCTGCGTGCCGAAGACATTGGTTTCGAACATCAGCCGGGTCGCTTCCATGTCCTGGATTTCAATCGGTCCCGCAATCGACATACCTGCATTGTTGACCAGCACGTCGAGCGCGCCGCCCGCCATCTCCTCGGCTTTGGCAACCCCTGCAGCCACCTGCTCATCGCTGGTGACGTCCATTTCGATCACATGCAGGTCGAGGTTTTCAGCCTTTGCCAGCGCGATCAGCTCGTCACCCTCGGGCCGCGGCAGGTTGCGCATGGTAGCGAAGACCTTGGCGCCCTCGTGGGCGAATTTCTCGGCCATCAAGCGCCCGAAGCCAGACGAGCAACCGGTGATCAGGATCGACTTGCCCGTCAAATCAGCCTTTGCGGCGATCATGTCGGCTTGGGCAGTTGCGGCTGTCGCGACCAGTGCCGATGTTGCAGCGGCTCCGGCTAGCAGGGTGCGGCGGTCGATCTTGGTCATGTGGCTCTCCAATGGGATGTCTTGCGACACGGTAGTGCGTCAGAGCCGGTCAATCCACCCCTGCAGTTCGGCGGGCGATCGGAAATGGAAGGCCTGCCCGCCAAATGACTGCACGTGCCGGGTAAGGGCAGGACGCTTGGTCCACGGCCATTTGGCGATATACCACAGGAAAGCCAGGTCGAGCCGTTCCGGGCAACCCTCGGCCACGTCGGGCCGTGTTCGGCCGCGATATGTCCAGATCCGCCGGATCGTGCGCCATAGGCAAAGCGGGATCGGGAAATCGAGATAGACCACCGTATCGGCATGTCCCATCCTGAGGTCCATTGACCCGCCGTAATTCCCATCAATGATCCATGAAGGTCGGTTCAACGCTTCGTCCAGCTTGCCCGCAAATTCATCCGGCGAGGGCTCGGTCCAGCCCGGACGCCAGTAAAGCTGGTCGAGATGGATCACGGGCAGCCCGAGCTTCGCACCGATTTGTCCGGCAGCGGTCGATTTGCCCGCACCGCATGGTCCGATCACGAGCACGCGTTTCACCTGCTTCAGTCCCGCAATCTCAGCGCGACTTCGCTCATGAACCGGGCGGCGTCGCCCTTGGCCAGCCAATCGGCTTCGGCACTGATCGCCCCTAGCGTCGCGGCGAGATCATCCTGCTCTGCCTTGGCATAATTACCCAGGACATAACCGTGCACGCGGTCCTTGTGGCCCGGATGGCCGATCCCGATCCGCACGCGGCGAAAATCATTGCCGACATGCTGGTCGATCGAACGAAGGCCATTGTGGCCCGCATTGCCGCCGCCCTGCTTCACCTTGACCTTCAACGGTTCCAGGTCGAGCTCGTCATGGAACACAGTCAGCGCATCCAGCCCCAGTTTGTAGAACCGCATGGCTTCACCAACAGCGCGGCCGCTTTCGTTCATGAATGTCGCAGGTTTGAGCAGGATGATCCGTTCGCCGCCGATCCGGCCATCCTGGATCCAGCCGGAGAATTTTTTCTGCACCGGCCCGAAATCATGCATCGCCGCCATGACGTCCGCCGCCATGAACCCGACGTTGTGCCGGTGCATCGCATATTGCGGACCGGGATTTCCGAGACCTACCCAAAGTTGCATGATTTCCCTTCAGTACGTTTGGCGCTCTAGTAAATTTGGCCGGAAAAGCAAAACGCCCGCCACGCTTTCGCGGGACGGGCGTTTTCAACCATAGTGAAAGATGGGGCTTATTCGCCGCCTTCTTCGGTTTCTTCTTCGCTGGCAGATGCTCCAGCAGTTGTGCCTTCTGCTTCACCTTCTTCGCCGTCGGCGCCGCCATCCTGGCTCTTCAGCGCGGATGGAGCAACGATGGTAGCGATGGTGAAGTCACGATCGGTGATCGCGCTGACCGAGCCATCCGGCAGCACAACGGTGCTGATGTGGATCGAATCGCCAACTTCCAGACCGGTAACGTCAATGTGGATTTCGTCAGGGATCTTGTCGCTTTCGCAGACCAGTTCCAGCTCGTGACGAACCACGTTGAGAACGCCGCCCTTCTTGAGGCCGGGGCTGGATTCTTCGTTGATGAATACAACCGGCACGTTGACTTCGATCTTCGAATCCTTGGACAGGCGGAAGAAATCGACATGCAGCGGCTGGTCGTTCACCGGGTGAAAGGCAACATCCTTTGGCAGGGTGCGTACGCTCTTGCCGCCAACATCGATCATCACGATCGAGTTCATGAAGTGGCCGGTGCCAAGCTGACGGTTCAGCTCCTTGGCTTCGACGTGGATCGGGGCGGGATCTTCTCCGCCGCCATAAATGACAGCAGGAACTCGGCCTTCGCGACGCAGTGCACGGGAGGCTCCCTTGCCAGCCCGTTCGCGCGTCTCAGCCGGCAGGTGTAGAGCGTCGCTCATAAATATTGCCTTTCGAAATGCATTATGTGGTCTTCCGTCTGCCAAGCCTCCAGGGATGACCTTGGCCGGAAGCGCGCGCCTTTACGGGCAATATGGGCGAAAGACAAGCGGCAATGGTCTCCGGCCGGCGCTCAGGCTGCAATCTGTTGCAAGCGTTTACGGCACAGCCATTTCACTTGGCCTCAGCAAATCATGAAAGCGGACCGTCGGTCGATTACTCGATTCCGTAATTTGCAGGCGCCGCCAGTCATTCCCCAAAGTGCCAGATTGTGAATTAGCCCATATTTTTTGCGTTATCCTTTGTATTCCTATGCTTAGCGTGAGGAGGGGCTCCGTTTATAGCGTTGAGGGTCGCAATTATGAAAATTCGTAATGTACTGATGGCCGCAGCTGCGATTACGCTGGCGGCAGCCCCTGCTGTATGATCACCCGATATTAGCCGCGCTTCGGCTCCTGTTTCGAGCAAGAGCGAACTCGGCGGTGGAGATGGAATTCTTGTACTGTTGGCGATTGGCATTTTCGCAACTTTCATCATCCTCACATTGGTGAATGATGATGATGCTCCGATCAGCGCCAAAGGCCGACTAAAATGCATCAGTTCGGAAAGCGGGGCTTCGGCCTCGTTTCTTTTGGTCAACAGGGCAGGCGTTGCTCTCGATAAGTACGCTGCCACCAAAGGTGCCACTTTTTGTTGGCTCACACCGATGCGTTGATCCATGAAATAGCCGTAGCGAAGTCAGTTCTTGGCTGTAGCAACTTTGCTGGCCAATCTTATGATTGAATGTGCAGCTAGCAAACCAATTGTGATTGCAAACAGGTTCGCAGCAAAGTCCATCCAATCTGCGTCACGCCCTAAGCCCAAGTCCATTTGCAATATCTCGATGCTTCCGCCGAAGGTCGCCAGCAGGCCAAATATCACTTCTATCTTCGTCCGAGGCCACAAGATTTTTGCCAGGAAGGACAACACGAAAAAAGCAAGAATGTGATTGAGTTTGTCATGGGCAAAGATGGTCGGAGCTTCATTTGTCGGCATGATCGCTGCAATCAGAACCGCACCGATCAATAGCCAAAAAGGGGCGCGAGCGATCATTTGTGATTTCATATCAGATATGTAGCGGGCAAGACATTTCTCTAGCGTGAATTCAGCGATGTGTTTTGCTGCACGGAAGGCGAACGAATGACCGCTTCTCACAGAATTCCAGCGTGTTTCGACAGCCAAGGCCCAGGCTTAGAGCGAACTTGCTGGCTTTCTTGCAGATGTGGGTCGTAGGGCCAACCGAACAGGACGGTGCATTCAAGACGGTGCATTATTGAATGCGGGTAACGGTATAGCCTTGTTGGCGCATCAGGTTCGGCAAACCCTCTGGTCCTGCCATATGCGCTGCGCCGACCGCGATCATCGCGGGCGGGACAGTGGGCAGGAACGCTGACAATTGCCGCGCCCAGTCTTCGTTTCGTTTCACCAGTAGCGCGGTTCGCAATTCGGGGTCGGCCAGCAGCCCTTGCGTATTTTCCCGGGCCAGACTGTCCATATCACCGCTGCGCCAGGTGCGGGCAAGTTTCGCACTTTCGCCTTCACCTTCTTCCCCTTCGATGACCACTGCGCTCAGCAAGTCCCGCTGGTCCCTTTCGGGCAAATTATCGAAGATGCTGAGCTGCTGCATGGCACCCTCCAATTCGCGAATCGGCCTACCTGTGAAACGGCGCAGCAGCGCCCGGTCTACCCCGTTATCAGGATTGCCGCCGCGCACACCTTGCGCCAGCATCAATGCGGCCGCCCAACTTTCCGTTGCGGTAAAATCATTGTCGGAAAATGAGCCGGCCTCCAGCATCTTGCGCAGTGCCGCCTGTTCGCTGGCTGGCAGCCTGCCGGATAATGGCGGCAGGCCATCGGTACGAGCCAGCCGGGCGAACACATGTGAGATCGCCGCGCTGTCTTCCAGCGCGGCGATCTCAACTATCAGCATGTCGGCATCATCAATTGTATCCGACAGCAATTCGGTTTCCCAGCTGATACCATCGGGCAGGGAGTGGATGGTCCCGAAGAGCCAACCCTCCACCGTGCCGTCAGCAGAAGCCAGTTCCCACAAAGCCGGCATAGGGGCTGTCTGGGTAAGGGGGCGCTCCGCATCTTCGGCGGATTTCTCTCCGCAGCTTGCCAAGGCAAGGGCGCAGGACAGCGCCATGGCTGCAGAGAGAAGGAACCGTTTCATCACTGGACCCTGTAAGTCTTGATTCCGCGCAGTTCCAGTGCATCCTGCACGCTCTTGGCACCGGCCAGATGGCCTGCACCGACTGCGACGAACACAGTACCCGGGGTGTCGAGACGAGTGTCGATCCATTCCGCCCAGTTGGTGTTGCGCTGATACAGCAGCCGGTCTGCCAGGACCTGGTCTGTCAGGCCTTCGTTCATCAGCGCAGCCAGTCCGTCGGCATCTCCTTCCAGCCATTCAGCAACCATCTTGTCCAGCATCGGCTTGATCGTATCGACTCCTTCTGCGGCCTGTACCAGAAACGCGATCTGGCTTTCGATTGGCAGCTGGTCGAACAGTGTCATCTGGAATTCCAGCGTTTCCAGCTCGCCGCGGGCTTTTGTTTCGCCGCCCTTGGAGTTCAGAACGTTTTCCACGCCGCTGTCGGGGGAATAGCCTTCCTTCATGATCGGCAGCATCGCCAGCATCATGCTGGCATACCACGGTTCGAACCGGTCGAATGTTGCCACTGGCATGCCCAGCTTGGTCATGGCCGCTTCGTAGGCGGACTTCTGGTCATCATCGAGCATCTCCCGCAGGTTCTTGTCTGCCGGCAGCATCCCGGTGTTCATGATGATCGACTGCATCTTGGCAACTGTTTCCGGCGTCTGCAGGATTTCAGTCACCAGGATATCGGACGAAGCCAGGGCTGCGGCGACATTGCCTTTGTACCAATCGACGTCCTTGGGCAGCGCATGGACAGTGCCGAAAAGATAAATGGTGGTGTCCTCGTCGGATACTTTCCACAGCGCGGGGCCGCCAAGCTCCACCTGTTCCGCCGGGACTTGCGCGCTGGCGACAGGCGTTGGCTTTTGCTGCTGGGCCGAGGCGGGGGCGGCGAACAGGATGGCGGTTCCGGTCAGGAGACCCGCGAGACGATGTGCGAACGTTTTCATAAGATAACCTTTCTGAGAGGGGATATTTAGCGTGTCTGAATAAACCTGTGTCCGCGGGTCAAAAAGTATCTGCGGTACAGCCAGACCGCCGACCAGATGGTCGCCACGATCAGCAGCACGACCATCGGGTCTTGTTCGGGAAGCAGCCCTGCCCGGGTGGCAACCCACCAGCTTGGGGCGATGAACAGATAGGCATGGCCGGCGGTATTCGCGCCGTCAGTATAGCTCGCCCGGTCATGCTCGTCCGTGCTGCGCCACCACATCAGGGTAACGATCGGTGCGCAAGCCGCCCACAGCCCAATTGCGACCAGTGCGGGGAATAGGGGAATTGGTCCGTTCGAGAGCACAGAGGTGCCGTCCGTTTCATTGTGGCCAAGTAGCAAGCCCAGCGCCACGCTGAGCGAGAGCAGCACGTAAATCAAATTGCGTGACCGGCGGGTGCTGCGCGAAATCGGTTCCTTGGCATGTTTGGGCCAGACCCTTGCGGCAAGCACGGCCAGACCTGCGACCACCAAAATCCAGGCAATCACTATTCCGAGCAGCACATCCAGTCGGTCGCCCCGCCGGCATTGAGATAGCCTGACACGACACCGGCGCCAAAAACGACCGCAAGCAGCGTCAATGCCATCAGTATGATGCTGTAGAGCTTGCGGCTGGCCAGATGTGCGGAGGTCAACTTGGTACTGGCGTCCGCATGTTCGGATTTAGGCTTCGTCATCGAATATCTCCTCGATGGGCATTTCAAAAAGTCGGGCGAGTTTGAAGGCGAGGGGAAGCGAGGGATCATGCTTGCCTGTCTCGATGGCGTTGACCGCCTGACGCGAGACATCCAGATGCATGGCCAGCTCCGCCTGACTCCAGTCGCGCATTGCGCGCAGAACCTTGAGGCGGTTTTTCATCGGCTCAAGCGATCACTGCGCCAATCTCAAGAACGATGGTCGACAAACCGACCCCGGCGAGCATGTAGATCGAGTTGACGAGCAGTTTTTACGGTGACGGGCGAGTGATGGTAAGAATTGTTCATCATAGATTCCTAGTCATGCAATTACGACATAATGTCAGGTTATGCTGACTATATGTCGCGATTCGCTGACCATGTCAATACTACCTTACATAATGTCGCAACAAAGTGACTTTTGGCCTCTCAATGCGGTGTAGCATTGACCGCGTTTCAGCCATCCGCCAAAGCGCGGCATAATGAAAAGAGACCCTTCCAAGAGCTTTCAGGACATGATCCTCTCGCTCCATGATTTCTGGAGCGAGAACGGCTGCCTGATCCTGCAACCCTATGACATGCGCATGGGGGCGGGCACATTTCACCCCGCGACCACGCTGCGCGCACTGGGGCCGGAGCCCTGGAATGCGGCCTTCGTCCAGCCCTGCCGCCGCCCGTCCGATGGCCGCTACGGCGAAAATCCGAACCGGCTGCAGCATTATTATCAGTATCAGGTGATCCTGAAGCCAAGCCCTTCAGACCTGCAGGAGCTGTATCTCAAGAGCCTGGAAGTGATCGGCATCGATCCGCTGAAACACGATATCCGCTTCGTCGAGGATGATTGGGAATCGCCCACGCTGGGCGCCTGGGGGCTGGGCTGGGAAGTCTGGTGTGACGGGATGGAAGTGACCCAGTTCACCTATTTCCAGCAGATGGGTGGTTATGATTGCAAACCCGTTGCGGGTGAATTGACTTACGGGCTGGAACGGCTCGCAATGTATATTCAGGGCGTCGACAACGTGTACGACCTCGCGTTCAACCAGCACGGTGTAAGCTACGGGGAGGTGTTCCTTGAAAACGAAAAGCAGATGAGCACGTGGAATTTCGAAATCGCCGAAACCGATGCGTTGTTCGACCTGTTCAAGAAAGCGGTGGCCGAATGCCAGAACTGCCTGACCGCGAAATTGCCGATCCCCGCATATGAGCAGGCGATCGAGGCCAGTCACATCTTCAACCTGCTGCAGGCGCGCGGCGTGATCAGCGTCCAGGAACGCGCCAGCTACATGGGCCAGGTCCGCGATCTCGCGCGCGGTTCGTGCGAGGCGTATATGGCAAAGAATGCCGACGCCTGGGCCGAGAAATTTCCGGAGTGGTCGGCATGACCGACTTCCTCCTCGAACTCCGCAGCGAAGAAATCCCGGCCCGGATGCAGAAGGGCGCCCGCGCCGATCTGGAAAAGCTGTTCCGCGCCGAAATGGCCTCCGCCGGGGTTACCGTTGATGAGATGACCGTTTGGTCCACCCCGCGCCGACTTGCGTTGATTGCGCGCAGCCTGCCGACACAGACTGAAGCAGTCAGCGAAGAAGCGAAAGGTCCGCCGGAAGGCGCTCCCGATCAGGCCATCGACGGGTTCTGCCGTAGGAACGGCGTGACCCGCGACAGCCTTGAACTTCGCGATGTGAAGGGCCGCATGACCTATTTCGCGGTCATCGAACAACCAGGTCGCACAGTGGCCGATGTGCTGGCAGAGGCGATCCTCTCGATCATCCGCGCCTTCCCATGGCCCAAGTCGATGCGCTGGGGCGCTGCCTCGATCAGCACCGAGAGCCTGAAATGGGTCCGCCCGCTGTCGGGCATCGTCGCGATCTTCGGCGATACGCTGGTGAATTGCGAAGTTGACGGAGTGACGTCAGGCACCGCCACCATGGGCCACCGGTTCCACCATTCCGGCGAAATAACGATTACCGGCGCCGACGATTACGCGGCCAAATTGCGCGCCGCGCATGTGATTGTGGACCATGTGGAGCGCGAAGGTATCGTACGCAGCGGCGCGGCGAAGGCTGCTGCCGATGCCGGTCTCGATCTGGTCGAGGATGAAGGTCTGGTGGTGGAAAATGCCGGACTGACCGAATGGCCCGTCCCGCTGCTCGGCCGGTTCGAGGGCGATTTCCTCGAGGTGCCGCCCGAAACCATCCAGTTGACCGCGCGGGTGAACCAGAAATATTTCGTGTGCGAGAAGGATGGCAAACTCGCGAACGCCTTCATCTGCACTGCCAATATCGAAGCCGCCGATGGCGGCGCGGCGATTGTCGATGGCAACCGCAAAGTCCTCGCCGCGCGCTTGTCCGATGCGCGGTTCTTCTGGGATGTGGACCGGAAGAAAACGCTCGAGGAACACGCCAAGGGGCTGGAACGGATTACCTTCCACGAGAAACTGGGCACCGTCGCCGACAAGGTCGAACGGGTGGCGAAACTGGCCGAATGGCTCGCCAGCGAAGGCATCGTGCCGAATTGTGATCCGGCATTGGCGCGGCAGGCTGCGGAACTATGCAAAGCCGATCTTGTCACCGAAATGGTCGGAGAATTCCCCGAACTCCAAGGCCTCATGGGCGGCTATTATGCCCTCGCCGAGGGACTGCCCGACGCCGTAGCCGGCGCCATCCGCGATCACTACAAACCGGTCGGGCAGGGCGATGAGGTGCCTACTGAGCCGGTGACGGTCGCGGTAAGTTTGGCGGATAAGCTGGATACGCTATTCAGTTTCTTTGCAATTGAGGAGCGGCCCACAGGTTCGAAAGATCCATTTGCTTTGCGACGTGCAGCAATGGGCATTATCAGTTTGCTAATAGAGAATAGTTTGAGGAGCAAAGTTTGGTGGCTTGTTGAACACTGGTTGCAATTCGCAAAACGTAAATACGTCGAAGACGCAAATGCTATGGAGCATGTGCGACATTTCTTCGCTGACCGCCTCAAGGTTCAGCAACGGGAAGCAGGCGTCCGTCACGACCTGATCGACGCCGTGTTCGCGCTAGGCGGCGAGGACGACCTCGTCCGCTTGCTTTCCCGCGTCCATGCGCTGCAATCCTTCATGACCACCGACGACGGCACCAACCTCCTCTCAGGATACAAGCGCGCCGCCAATATCATCAAGAAGGAAGACTGGCACGGTATCGAGGGCGAGATCGCGCATACCGGCGAGGAAGACCCGCTCGCGATGGTGGACGATCCCGATATGAAAGCGGTGATCGAGGCCAAGATGTCCGAGCGTCATGCGAAACAGCGCTCCTACACCCCCGAACCTGCGGAACAGGCGCTGATCGATGCACTTGGCGCAGCAGAGCCCAAGGCAGCATCAGCCATCGAAGCGGAAGATTTCTCCGCTGCAATGGCTGCGCTTGCCAGTCTGCGCGCGCCGATCGATGCGTTTTTCGAGGAAGTTACCGTTAACGCCGATGAAGAAAACAAACGCGCCGCACGGCTGGACTTGCTTGCGCAGTTTCGTGCTGCAGTGCACAACGTAGCGGACTTCTCGAAAATCGAAGGATAATTTCTCCAATGCAGACGGTCTACACCTTCGGCGGCACATCCGCGGCAGTCGATCCCCGCGCGAAAGACAAGACCATCACTGGCGGCAAGGGTTCGAACCTGGCCGAAATGGCCGAAATCGGCCTGCCGGTTCCCCCCGGCTTCACCATCACCACCGAAGAATGTGTGAAATATCTGGCCGGCGGGGCGGATTTCTCCGCTGAACTGCGCTCAGACGTGGCCGAGGCGCTCAAATATATCGAAGCAACCGTTGGCAAGTCGTTCGGCAGCAAGGAAGATCCGCTGCTGGTGTCCGTCCGTTCCGGCGCGCGGGTTTCCATGCCCGGGATGATGGACACGGTGCTGAATTTGGGCCTGAATGACGAAACCGTCGCGGGCCTTGCGGCGACATCTGGCGACGAGCGTTTCGCCTGGGATTCCTACCGCCGGTTCATCCAGATGTATTCCGATGTAGTGCTCGGCGTGGATCACGGGTTGTTCGAAGAAGCGCTGGAAATCGCCAAGGAAGACAAGGGCTTCTACGCCGATACCGAGATGGATGCTGACGACTGGAAGGTGCTGGTCGCGGAATACAAGTCAATCGTCGAACAGGAGCGCGGGCAGCCATTCCCGCTCGATGTGCATGAACAATTGTGGGGCGCGATCGCTGCCGTGTTCGACAGCTGGGATGCGGACCGGGCGAAGGTCTATCGCCGCTTGAACGATATCCCGTCTGACTGGGGCACTGCGGTCAATGTGCAGGCAATGGTGTTCGGCAACATGGGCGATACCAGCGCCACTGGCGTTGCCTTCACCCGCAACCCGTCGACCGGCGAGAAAGCCTATTACGGCGAATATCTGATCAATGCGCAGGGCGAAGATGTGGTCGCAGGCATCCGCACGCCGCAATACCTGACCAAGGACGCCCGCGAAGCTGCCGGCGCCAAACCGCTGAGCATGGAAGAAGCCATGCCCAAGGCCTATGCCGAGCTGGCCGAGGTATTCGACCTGCTGGAACGCCATTACCGCGACATGCAGGATATCGAATTCACCGTGCAGGAAGGCAAGCTGTGGATGCTGCAGACCCGCAGCGGCAAGCGGACTGCACGGGCAGCCTTGAAGATGGCGGTTGATATGGTCGGCGAAGGCCTGATCGACGAGCGCGAGGCCGTGCTGAGGATCGATCCGATGGCGCTCGATCAATTACTGCACCCGCGGCTCGACCCCGATGCACCGCGTACGGTGCTGACCACCGGACTGCCGGCATCGCCCGGCGCGGCCAGCGGCAAGATCGTGCTCGATGCCGATACGGCGGAACAATATGCCGCGCGCGGAGAAAAGGTGATCCTGGTGCGGGTGGAAACTTCGCCGGAGGATATTCACGGCATGCACGCCGCCCAGGGCATCCTGACCGCACGTGGCGGCATGACCAGCCACGCAGCGGTGGTAGCGCGCGGTATGGGGCGCCCCTGCGTCTCTGGCGCGTCCCAGGTCTCGATCGACATGTCCGCGCGCACCCTGCGCATTGGTGCCGCTGAAAAGCGCGAAGGCGATTTGATCACTCTCGACGGGGCGAAGGGCGAAGTGATGGACGGGCTGGTGCCGACAATCGAACCCGAACTGGTCGGCGACTTCGGTACTTTGATGGTGTGGGCGGACAAGCACCGCCGGATGCGCGTGCGGACCAATGCGGAAACGCCCGACGATTGCCGCATGGCGCGGCAATTCGGCGCGGAAGGCATCGGGCTGTGCCGCACAGAACACATGTTCTTCGATGCACGGCGGATCAGCGCGGTGCGCCAGATGATCCTGGCGGAGGACGAAAAGGGCCGGCGCAAGGCGCTCGCCAAGCTCCTGCCTGAACAGCGTGATGATTTTCGCCAGATTTTCGAGGTCATGGTCGGGCTGCCATGCACCATCCGCCTGCTCGACCCGCCACTTCATGAATTCCTGCCTACCGCCGATGCGGACTTTGCTGATCTGGCCGACGAGACCGGGTTGGGGGTCGACCATCTGAAGCGTCGGGCAGCGGAATTGCACGAATTCAACCCGATGCTGGGCCACCGCGGCTGCCGGCTCGGCATTACCTATCCCGAAATCTACGAGATGCAGGCGCGCGCGATATTCGAGGCGGCTTGCGAAGTTGCCGAGGCATCGGGCGAGGCTCCGGTACCGGAGATCATGGTGCCGCTGGTCGCAACACGGCGCGAGTTGGCGATCCTGAAAGTGCTGATCGACCGGGTAGCGCAGGAAGTCTTCACGGATAAGGGCCGTTCGATCGAATATCTGGTCGGCACGATGATCGAATTGCCGCGCGCAGCCCTGATGGCAGACGAAATTGCGCATGAGGCACTGTTCTTCTCGTTTGGAACCAATGATTTGACCCAGACAACTCTGGGTGTTTCGCGTGATGATTCGGCGCGGTTCCTGGCCCCATATGTGGAAAAAGGCATCTTCGCGCGCGATCCTTTCGTCAGTCTCGATATCGAGGGTGTCGGGCAATTGGTCCGGTTGGCGGCGGAACGTGGGCGAGCGACCAAGCCCGACATCAAGCTAGGCATCTGCGGCGAACATGGCGGCGATCCGGCCAGTATCGAGTTCTGCGAGGAAGTCGGGCTGGATTACGTCAGCGCATCGCCATACCGGGTGCCGATTGCTCGGCTGGCGGCTGCCCAAGCTTCGTTACGCTAAGATTTCCAGCCGGTTAGGGTGAGTATCTCGAAACTTTCCGTGACCCGTCCCTGATCGTCGGCATGATCCATGAAGTTCCGCCGGGCGATCTCGAGAGCGGACTTGGTCAAGGGCGGAGTGCGGGAGGATAGCACCGAGGTAAGCCCCTGGGCCCGGAGATCGGCGACCAGCTGCTCGAAACTGCGATAATTGACCTGAATAGCCCGCGAATCAACGACTTGGCGGGCGAAGCCACTACGCTGCATCAACTCTGCCCCGGCCCGGTTATCGACCATTGGATGCATCCGCGCCGCCGGCCGGTCACCATCGGCAGCAAACATCGCCTGTCGCAGTATTGGCACGCTGCCGGCGGCAACAAAGCTCGCAATCATCAAACCGCCGGCGGCAAGCGCATTACGCAGGTGGATCAGCGCACCGGGCAGATCGTTGACGGTGTCGAGCGAGGACAGGGTGACGATCAGATCACAATGATCAAGGGGCAGGGGCTGCTCCTCGTCCAGCGAAAGCGGATCGGCGGGTATGATCTCCCGTCCCGGCGCGGCTAGAGCGGCGGCGAGGGCGGCGTGCCGGTCACCAATGATCAGGCAGCGTGCGGGCTCAGCTTGCATGAAACTCAAGCGGTCGGCGATATCCTCGACCATGTCATCCATGATAAACCGCGCGGCACCATGTTCCTGTGACAGGCGCAATGCGCGGCGGCGAAGCGCCACGCGGCGGGAGGCATCAAAAATACGGGGCGCGGTGCTGGGCGGCATCGCAGCGCTTTGCCGTGCTTGCCAGCCCAGCGCAAGCACGGCAGGACGGTCGCCATGTCCCTGGGATCGATCATCGCGGCAAATCTTGTGCAAAAGCACTGCGCCAATTGTCGATTTGATCTTTCCGCCCCGGTGTTCACTGTGCGGCGGCAGTATTGCCGGGCAGCAGGGTCTATGCGCACCGTGTTGGTCGGAATTGCAGATCCCGGGCGAACCCTGCTGTGCAGCGTGCCAGCGGCCATTTGGCGGCGGTTCAGCGGCAGAGGGGGCAATGTGCGCGCCTTGTCTGTCCGATCCGCCGCGGCATGACGGTATCGCCGCGGGTACGCTGTACAACGCGGCCTCGCGCAAACTGGTTCTGGCCCTCAAGCACGGCCGCCGGATTGCGATGGCGCCGATGCTGGCCCGGCTGATCGCCGCGCGGCTACCGCAATTGGACGGCGAATGGCTGATCGTCCCGGTACCGCTCCACCGGTGGAGGCTATGGCAGCGGGGGTACAATCAGGCCGCATTGCTGGGAGGCGAATTGGCGAAGTTGACCGGGGCTACATTGCTGCTGGATGGGTTGGCCCGCAACAAGGCAACGCCTCACTTGGCGGGCTGGGTAGAAAGGCACGCGCCAGAGCGCTTTCAGGAGCGATTGCGATTTCGGCTGGTCATACTCAGATAGTGAAAGGCGCAAATATCATTTTGGTCGACGATGTTCTTACCAGCGGCGCAACCAGCGATGCAGGCGTTAAGGCGTTGAAAAAGGCTGGTGCGTAAAAGGTAATCGTCGCCTGCTTTGCCCGCGTGATGGACGAAGCGCTGGATCTAAGTCCGAAAAACATAACGCCCGGGACCGATACGGACCCGGGCGCCACGTGACGATTAATGCTGGACCCGCCTTGCGGTTCGGTAACCATCCCCCCAGAGGATTACCCGGGTCCAATCCCTCATCGTTCGGAGGCGCCAACGCGTTAGCGGGCTGCATCTCCGTATTCCCCTGAACCTGGCGCTCTTGTGGCACCGACATTCGGTGGGTGGCTCTTTCGAACCACGACCGCTACATTCCACCAAGCCGGGTAACATCAAAGTGCCTTGTGCGTTTCGTTCGGATTTTGCGCACCGTCTGTTGTTATCCTGCAACATCGATATTTGACTTCATGACGCGGAAATCTGGCTGCGAGAAGGAACAGTTGTGACCAATGAAAATAGCGGAAGTGCCGATCGCGAAACAGGCAGCGCCTTCATGCCAAAGTTTGATTCCAACGGTTTGTTGACCGCAGTTGTCGTCGATGCTGGCACGAAGGATATCCTGATGGTCGCCATGATGAACCAATTGGCGATCGACAAGACACGCGAAAGCGGGATTGCCCATTTCCATTCCCGGTCCCGCGGCACGTTGTGGATGAAGGGCGAGAGCTCGGGAAACATTCTCAAGGTGCGGCGGCTTCTGGTCGATTGCGATCAGGATTCGCTGGTTCTGGAATGCGAGCCAGCAGGGCCGATTTGTCACACCGGCTCGCGTTCCTGTTTCTTCAGGGCGCTGGAAAGCGGCGTATTGAAGCCCAAAACCAGTTGACCTTTACGTAAAGGTTATATAGGCAGGCTGCATGTCAAACACAGCCCACGCCAAACCTTCTCAGACCACCGGTGATCATCCCGGCCATGCCCGCCATGCTGGCGCGCACTTGGAACGGCCCGACAAATTATCGCGCGAACAATTCAGCATTTCAGACCTGACGTCCGAATTCGACTGTACCGCCCGGGCCCTTCGTTTTTACGAAGATGAAGGGCTGGTTGCACCCGCCCGCATCGGTCTGACCAGAGTGTATTCGAAGCGTGATCGTGCGCGGCTGGCGTGGATCATGCGGGCGAAGAATGTCGGCTTCAGCCTGACTGAAATCCGAGAGATGATCGATCTTTATGATCTGGACGATGGCCGGGTTGAACAGCGCCGGGTCACCATCGACCGCTGCCGCAGACATGTGGCGAAATTGAAGGCGCAGCGCGACGACATCGATTCCTCGATCAGCGAATTGACCGACTTCATCAAACAAATCGAACGCCTTGATCTGGACAGCGCCGAAGGCTGATCCCCGAACTAAGATCCCTCCACAAAGGACTTTTATATGCCATCCTATACCGCCCCGACGCGTGACACGCGCTTCGTCGTCAATGAATTGCTGGACCTTGCCAGCTACGGGAATCTGCCCGGCTTTGAAAATGCTTCGGCAGACATGATCGACACGGTTATTAACGAAGCCGGCAAGTTCTGTGCTGAGGTACTTCACCCTCTGAACCAGGTCGGCGACCGCGAAGGCTGCACGCGTCATGCCGACGGCAGCGTGACCACGCCAACTGGCTTCAAGGAAGCCTTTGCGCAATACCGCGAATCCGGCTGGGGCACGATTGCGCAGTCCGAACAATATGGCGGGCAGGGCATGCCGCACGTTCTCGGCTTCGTGGTCGAGGAATTCATGGCTACGTCGAACCAGGCATTCGCGATGTATCCCGGCCTGACGTCCGGTGCGATCTCCGCGATCACCGCCAAGGGATCGGACGAACAGAAGGAAATGTACCTTCCCAAGATGATTTCAGGTGAATGGACCGGCACCATGAACCTGACAGAGCCGCATTGCGGCACCGATCTGGGCATGATCCGCACCAAGGCTGAACCGCAGGCGGACGGATCCTACGCGATCACCGGCACCAAGATCTTCATCTCGGCTGGCGAACACGACATGTCCGAAAATATCATTCACCTGGTGCTGGCAAAGACGCCCGGTGCACCGGACAGCTCCAAGGGTATCTCCTTGTTCATCGTGCCGAAGTTCCTCGTGGATGCAGACGGCAATCCGGGTGAGCGCAACGGAGTGATGTGCGGTTCTATCGAAGAAAAGATGGGCATCCACGGCAACTCCACCTGCCTGATGAACTATGACGGTGCGACCGGCTGGATGGTTGGCGAAGAGAACAAGGGCCTCGCAGCCATGTTCATCATGATGAATGCGGCACGTCTTGGCGTCGGCATCCAGGGCCTCGCGCAAGCTGAAATCTCCTACCAGAACGCAGTTACCTATGCGCTTGATCGCCGCCAGGGCCGCGCCCTGACCGGTCCGGCAGAACCGCAGGCGCTGGCTGATCCGATCTTCGTCCACCCGGACGTTCGCCGGATGCTGATGGATGCCAAGGCATTCACCGAAGGCATGCGCGCATTGGCGCTGTGGGGCGCTTTGCAGGTCGATCTCACGCACAAGGCGCAGACCGAGGCAGAGCGCGAAGAAGCAGACATGATCATCAGCCTGCTGACGCCTGTGATCAAGGGCTACGGCACAGACAAGGGCTATGACATCGCGAACAACATGCAGCAGGTCTATGGCGGCCACGGCTACATTGCCGAATGGGGGATGGAGCAATTCGTCCGCGATTCGCGCATTGCCATGATCTACGAAGGCACCAATGGCGTTCAGGCGATGGATCTGTGCGGCCGGAAGCTGGCCCACAAGGGCGGCGCGGCAATCCAGGCATTCTTCACGACAGTCGATGGTGAAATCGCCGAAGCGAAGAATGACGAGACGCTGAAACCCATTGCCGAAGCGCTCGACAACGCGCTGACCGACCAGAAGGCGGCCACGATGTGGTTCATGCAGCATGCCATGCAGAGCCCGAACGATCTGGGGGCCGGTGCGCATCATTACATGCACATCATGGGCATCGTATCGCTCGGCCTGATGTGGCTGCGCATGGCCAAGGTTGCCGCTGCCACGCTGGCCGCTGGAACCGACGACAAGGCGTTCTACGAAGCCAAGCTGACCACCGCCCGCTATTTCGCCGACCGCTTCATTCCGGATGCCGGTGCACTGCGCCGCAAGATTGAGACCGGTGCGGATTCGATGATGGCATTGCAGGAAGATGACTTCGCCACTGCGGCCTGATCATCGCAAATGCACAAACAGAAAGGGCGCCCGCTTGCGTGGGCGCCCCTTTTTTTGCCTGAGTTCTGCCGTGACTATTCGGCCGGCAGGAAATCCGGGACCGACAGGTACCGTTCGCCGGTATCGTAGTTGAAACCCATGATACGAGTCCCGGGTGCCAGATCGGGCAGTTTTGCGGCAATCGCTGCCAGTGTTGCGCCGCTGGAAATCCCGACCAGCAGGCCCTCTTCGGCCGCGGAACGGCGCGCCATTTCCTTGGATTTCTCTGCATCGACCTGGATTGCGCCATCGATTGCCTTGGTATGCAGATTGCCCGGGATAAAGCCTGCTCCGATGCCTTGGATCGGATGCGGGCCAGGCTTGCCGCCCGCAATGACCGGCGAAAGCTCCGGCTCGACCGCGAAGGCCTTCATGTGCGGCCAGTGGCGCTTCAATTCCTCTGCGCAGCCGGTCAGGTGACCGCCGGTCCCGACACCTGTGATCATCACATCGATCGGTTCGTCAGCGAAATCGCGCAGGATTTCCTGGGATGTGGTTGCGACATGGACCGCGACATTGGCAGGATTGTCGAATTGTTGCGGCATCCATGCGCCCGGCGTCTGCTCGACCAATTCTTGCGCGCGCTCGATTGCGCCTTTCATGCCCTTGGCCTTGTCGGTCAGGTCGAATTTCGCGCCGTAGGCCAGCATCAGGCGCCGCCGTTCGATCGACATCGATTCCGGCATCACCAGAAGCAGCGAGTAGCCTTTGACGGCGGCGACCATTGCAAGGCCAACCCCGGTGTTGCCGGATGTCGGCTCAATAATTGTGCCGCCGGGCTTCAATTCACCCGATTGCTCCGCCGCTTCGATCATCGCGAGGGCGATACGGTCCTTGATCGAACCGCCCGGATTGGACCGTTCCGACTTGATCCAGACCTCATGATCGGGAAACATCCGTGACAAGCGAATGTGCGGTGTATTGCCGATAGTGGCGAGAACAGATGCGGCTTTCATGATGTTTTCTCCGTTGGCATGTCCTGGGGCGGATGATCGTCCAGATATTTGGATGAGAACGTCTTTGCATTCCTGATTTCAGGAAACAGCCACGCCCACATTAGTGTAACGAATATCGCGCCCGCGCCGCCAAATACAACCGCCCCTGTTGCGCCAAGGATAGCAGCAGCCAGGCCCGACTGCATTTCGCCCAGCTCGTTCGACGCGGAAATAGCAAGTCCGGAAATTGACGAGACACGCCCGCGCATGGAATCCGGTGTATTCAACTGGACCAGAGACGATCGGATGAACACCGACACCATGTCTGCCGCACCAAGCAACGCCAGAATTCCCATCGACAGGTAGAAATCTCGCGACAAGGCAAAGGCGATGGTCAGCGCGCCGAACACGCCAACAGACCACAGCATCTTGACCCCGACATTGTGCTCGAGCGGCCTGAAGGACAGCAGCAGCGCGACCACCGCAGCGCCTGCGGCAATCGCCCCGCGCATGAAGCCGAGGCCGTCTGCGCCCACATCCAGGATATCGCGGGCGTAAACCGGCAGCAGGGCTGTGGCCCCGGCCAGCAGGACCGCGAACAGGTCAAGCGTGATGCAGCCGAGCAGGAATCGCTCGCGCTTCACAAATTGAAATCCGAGCAGGATTTGCCGGATCGGATGAACCGGCGGACCTTCCTGTTTGGCGCGCATCGGCCGGATCGACATGATCAGCAGGCCCGACACGACTAGCAGGCCGGCAGACAGGAAATGCGGCAGGGAAGGGGACATCTCGAACAGCACGCCGCCAACCCCGGGCCCTACGACCGTGCCAACTTGCCAGGCAATGGAACCAAGCGCGATAGCGCGCGGCAACAGACGCGGCGGGACAATATTCGGTGCGATCGAGCTGAGCGCTGGGCCATTGAATACGCGCGCAGCCCCGTGGAGTGCGGCCAGTGTAAACAGGATCGGCAAGTTAAGCGCATCCTGATAAGTCAGGACAGCCAGGGTTACGGCGATGCACCCATCCACCAGGTTCGCGAGCAACACGACCATGCGCCGGTCGAACCGGTCCGCGGCGATGCCCGCGACGGGCGTCAGCAGGAACAGGGGAATGAATTGCGCGAGGCCCAGGAGGCCCAGCTGGAATGCGGCCTCTGGCCGGTCCATCCCGTAATCGGCGCGCGCGATGTCATAGGTCTGGTAACCGATCAGCACGACCATCGAGATCGTCGCGAAAACGGCCATGAAACGCGCCATCCAGTATCGCCGGTAATCAGCGATAGCTAAAGGGGTTGTGATCAGGTCGGGATTTACGTTGCTCACCGCCGCGCCATGGCAGGCGCTGCAGGTAATTCCAAGCGATCAGTCACCGCTGCGCGGTGATGCTCCACGCTTTACGGGGTCAGCGCGTCTTGCGCAGGCGAGGGTTAGGTTGCAGCGTATCAATGATCTGCATGAAATCATCGTACCGGATGATCCGTTCGAACTGGAACCCGGCGCGGTTTTCACGCAGCCAGATGACATAGGCCTCGATCCGGCCGACTACCGGCAAGCGCACGATGACGCGGTCACCACGGGCCAGATTCTGGCCATCGTCCACCATGAATCCATGTGCTGAGACATTGCTGATATGCAGCTTCAGATCACCGTGATCGCGATGCTCCGCAATAACCGGGAAATCAACCGGATGGCGCGTTGCCCGGCGTAGATCGGTTACTGATAATTGTGCTCCGACTGTCAATGGTCCTCGCCTTCCCTATGTTCTTGGAAAACGACGTATGGCGCCAAAAGGCTGATATTTTGTAAAAGCTGATTGTCCTGAATTGAGACATATCCGCGACGTTCTGGGGGATTCAGAGGGTCAGGATACCGTGTTTCTTCTTGCCCAGGCTCAGCTTCCGGCCCTCACCAGCTGAAATTGTAAGGTGCAAACCGGTGTCTGTGACGGCCACATCGTCGATCTTCACCGCGCCTTCTGCAATCTTGCGCTTCGCTTCGCCATTGGACTGGGTAAAGCCGATTGCGGTACAAATCGCAGTGATCCCCATGCCATCGCCACCTATTGAAAGGGTGGGCAGGTCTTCGCCAAGTCCGCCTCCAGCAAAGGTTGCCGAAGCAGTATGTGCCGCTGCCTGGGACGCCTCCGTGCCGCGGACGAGGCCAGTGACTTCGTTGGCAAGCACGACCTTCGCGTCGTTTATGGCGCTGCCTTCCAACGCTTCGAGCCGGGCAATTTGGTCGAGCGGGAGATCGGTGAACAGCCGCAGGAACCGTCCGACGTCCCGGTCATCGACATTGCGCCAGTATTGCCAGAAATCGTAATTCGGCAGTTGGGCTTCATTCAGCCACACAGCGCCGGCGGCAGTCTTGCCCATCTTCGAACCGTCAGCCGTGGTCAGCAGCGGCGTGGTGACACCGTACACCTCGATCCCGTCCATCCGGCGCGTCAGTTCGATCCCGTTGACGATATTGCCCCACTGGTCGCTACCACCAAGCTGCAACCGACAATTCTGGCGCGTCGCAAGTTCCCGGAAGTCATAGGCCTGGAGGATCATGTAATTGAATTCGAGGAAAGTCAGCGGCTGTTCGCGTTCAAGCCGCAGCTTCACAGAATCGAATGTCAGCATGCGGTTGATGGTAAAATGCGGTCCGACCGTGCGCAGCAATTCGATATACTTCAGTTCGCCCAGCCAATGGTCATTATTGACCATTATGGCATCGGTGGGCCCATCGCCGAAGGTCAGCAGACGTTCGAACACGGTCCGGATGGAAGCGATGTTTCCGTCGATGGCTTCAGACGTCAGCATCTTGCGGCTTTCATCCTTTCCTGATGGATCGCCAACCTTGGTGGTCCCGCCTCCCATCAGCACAATCGGCTTGTGGCCAGTCTGCTGCAACCTGCGCAGCATCATGATCTGGACCAGGCTACCGATATGCAGCGAAGGCGCGGTCGCATCGAAGCCAATATAACCGGGGACGACCTGCTTGGCCGCCAGCGAGTCAAGCGCTGCCGCATCTGTGGTCTGGTGAATATAGCCGCGCTCGTCGAGCAGGCGGAGGAGATTGGATGAATATTGGTTCATATTCCGCGGCGTCTAGCAGCGAAATTGCTGCGGGGAAACGCTAATAGCTTGCCGCAGAATGCTTGAAAGCGGCATCCGGCTAAGCAATAGGCAGGGGCATGAACAATTTGATCCTGCATCCCGAATGCCCGGCCGGGCCTGTCACCGCAATCAGCGCCTCGATCGAACCGACTGAAACCGGTTGCCGAGCGGTTTTCCGGGCGACCGGCGATCTTGATGCGATCATCATTCCCGAAGTCACCGATCCGGCAAGGATGCATGATTTGTGGCGGACCACCTGCTTCGAGATTTTCTGGCAGCCCGTTGGCGGAACCTATTATCGTGAGTTCAACCTTTCGCCCTCGACCCGCTGGGCCTGCTATGATTTCGACGATTTTCGTTTGAACCGCAGCGATGCACCTGCTGAGGTAGCAATCCGGTATCGCAGGGAAGGGGACACCCTCATTGTGGAGGCTGATATTGTTTCCGCGCTCCCCTTGCCCGCAGACGTCGCGCTGAACGGAATTATCGAGGATCATAAGGGCAACATCCAGTTCTGGGCGCTGGCATTCCCGGCGGGCAAGCCTGAGTTTCACAGCAAAATCTGCCGTTCGCTCCATCTTGAAGGACCTGCCGCATGAGCGTGAAATTCGGCATTGACCGTTTGCTGGCGGAACCCCGTCTGCGCGCCGAACTGGTAGGCAAGCGGGTGGCGTTGGTCGCGCATCCGGCCTCGGTAACCGAAGACCTCACCCACTCGCTGGATGCGCTTATTGCGGCGGAAGTGAATATCACATCTGCTTTTGGTCCCCAGCATGGTCTGAAGGGCGACAAGCAGGACAATATGGTCGAGACGCTGAACGAGACCGATCTGGTTTATAACATCCCGGTATTCAGCCTCTATGGCGAAGTTCGCCGTCCGACCGGCCAGATGATGTCCAGCGCCGATGTATTCCTGTTCGATCTACAGGACCTCGGTTGCCGCATCTACACCTTCGTCACGACGCTGCTTTATCTTCTTGAGGAAGCGGACAAGCATGGGAAGATCGTGTGGGTACTTGATCGGCCGAATCCTGCTGGCAGGCCAGTGGAAGGCACTTTGCTGGTGCCAGGCCAGGAAAGCTTCGTTGGCGCAGGGCCAATGCCGATGCGGCACGGCCTGACCATGGGAGAAATGGGCCATTGGTTCATCGACCACTTCGGGCTCGACGTGGATTACCGGGTAATTGAAATGAGCGGGTGGGAGCCGGACGGGCCGGGCTTTGGCTGGCCAGAAGACCGCGTCTGGATCAACCCCAGCCCCAATGCCGCCAACGTCAACATGGCGCGCGCCTATGCCGGAACCGTGATGATCGAGGGCGCGACTGTCAGCGAAGGGCGGGGTACCACCCGACCGCTGGAGGTGCTGTTCGGAGCGCCCGATCTGGATGCGGCGGCGGTGCACCAGGAAATGCAGCGGATCGCGCCGCAATGGATGGCGGGGTGCAAACTGCGCGAATGTTATTTCGAGCCGACTTTTCACAAGCATCAGGGCCAATTATGCAGCGCGCTGATGATCCATGCGGAGGTCCCTTTCTACGATCACACCGCGTTCAAGCCGTGGCGGCTTCAGGCGCTGGCTTTCAAGGCTATTCGCAATCTTGATCCGGATTACGATCTGTGGCGCGATTTTCCCTATGAGTATGAACTCGGCCGTCTTGCGATCGACGTGATCAATGGCGGGCCGAGCTTGCGGCAATGGGTCGATGATGCTGCGCTAGGACCGGATGATCTGGAAATGATTGCGGTGCCTGATGAAGCGTTCTGGCGAAAGGCCATCCGCCAGCATTTGCTGTATTGAACACGGCACCTTGCCTGCAAGATGCGCCACGCGGAATCCTCAACGGATTGTTAGCCAAATAGGCGGCGAAACCAACCGCGCTCGGTTTGATCAACGGCTGGCTTTCCCGACTTTTCAATCAGGTAAGTGCCAAGAACAAAAGCCTGTTGTTTGGTCATTAGAATTCGGAAGATGTCGGGGTCATGGCGATCGAGCGCCTCACTCGACTGCATGCTTTCCAACCTCAGCATTAGACGCTCGCCAATGTCCGAATGGCCCCAACCGACCAATGCACCAAAGCTATCCATTTCAGCCTCCTCAAGAAAAGCTAATGTGGAACGCGCGCTAAGTTTACGCAACTATTTCGCTCTGGAACTTTTCGCGGCTACCCGTGCTTGCGGCTCAATTCGCGCATCGCCTCGTCCAGGCCGTTCAGCGTCAGTGGATACATCCGGTCATTGACCAATTGCTTCAACATCTTGGTCGATTGCGAGTAATTCCACTGATTTTCGGGAACGGGATTCATCCAGACAGTCGCGGGATAGGTGTTGGTGACCCGCTGCATCCAAACCGCGCCTGCCTCTTCATTCATATGTTCGACGCTGCCGCCCTGATGGGTGATTTCGTACGGGCTCATCGCCGCGTCACCGACGAACACGATCTTGTAGTCATGTCCGAATTTGTGGAGGATATCCCAGGTATTGGTCCGCTCTGCCCAGCGGCGGCGATTATCTTTCCACACGCCTTCATACAGGCAATTGTGGAAGTAGAAGAATTCGAGGTTCTTGAATTCCGAGGTTGCCGCGCTGAATAACTCCTCGACCAGTTTGATGAACGGATCCATCGACCCGCCGACATCCAGGAACAGCAGCAGTTTCACCGCATTGTGCCGTTCGGGCCGCATGTGAATGTCGAGCCAGCCCTGCTTGGCAGTGCCCTCGATAGTTGCGTCCAGATCAAGCTCGTCCGCGGAACCTTCGCGGGCAAACCGGCGCAGGCGGCGCATTGCCATCTTGATGTTGCGGGTGCCCAGTTCCTTGGTGTTGTCGAGGTTCTGGAATTCTCGCTTTTCCCAAACCTTGATGGCACGCTTGTGTTTGCTTTCCCCGCCGATCCGCACGCCTTCGGGGTTGTAGCCGGAATTTCCGAACGGCGATGTGCCGCCGGTGCCGACCCATTTGTTGCCGCCCTGATGGCGCTTTTCCTGTTCCTCGAGCCGCTTCTTCAGCGTCTCCATGATCTCGTCCCAATCGCCCAACGATTTGATCGCTTCCATTTCTTCGGGCGAGAGGAATTTTTCGGCGACGGCTTTCAGCCAGTCTTCCGGCACATCAACAGCCTGCTGGCCGTAATCGGTCAGGATCCCCTTGAAAACCTTGTTGAACACCTGGTCGAATCGGTCGAGCAGGCCTTCGTCCTTAACGAAGGTGGCGCGGCTGAGGTAATAGAATGCTTCGGGCGTCTGCTCGATCACATCCTTGTCCAGCGCTTCGAGCAGGGTCAGGTGTTCCTTGAAGGAAGCCTTGATCCCTGCGGCGCGCAATTCATCCATGAAATCGAAAAACATGGGCGTTCTCTAACCTGCCTCTGGCTGCGGCGCCAGTGGTCTCTTGGCGGCGGGTTTGTGTACTGCGGCAACCAACACGAAGGAGATATACATCAGCATGTACCAAGCGCCTAGTTTGCCGAAAGAGACCATCGTCCAGACCTCCGCCTGGTTGGGATAGGTCCATGCCCGGGCAAAGGTGGCGATATTTTCCGCAAACCAGATAAACACCGCAACCAGAAACCAGCCCAGCAGCAGCGGCATCCAGCGATCGGCCTGCCACACCCTGAAATATATCCGCGTGCGCCAATGCAGCATGCCAAGCAGGGCAAACAGACCCATGCGCAGATCGACCAGATAATGATGCGCAAAAAAATTAACGTAGATCGCCGCGGCCAGTGCGTAGGTCGTCCACGCGGGTGGGTAATGCGAATAACGGAAATCGAATATCCGCCAGACCCGCGCGATGTAACTGCCGACGGCGGCATACATGAAGCCGGAAAACAGCGGAACATCGCCAATCCGTAGATAGCTCGCCTCCGGATAGGCCCACGACCCGGCCGAAGTTTTGAACAACTCCATGACCGTTCCAACCACATGGAACGCCAGGATCACCTTTGCCTCGCTCAGCGTTTCAAGTCTGAAACCGAGCATCGCCAACTGGATGGCCAAGGCGGAAAGTGTCAGGAAATCGTAGCGGGCGAGGAGTGCGCCATCGGGATACAGCAGATGCGTGCCCATAAGCAGGGCCAGCATCAGGCCCCCGAAAAGGCATGCCCACGCCTGCTTGAATCCGAACAGGAGGAATTCATAAAGCCACGATTGCCACCCCGGTCGTGGGCTGAAAGCTTCCAGCCTGGCGCGGATTTTCCCGAAACGGGTATGGGTCTGAAAGTTCTCGGTTGCGGTCATATTCCGTTGCGCCTCTGTCATTCGGCAAGAATCGATCAGTACGGGGACCTTAAAGCACGGCAGCGAAAGACCGTAAGCCACAAACAGGGCAAAACCGGTCCTGACCAATACAGTTTCCAAGTGATCTTAAGGCGATCGTAACGATGATCGGCTACGCGCAGTGCAGCTAATAACAAGGGCCGCGATCAATGAAGCATGAATCTTTCGGTAATGTTGTTCCGGGTTCGATCGACCTGATCCCGGAAAGCTGCGGCGAAGTTACCGTGGGTTGCTCCGATGTGGCCGGGATCGTCCAGTCCGTGATTCAGTCCTCTGAGAAGCTGCGGGCCGAACACGGCGCGCTGCAGGGTACTGTGGCCGAACTGGAGGCAGATCAGCGCAAGGTTTCCGAAGCCAGCGACGAGGCCCGCCTGCTGTCCGAACGCGCAATTGAGCGCCTGGGGCAAGGAACAGAGATGATCCAGACCTCGCTTGGCCGAATTTCCGACCTGCTCGACCTAGTTGATACGCTGTCCCAGCACGTCACCGGCTTTGCCGCGGCAATGGAACAGGTCCGCCGCTGTGCGCAGGACATCGACCAGATCGCCGAAACAACCAATATTCTCGCACTGAATGCCACCATCGAAGCAATGCGCGCTGGCGATGCCGGACGCACTTTTGCGGTCGTCGCCAGCGAGGTCAAAGGTCTCGCCAACGATACCCGCAAGGCTACGGAAGAAATCGGCCGCACTATCGATACCCTTGGCGGCGAAGCGGAACGCGTCATTGCCCAGATCGAAAGCGGCGCGGAAGCGAGCCGGGAAGCAAAGAACTCAGTCGTCCAGATCGAACAGACCATCAATGGTGTCGCAGAACTGGTCGAGGAAGTTGACCGTCAGAACGACCAGATCGCGCGTTCGACCAGCACCATCAGCGGCCATGTGCACCGGGTGCAGGATGTGCTCGAAAGTTTCGATGTTGCTGCCCGCCAGAACGAAGGCCAGCTCGAAACCGCGCACAACCGAATGAATGAACTGGAATTGACCGCCAGCGAAATGTTCGATGCTATCGTCAAGGCCGGCCTCTCGCCAAAAGACAGCGAGATGGTCAAACGCGCGCAATCCGTTGCCAATGAAATTGCCGAACGCGCCGAAGTCGCAATTGCCGACGGAGCACTGTCGGTCGACGCCCTCTTTGACCAGAACTACCGGAACGTCGCAGGCAGCAATCCGCCGCGCTACCGCACTGGTCTGAGCGATTGGGCCGATCAGAACTGGCGCCCGGTAATAGACCGCATTTCTGCGCAGGGCGCACCAATCAGGATGTGCTCGCAAGCGGACATGAAGGGCTTTCTGCCGACCCATGTGACAGCGCATTCACGCCAGCCAACTGGTGATCTGGCACATGACACCGAATTCTGCCGGAATGGCCGGATCATATTCGACACGCTGGACCAGAAGGCCAAGCGGAGCACCGCGCCGTACATGATGGCCGTGTACCGGCAGGAAGGCGACGGCCAGAAATATCTGGTGGTCCGCAATGTCTATGTGCCGATGATCATCAACGGCCGCCGCTGGGGCGATTTCGAACTGGCGTATTCCTTCGAGGATTGAACGGCTGCCGAGAAGGGGAGGGTACGATTAGCCCCCTTGGCGGCGCGACATGAAGGCTAGACGTTCGAACAGCATCACGTCCTGCTCGTTCTTCAGCAGCGCGCCATGCATCGGCGGGATAGCCTTTGCCGGATCGCGGTCCTGCAACACTTCCAGCGGCATGTCTTCGTTGAGCAATAGCTTGAGCCAGTCGAGCAATTCCGATGTGCTCGGCTTCTTTTTGAGGCCGGGAACTTCACGGATTTCGTAGAAGATATCCATCGCCTTGGTGACCAGGATTTTCTGGATGTCGGGAAAGTGGACATCGATGATTTCGCGCATCGTGTCACGGTCCGGGAATTTGATGTAATGGAAGAAACAGCGGCGCAGGAAGGCGTCTGGCAGTTCCTTTTCATTGTTCGATGTGATGATAATGACCGGGCGTTCCCTCGCTTCGATCCGCTCCTTCGTTTCATAAACGTCGAAGCTCATCCGGTCGAGTTCCTGGAGCAAATCGTTCGGGAATTCGATGTCCGCCTTGTCGATCTCGTCGATCAGCAGCACGGGCAATTCGGGACTGGTGAAAGCCTCCCACAATTTGCCCTTCTTGATGTAGTTCGAGATGTCATGGACCCGCTCTTCGCCCAGCTGGCCGTCGCGCAGCCGCGCCACTGCGTCATATTCGTACAGGCCCTGCTGGGCTTTGGTGGTGGATTTGACGTTCCATTCGATCAGCGGCGCGCCCATTGCCTTGGCGACTTCATGCGCCAGCACCGTCTTGCCGGTGCCGGGTTCGCCCTTGACCAGCAACGGTCGGCGCAAGGTAACGGCTGCGTTAACCGCTACCTTCAGGTCTTCGGTGGCAATATAGGATTGGGTGCCTTCAAAACGCCCGGTGGTCTGATCGGTCATGGAATTTCCTGTGCGGTACAAATATCTTGGCACGCGGGTTAAGGCGGGTTTCCGTAAAGGGCAAGGGTAGCGGTGAGCTCCGCGATGGCCCGCACTTTACACCACCGCTCTGAGGCATACAGTTCGTCCGCCATGCCGTAACGGCAGCGGAACTTTCCGGTCAAAATGTAAGCGGCAGAATTCGCTGCGCCAATAATTCGAAATCGAAATGGGAGACCGCAGCCTCGGTGTTGTTCCAGCTCATCGCCAGTACGTACCAGCGCTCTGCCTTATCCTGCAGCAGCCAGGTGAGGTTGAGCACTCCCGGTTCCGAACCGCCCTTGTATCCGGTATATCGCCATTCATCGCGCCGCGCCTTGGGCAGTGCTGTATTGATCGACATGATCTGCCGCGCGGTCGGATCGGGCATATCCGCCAGAGTCCGCATCAATTTGCGCAAATCGTCACCGCTAGCGAACCATTCCACTGTATCGATCGCGGTCGGTTCGGTGAAACGGGGAGGGGTAATCAGCTTGGGGTCGCCGCCGCTATCATCTTCGAAGTCATCAAGGATGCGGCGCTGGCCTACCTCGCTCGCGGCTTCGTACTTGCGTAGATTGTCCTCGCTACCCTTGAGAGCAAACATCTGGAGCGTGCTGAGGAATGGCAGCGTCCTGTCTGGATCGGCATGGCCGCTGCCGATCAATTCTGCTTCCACAGCATCCACACCGACTTCGTGAAGCAGTACATCGGTCGCGGTATTGTCGCTGATCGAGATCATCATCGAGGCCAGCGAGTGCAATGTCACTGGCGAACCTTCAGGCCAATTTTGCATTTGACCGCTTGGAAGCGATTTGCGGTCGAGCGACGCCACATCACTCCAATTGCGCTCTCCATTGGCAATCGATCGGGCGAGCGCAGCAAGGATGTACAGTTTAAAGGTCGAACCGATTGCCATTTGTCGGTCTGAATTGATCGCGAAGGTAGGCGGCGCGGCGGCATCCAGCGGCGCGTAGAGCACACTCACGACGCCGGGTAATGCGGCAATGTTGGCGCGGATGGTGTCCACATCATCATTCACGGGCTGATAATCATTCAGCAAGAGTCCGACGACGAGCCGCGGATCACCTTCACCAATTGTCATCAGGCCTCGCACAATCATCCGGTCGAAGCGAAGGGCAATCACCGCCGAATCCGGGCCGGTTTGCTCGACACCTTCGAGCGCTTGCAGCGCGCCGAATTGCCCTTCCATCTGGGCGGTCAGCGCCCGCAGCTGCGCTTCCGGTACCGCCGCAAGAAAGGCCTCTGCAAAAACTTCGTTCGCCGCAGCCTCGCCCCGCAGGACCGCAGCGACATCCGCGGCGCGGCGCTCAATGATGTTTACTGCCACCGGTTCCTGAATATCCTGAGCCATCGCTGGGCCGGCCGGTAACATCGCCGCGCCGCACAATGCACCGCACAGGGCAGCCTTCACAAGCATGTGCCGCATTGTCTGGTCCCCCTGAATTTCCTGCTGAAACTATAGCAGGAAGTCGTCAGGCATCAATCATGTCGCGGTCGAGTTCACCGGCGCGGTTCTGGATAAAATTGAAGCGATGTTCCGGATTGCGGCCCATTAGCTGGTCGACCAGTTCCTTCACCGCCGCGCGCTGCTCGAATTCAGGCGGCAGGGTGATCCGGATCAGGTTGCGCGTGGCCGGGTCCATGGTGGTTTCGCGCAATTGCTGCGGGTTCATTTCGCCAAGGCCCTTGAAGCGGCCCACTTCGACATTCTTGCCCTTGAATACCGTTGCCTCCAATTCGGCGCGGTGCGCGTCGTCACGGGCGTAGCGGCTCTCCTTGCCGGCGGTCAGGCGGTAGAGCGGCGGCTGGGCGAGGTAGAGGTGCCCCTTGCGGACGATGTCGGGCATTTCCTGGAAGAAGAACGTCATCAACAGCGTGGCAATGTGCGCGCCGTCGACATCGGCATCGGTCATGATCACGATCCGGTCGTAACGCAGATTATCCGCGTCACAATCCTTGCGGGTTCCGCAACCCATCGCCAGCGACAGATCGGCGATTTCATTATTGGCGCGGATCTTGTCCAAAGTAGCGCTGGCGACATTGAGGATCTTGCCGCGGATCGGCAGGATGGCCTGCGTCTTGCGGTTACGAGCCTGTTTTGCGCTGCCGCCAGCCGAATCGCCTTCGACAATGAACAGTTCCGTTTCGCCCTTGCCGTCACCCGAACAATCGGTGAGCTTGCCGGGCAGGCGCAGCTTCTTTGAATTGGTCGCGGTCTTGCGCTTGATGTCGCGCTCCTGCTTGCGGCGCAGGCGCTCGTCCATCCGCTCCATCACTTCGCCGAGCAGCGCCTTGCCCCGTTCCATATTGTCGGACAGGAAATGATCGAAATGATCGCGCATCGCGTTTTCAACCAGACGCGCTGCTTCCGGGCTGGTCAGGCGGTCCTTGGTCTGGCTCTGGAATTGCGGATCGCGGATGAATACCGAGAGCATCATTTCGCCGCCAGTCATCACGTCATCGGCGGTGATGTCCTTGGCTTTCTTCTGGCCGATCAATTCGCCAAATGCACGCAGTCCCTTGGTCAGAGCTCCGCGCAAACCCTGTTCATGCGTCCCGCCATCGGGGGTTGGTACCGTGTTGCAGTACCAGCTGAACGAGCCGTCTGAATAAAGCGGCCATGCAATCGCCCATTCAGCGCGGCCCATGATGTCGCCCGCTTCGTTTGCCGGAAATTCCTGGCTACCGACAAAGGGCTGGGCAGTGACGCATTCGCGTTCACCGACTTGCTCGGCCAGATGATCTGCCAGCCCGCCCGGGAATTTGAAGGTCGCTTCCGCCGGGACATCTTCGCTGACCAGCGAAGCCGCGCATTTCCAGCGGATTTCCACCCCGGCAAACAGATATGCCTTTGACCGGGCAAGCTTGAACAACCGGATCGGCCTGAATTGCCGGTCCCCGAAAATCTCCGTGTCCGGGGTAAAGCTGACGGTGGTGCCGCGCCGGTTCGGCGTTGGTCCGAGTTTCTCGATCGGCCCTAGGGTCAGCCCGCGGGCGAAATTCTGGGCATAGAGCTGACGGTCCCGCGCAACCTCCACCCGCGTATCGGATGACAGGGCATTGACGACGCTGACCCCAACGCCGTGCAGACCGCCGCTGGTGGCATACGCTTTGCCGGAAAACTTGCCGCCGGAGTGCAGGGTCGAAAGGATAACTTCAAGCGTCGATTTGCCGGGATATTTGGGATGTTCCTCAACCGGGATGCCGCGGCCATTGTCCGACACGCTCAGCCGGTTGCCTTCTTCCAGCGAGACCTCGATCCGGGTGGCATGCCCGGCAACAGCTTCGTCCATCGCATTGTCGATGACTTCGGCGGCGAGGTGATGCAGCGCACGGTCATCGGTTCCGCCGATATACATGCCTGGGCGGCGCCGGACGGGTTCCAGCCCCTCCAGCACCTCGATCGAAGATGCGTTGTAATCGCCGCTCGACGCGGGCGTACCGTCAAAAAGATCGTCGTTCATGGATCAGGCTATAAGCGCGGGTTTCGCCGGGCGACAAGCAGCGTTCCCGGTTTATCTTCAGTCCCGCAGAAAGTGATGCATTTCAGTTGCCGAATGTAGTCGGTGCAGGTGAGACGATCACGATCTGTCCGTCACGCACTTCGCGCACTTCCATTGCCCGCTCAACCACGCCGGAGCGGTTGAACCGGAAAGGTCCGTCCAGACCGAGGAAACCTCCGGAATCGCGCAGTGCGGAAATCGGGAAACTGCGTCCCACCTTCCAGTTGGATGCGACGTTGAGGGTCAGCAGGACACTGTCATAGCCCAGCGTTGCGATACGGTATGGCTGCTTGCCGAAGCGGGTCAGGTAGCTTTCGGAAAAGCGCTTGAAGCGCGCATCCGATACCGCTGCGAACAGCGAACCGCGCAGGGCGGAAGTACGCGTCAGGCCAGCCTCGCCGCTCCACAATTCCGTGCCCAGCAGCAATTCACTGCCCTTGCCGCCGGGCTTGAGTTCACCCGCGGCAAGCGCTGCCAGCCGCGCGCCATCGGCGATCAGGACGGTGTCATATCCACCGCGCTGCTTCAGCCGCTGGGCTGCGCTGACGATGGAGGTGTTGCCGCGCGCATAACGCTCGGTTGCGACCAGTTTGCCGCCATTGGCCGAAACCGCGCCGCTCAGCGCAGCCTCCGCACGCTGACCATATTCACCGTCGGGCACGATCGCCGCGAAATTGCTTCGGCCCTTCTGGCGAGCATAATCAACCACGCGGGTGACTGCCTGACCCGGTATATGACCCATCACGAACACATCGGCTGCCGCAACGCTCGTATCGTTGGAGAAGGAGATCAACGGAACTCGCGCCGGCCGTGCCTCGGCCAGCACCGCTGACACATTATCCGCCAGCATGGGGCCGAGAATCAACTTGTTGCCTTCTGCAATCGCCCGTGCGGCTGCGCTGCGGGCACCGGTGGCAGTGTCATAAGTGGTGATCCGCAGATTATCGGCGTTGGTGTCCAGCAGGGCCATGGTGGCGGCATTTGCGATGGAAGTGCCAACTGCACCATTCTCGCCGCTCATCGGCACCAGCAAAGCAACGCGGTGGCGGGTTTCGTCGGTTGGCAGCGCGGTCTCACTGGGCATCGGGGTCGGTCCGTCAGCGGGGCCGGTGGTCGGCGCAGTTGTCTTCGGAACAATCTGGCAGCCCGCCAGAAACACGGTCGCTGCCGTGACGATCAGTGCGCGCCGATCTAGTTTGATGCGCTTCATGCTTGCCGCTCCCTGCTATGCTGGTCCATGAGTGCCCGCGTGAACAGCGAACCTCAAACAGAATCCTTATCAGCCGGGCTCTATATAGTGGCAACCCCGATTGGCAATCTTGCAGACATAACAATGCGGGCAGTCGATGTTCTGACGCGGTGTGACGGGATTGCCTGCGAAGATACGCGGGTTACCGGAAAATTGCTCAAGCATCTGGGTATCAGCAAACCGCTATGGCGATATAACGATCACAGCGAGGCACGCGACCGGTCCAGACTGATCGAGAGAATGCATTCTGAGGCAGTAGTTCTGGTCAGCGATGCCGGGACGCCGCTGATCTCCGATCCGGGGTTTCGACTGATCCGTGACGCGCGTGAAACGGGCATTACAATCACCAGTTTGCCGGGTGCCTGCGCACTGATTACCGGGCTGACGCTGTCGGGCCTGCCCAACGACAGGTTTCTTTTTGCGGGTTTTTTGCCGACCAAAGACAAGGCGCGGCGCGATACATTGTCCGAAGCGGCGGCAGTTACAGCAACGCTGATCTTTTACGAAACCGGACCGAGACTGGTGAAATCTCTCGCCGCGATCGAGGAAATCATGCCTGGCCGCGAAGTTTCCGTTGCGCGTGAATTGACCAAATTGTTCGAGGAATGCCGCACCGGCAAGCCAGACGAACTGGCTGCACATTACACCGCGCACCCGCCAAAAGGCGAAATCGTGCTGCTGATTGCCCCACCGAATGAGGAAAGTTTCGGTGCGGAAGATGCCGACGCAATGTTGGTCGAAGCACTCAAGACGATGAAGGCCAGTCAGGCAGTTGCCCAAGTCTCGCGCACGACCGGTCTGGACCGCAAGGCACTGTATGCGCGCGCAATGGAACTGCGCGGAAATTGAAACGGCAGGAAGCTGAACGACGCGGGCGGCGCGGCGAAAGCTTTGCCGCATGGTGGTTGCGGCTGCGCGGATGGCGGATAATCGGGCAGCGGATCAAGACGCCTCGCGGCGAGATTGACCTGATTGCCCGGCGGGGCAGGCTGGTCGCCTTCATCGAAGTGAAGTGGCGCAGCATGCCCAAATAGCTAGACCAGTCGATCGATGAATATCGTCTGCGCCGGGTGGCCGCGGCGGTGGAAGCGGTTGCTCATAAATTCATGCGCGAGGGTGATATGGCCAGAATTGACGTGATGCTGCTTGCGCCGCGCCACTTGCCGCGCCACATCACCAACACTTGGCAGCCTTAGGAGAAGACATGTCCCTGCGCGTCGCGGTCCAGATGGACCCAATTGAAACGATCAAGATTGCCGGGGATTCCAGCTTTGCGCTGATGCTGGCTGGGCAAAAGCGGGGCCACACGATCTGGCATTACGACGTGCGCACACTGGCTTGGGAAAACTCGCGGATTACCGCATGGGCCAGTCCGGTAACGGTGCAGGACGTTGCCGGCGATCACTATACCAAGGGCGAATTGCAGAGAATCGATCTTGCCAAGGATATCGACGTCATCCTGATGCGGCAGGACCCGCCATTCGACCTCGGCTATATCACCGCCACCCATATCCTTGAGCGGCTTGAGGGGGAGACGCTGGTGGTCAACGATCCCGCCAGTGTTCGGAACGCGCCCGAAAAGATGTTCGTGCTCGATTATGCCCGCTTCATGCCGCCGACGCTGATTGCCCGAAAAATGGCCGATGTGCAGGCTTTCCAGAAAGAACATGGCGCGCTGGTGATCAAGCCGCTCCACGGGAACGGCGGCAAGGCCATTTTCAAGGTGGAGGCTGACGGCACGAATCTGTCGGCCCTGATCGAGATTTTCAACCAGAACTGGCCCGAACCGCACATGGTCCAGCCGTTCATCCCCGAAGTGGCACTGGGCGACAAACGCATTGTGCTGATCGACGGCGAATATACCGGCGCGATCAACCGGAAGCCCGGGGTTGGCGAATTCCGCTCCAATCTGGCGCAAGGCGGTTATGCGGAAAAGTGCGACCTGACGCCGTGCGAAGAGGAAATCTGCGCGGTCATGGGCCCGGAACTAAAGAAGCGTGGGCTGGTTTTTGTCGGGATAGACGTGATCGGTGGTAAATGGCTCACCGAAATCAATGTCACGTCGCCCACCGGCATCGTGGCCATCGACAAATTCAACGGCACCGACACTCCGGGGCTGATCTGGGATGCGATCGATCGCAGGTTGTAATCGGGCCGATCGCACTGCCAAGCGGCAAAAGCTTCAATGCATAATTTCATAATTCAGGCGATCGAGCAGGGCGGCTATTTCGGGATCCTCGTCCTGATGGCTCTGGAAAACATCTTTCCGCCCATGCCCTCGGAAGTGATCATGGGGCTGGGAGGCGTATTGGTTGCGCAGGGAAAGATACAGTTCTGGCCGTTGCTGATCTGCGGGACAATCGGATCGACACTCGGTAATTATGCCTGGTTCTGGGCTGGCGACAAATGGGGATACCAGCGGCTGAGACCCTTCGTCGGACGGCATGGCCGGTGGCTGACGTTGGAATGGCAGGACGTGGAGCGCGCTACCGCCTTCTTTGTGAAGCGCGGACAATTTACTGTCTTCGTCGCCCGGTTCCTGCCGATCTTCCGCACCATGATCTCGCTGCCTGCGGGCCTTGCACACATGAACAAGCTGCGATTTCTGCTCTACACATTTTTCGGCGCGGCACTGTGGAACGCGTTCCTGATCCAGGCCGGATCGATGCTGGCAGAGGCAGAAAATATCCTGGCTTGGCTCGTCGGAGGAATTATTGTTGTTACGCTAGCTGGTTATCTTTGGCGGGTCATAAGTTGGAAACCGCGCGCTGAACGCTAATCCCGCTCTCTCGGGTGCGCATCGCGGTAGGTTTCGAGCATCGTGGCTGCATCGACCTTGGTGTAAATCTGCGTGCTGCCCAGGCTGGCATGGCCGAGCAATTCCTGAAGGCTCCTGAGATCCGCGCCAGCGCCTAGTAAATGGGTGGCGAAGCTGTGGCGCAGGGCGTGGGGTGTTGCCGTGGCCGGAAGCCCCAGAACGATCCGCGCCCGGGCCATCGCCTTTTGCACCATCCCCTGGCTGAGCGGACCGCCCTTTGCACCGCGGAACAGTGGATCATCGCGCTCCATTGGCCACGGATTCAGCGTCACATGGGCAGCAACCGCTTCAGCCACAAGCGGCAGAATCGGCACCACGCGCTGCTTTCCGCCCTTGCCTGTAACCGACAGGGTTTGACCCAGCGGCGCGTCACCGGCCTTCAGCGACAATGCCTCTGCAATCCGCAAACCTGCGCCATAAAGCAGCAGCAATACCGCCCGGTCCCGCGCGCCGATCCAATCTTCTCTGGCGCTGGAAGCCACCATTGCCGCCAGATTAGTTGCCTCGTCCGGGGTTACAGGGCGGGGCAGGCCCTTCTTGATGCGCGGTCCCCTGATACGCGGGCCATTGGGGGCCGCATACCCGGCCTGGGTTCTGGCGAAAATGATGAACGCCTTGAGTGCCGACAATTCCCGCGCGGCAGAGGCGTTGCCCAGGCCATCCCTGCGCCGGGCTGCCAGCTGCCCGCGCAAGGCCGCAGCGTCGATCGATGCGATGCCGTTCCAATCCTCAAGCGCGGAATTGTCGAGCAGCTTTTTGGCCGCAGAAACATAGGCCCGCACAGTATGCGGGGAACGGCGGCGGCCCAGCGCCAAATGACTGCGCCACTCCTCCAGCATCGAGGGAGCCGGCGGGCTGGTCATGCTGCCACCAGATCGCCGTGGACCATTTCACCCAGCAGCGCATCCAGCAGCGGCATTCCCGCCGGTGTCACGCCAATCCTGTCACCAGCGCGCCATGCCAGCGAGAGGTCGATCAGCAGGCGCAGGCGATCAGCGTCGATCATCCCCTCCGCTGGTATGCCAAATCGCGCCGACATGGCGCCAAGGTCCACCCCTTCGCCGAGCCGCAGGCCCATCAACAGAGCCTCTGCCGCCAGTTCGCGCTGTCCCAATTCGCGCATTTCGGAAATGCCACTGACGGCTGCCTCGAATGCGTTGAGGTAGTTCTCCGGCTTCTTGTGCCGGATGGTCGCCGCACCGTTCCTGCGGCCATGGGCACCGGGACCGATCCCGCAGTAATCCTGATACCGCCAATAGGTCAGATTATGGCGGCTTTGTTCACCCGGCCGCGCGTGATTGCTGATTTCATAGGCGGGAATTCCCGCAGCTTCGGTCATTTCACGTGTGAGGGCGAACAAATCGGCTGCCGGATCATCTTCCAGCGGATCGAACACACCGCGCCGAACGTCGGTGGCAAATCGGGTGCCCGGTTCAATCGTCAATTGGTAGAGCGACATGTGATCGGTCCCGAAGGTCAAAGCCCGTGAAAGCTCCGTACGCCAGTCCTCCACGCTCTGGCCCGGCCGCGCGTAGATCAGGTCGAAACTGACGCGGCGGAATTGCTCCTGCGCCACTGAAAGCGAAGCGAGGCCTTCCTCAACCCCGTGCAGGCGGCCCAGGAATTTCAGCTCCGCATCATCCAGTGCCTGCAAACCTAGCGAAACCCGGTTCACGCCCGCGCTCGCCAGATCGGCAAATTTCGCCGCCTCCACCGAGGAAGGATTCGCTTCCAGCGTGATCTCGATATCGGGTGCGAAGCCCCACAGCCGCTCCGCCTCGTCCAGCAGCGCACCAACCAGAGACGGGGGCATCAGGGACGGGGTGCCGCCGCCGAAAAAGATCGACTCCAACGGCTCTCCGCCGGCCAATTCCGCTTCAAACCGCATATCCGCGAGCAGCGCCGCCTGCCACGCCGCGACATCCACTCCCGCGCGAACATGACTGTTGAAGTCGCAATAGGGGCATTTCTTCACGCAGAAAGGCCAGTGTATATATAATGCGCGTGCCATGCTTCTTTCAGCCCTTGTTAACCCGCCAAAGTCAAGATCTCACACCATGACAACAGGCCGAATGTCCGTATTTCTTGGTGCCGCGATTGCACTTGCCGCCGTGCTTGCCGCGCCCACGATCGGGGAGGCTCCTGCGCAGGCTGCCGAGCCAAGCAACAGCTTCGCCAAGCGGTTGCTGAGGGCCCACAACCAGGAACGCGTTCAGGTTGGCGTGGTGCCGCTGCAGTGGGATGCCAAATTGGCTGCAGACGCAAAACAATGGGCCGACCATCTTGCCCAGCGCGGCAGGCTAGAACATGCCAGCTATGAACAGCGCAACAAGGCGGGAGAAAACCTATGGATGGGCAGCGCCGGATATTACAGCGCTGAGACCATGATTAGCGGCTTCATCGACGAAAAGAAAGATTTCCGTCCGGGCAAGTTCCCGAATGTATCCCGCACCGGCAAATGGCAAGATGTTGCCCATTACACCCAGCTGATCTGGCACGATACGCGGCAAGTCGGCTGTGCAGTTTCACGCGACCAGATCAATGATTTTCTTGTTTGCCGCTATTTCCCGGTCGGCAACTGGATCGGCCAGCAGATTGGCTGACGAGCCGTGTCGATAAACGGCTGACCCGAAAACTGAACCCACCAGTAACCAGCTTTTTGAGGCTAATGTCAGCCAACGCGGCCGACAAGAGTCGCTTGTATCATCGGCTGGGTCGCACTCTATGCAAATTTCACGTCGACGGAGCGTGGTCTCCTTATGCACAATAGCGGCAACATTGGCCGTTAGCGGTTGCGGCGGAGATGGTAGCTCGCCGCCGGCGGGTGGAGGTGGTTTGGCCGCATCGCCCACACCAACGCCTACCCCGACTGCAACACCGACACCAAGCCCGGCAACTACTCCTTCGACTGCGAACACAAGGCAGCAGGGGTTGAACCAGGCGATGCTAACCGCTCACAATTCGGCCCGTGCGGAGGTCAGGGTGCCCGCTGCAGCGCTGGATCAGGCCTTGATGAATGCCGCGCTTGCCTATGCCGAGGAACTGGCAGCAAACGGGAAGTTCGAGCACAGCGCCCCGGGCACACGGCAAGGGCAGGGCGAAAACCTGTGGGCAGGCACCGCTGTCCGATTTACCTACCAGCAAATGTCAGGGGCATGGATGGACGAGAAGACCAATTTTCTTGCCGGGCGTTTCCCCGATGTCAGCCGTACGGGCAATTGGCAGGATGTCGGCCACTATACGCAGATCATTTGGCGATCTTCGACGAAGATTGGCTGCGGGATCGCTACTGGCGGTGGCCGCGATGTGCTGGTCTGCCGGTATTCCCCGGCAGGCAATGTGGTGGGGGAGCTGGTACCCTAGCTGAACTGCTCGGCGACCAGTTTCGCAAAGGCATCGGCGCGATGGCTGATGCGGTGTTTTTCTTCCGGGGCAAACTCGGCGAAGGTGATATCGCTGCCCTGCGGCACGAATACCGGATCATATCCGAAGCCCATGGTCCCACGCGGAGGCCAGGTGAGCGAACCATCCACGCGGCCTTCGTACACCGCTGTCTCGCCGTCCGGCCACGCCAGAGCGAGGACACAGCTGAACCACGCATCACGCGGCGTGTCGGGGCCGTGTTCGCACAGCAGCCCCTCGACCTTTCCCATTGCCAGATACCAGTCGCGGCCCGGCTTGCCTTCGAACCACTGCCGTTCCGCCCAGTCAGCGGTGTAGACCCCAGGGCGACCATCCAGCGCAGCAACCGACAGGCCGCTATCATCGGCCAGAGAAACGATCCCCGAGGCCTCCGCCGAAGCGCGCGCCTTGATCACCGCATTCTGGACAAAGGTGGTGCCGGTTTCCGCCGGTTCCGGCAGACCGAGGGACCCGGCCGACAGGCATTTCATCCCGTACGGACCAAGCAGCGCGGAAATTTCCTTAAGCTTGCCCGCATTATGCGTGGCAATCACAAGGGAACCGGAACCAAGGCGTCTAATCACCGTGTACCCTCACTTCACCGCGTCTAGCTGCGCGGCAAAGATGCCGTCACAGCCTATCCGGGCGAGACGCAACAGGCGCAGTAGGCCTTCTTCGTCATATGTTGCGCCCTCTGCCGTGGCCTGCACCTCGGCAATGTGGCCGCCGCCGATCAGGACGAAATTGGCATCGGCATCGGCGTTGCTGTCTTCATCATAGTCGAGATCAAGCACGGGGGTGCCTTTGTAGATACCGCAGCTTATTGCCGCGACCTGCTTCTCTATCGGATCGACCTTGATATCTCCGCTGGCCATCAAGCCGTTGACCGCCAGCCGCAGCGCAACCCAAGCGCCCGAGATCGAGGCAGTGCGCGTGCCGCCATCCGCCTGGATTACGTCGCAATCGAGCGTAATCTGCCGTTCGCCCAGTTTGCGAAGATCGACCACGGAACGTAAGGAGCGTCCGATAAGCCGCTGAATTTCCTGCGTTCTGCCGCTCTGCTTGCCGCGCGCCGCTTCCCGGCTGCCGCGCGTATGCGTAGCACGGGGCAGCATCGAATATTCGCCGGTTACCCAGCCTTCGCCCTTGCCGCGCATCCATGGTGGAACGTTGCGTTCGACACTGGCAGTGCACAGCACCCTGGTATCGCCGAAGCTGACGAGGCACGAACCCTCGGCATGTTTGGTAAAACCGGTTTCGATGGTGATAGCGCGCATTTCGTCCGGCGCGCGGCCTGAAGGTCGCATTATTGTTCCTTTGGTGATGTCTCAAATGATGATCTTGTGGCCGCGTTAGTCGCAAGAGGCTTGAGGCTGCAAGGGCAGTCGCTACATTACACGCATGTCCAACACCCCTGTAACCGAACTGACCGACCGCGCGCGGGAGATTTTCCGCTTGGTGGTGGAAGGATTCCTGACCAGCGGGCATCCGATGGGCTCCAAGGCCCTGGCTAGCGAGGGCAGGGTCAATTTGTCTCCGGCATCGATTCGCTCGGTGCTGGCGGAGCTCGAAATGCTTGGATTGCTGGCCGCGCCGCATACCAGTGCGGGCCGGATGCCTACCGAAACGGGGCTGCGTCTGTTTGTCGACGGGATGATGCAGGTGGCAGAACCGACCCGAGAAGAACGCGCGGCAATTGAGAAGCGCTTGGGAAAACCCGGTCCGATCGAGGCAGCGTTGGAACAGGCCAGTTCGATCCTGTCCGACATTTCTGGCGCTGCCGGGATGGTGATGGTCCCGACGCGGGAACCTCGTCTTTCACAGATGAGCCTGATGCCCCTGTCACCCAGCCGAGTGCTGGCGGTGATGGTGGGGGAGGACGGCCAGATCGAGAACCGTATCCTCGAATTATCCGAACCAACTACCAGCAGCGCGCTGGAGCAGGCCAGCAATTACTTTACCTCCCGGCTGTCCGGCAGAACACTGGCCGATGCAGCAGCGGCCATCACAGCGGAGATCAATTCCGGCCAGTCGGAACTGGATAATGCCAGCCGTGACCTGGTGGAACGCGGGCTGGCGGTATGGAGCGCTGATGCAACTGCGCGGCCGGTACTGATCATTCGGGGGCAGGCAAATCTCCTCGATGAAGCGGCACTGGGGGATATCGAACGCGTTCGGTCGTTGCTGGACGATCTTGAAAACAAGCAATCGGTGTCTGAATTGCTCGAAAGTGCGCGGGAAGCCGATGCCACGCGAATTTTCATCGGGGCAGAAAACCGGTTATTCGCTTTGTCCGGCTCCTCCGTCATCGCTTCACCCTACCGCGACCGTGAGGGTAAAGTGGTTGGCGTGCTGGGGGTGATTGGCCCCACAAGGTTGAATTACGCGCGGGTTGTCCCCATGGTTGATTTCACAGCCCAGTCATTGGGCAAGTTAATCGGTTGACTGGAACAATAAACGACATGGATAAAAAGAAACCGGACGCCCACGACGAGGCGGTAGCCGAAGAATTGAAAGGTGTTCCCGAGGAATTCCTCGATGATGGTACGCGAGAAGAAGGTGAAACCGCAGAACAGGGCGGCGACGCCAGTCTGACGGAAGCGCTGGCGCACTTGCGATCCGATCTGGATGCGGCGAAGCAGGAAGTGCTCTACGCCCGCGCCGATACTCAGAACGTGCGTCGCCGGATGGAAAAAGACGTTGCGGATGCGCGCGCTTATGCCGCCACTGGCTTTGCCCGCGATATCTTGTCTGTGTCAGACAATCTCTCCCGCGCAATCGACTCCGTCCCGCAGGAATTGCGCGATGACGAGAAGTTCAAGGGATTGGTCGCCGGGATCGAAGCCACCATGCGCGAACTCGACAAGGTGTTCGGCCAACACGGCATCACCCGCATCGCGGCGAGAGGCCTGCCGCTCGACCCGAACCAGCATCAGGCCATGCTGGAAATCCCGACGGACGAGTACGAGCCGGGCACCGTCGTGCAGGAAATGCAGGCCGGGTACATGATCAAGGACCGGCTGCTGCGCCCCGCGATGGTCGCTGTCGCGAAAAAGCCGGACTGAACCTGAGTCAGGAACATTTTTCTGGTTTGGACCGCAGGACCTCATAGATGAAACTAACGGAGAAAAACCATGAGAAACCGTATCTTGATGGCCGCTGCACTGGCTTCGCCTACTCTTGCGCTTGGCGCTTGCGCTGAAAATTATGCCGCTGAAGGTGGTCTTGCCGGAGGCGCTCTCGGCGCAGGTGTGGCAGCACTGACCGGCGGGGATATTGCGAAATATGCACTGGCCGGCGCGGCTGCTGGCGGTCTTGCAGGATATTTCGTCGACAAGGACGATGGCTGTGACGGTTATGACCGCAATGGCTATCTTGATGATGATTGCTTCGGGACGCGTGGGTACCCTGTCGATCCACGCTAAGCCCGAGATTCGGGCCTAGCCGGTGGCCCCCGGGAAATTGACGAGCAAATCATAGGCCGATTTGTCCACTGCACCTGCCAATTGCATGCCTCTGCGCAGCAGAAACGCGTGCTTCGCGATTTCTGCCTGTTGTTCGATCCCGTATCGTTCAAGAGGCCAGCCCGGTTTCAGACTGTAATCGTAGCGGTTCCACGGCATGCGGTGCAGAACCAGATACCATTGCCCGAGGGACTGCGTTTGCCAGACATGGGTCATCTCATGGATGAAAAGCCCCTGCCGAACTAGGCTTTGCTCCCCGAAATCATCGCAATAGGCTGACCCGCCAGGGTGAAAATGGATATGGCCGCGCGGTGCCATGATCGTGCGCTTAGGCTGGAATGGAAACCACTTCTTCCGCCGGATCATCACAACCGAATAATCGATTGCATGGCCAAAAATCGTCCGGGCGAGGGTGATCTCGCCCGCAGTGAGCGGCCGCTCCCCGCCGATGGGGCAGGCAGCGGCCATGTCATTCACCGATCTTCGCCTGCAGCCTGGATCTTGACCGGGAAGCTGAGCTTGTCCCCGCCAGCAATGACGAAGGTTGCCTCTGTCATGCCGCCAGCCTGCAATTCAGGAGAAACGCCCATGACCATGATGTGTTTCGCGCCCGGTTCGAACGTCACCGTGTCGCCTTTTTTCATGATGATCGGGAGCATTTCCATCATTTCCATCTTGCCGTCCCATTCGCCCATTTCGTGCATCACCGCGCTTTCCGCTCCATCGACCACGATACGGTTTACGGCTGGCGTCCGGTCCCCGTCATAGGCGAGATCGAGATACATCGCTGCTGGGCTGCCTACCACGGCAGGCAATACCAGACGGGCGTTGGTGACCGAAAGGCCGGGCGCAGCGTCGGGCACCGCTGCTTCTTCCGATGCGCCGCCGCCGCATGCGCTAAGGCCCAACGTAGCAACGCCAAGCGCCAGGCTCGCGAAAAATGATTTTGTCATCGGAAATTCTCCATATGTGTATCGGCGTCAGTTGCGCCTCGCCGCCCGGCAATCGATTTGCCTGAAAACATGTGCGTGGACTAGCGGCGTCAATCCCTTGTGCCAACAAAAACCGCACCTATATCGCGCCCAGAGAATTCGAGTTTTTAAACTGCAATTCCATAGTTGCTTATCCGAGTTACCAAGCTGTTCCGCCATTCTTGGGGAACACACAGGTAACGTCCAAATATTGAACTGAATGGGGAAACCATGGCTAAAGTTATCGGGATCGACCTCGGCACCACCAACTCCTGCGTCGCAGTTATGGATGGCGGGAAACCGAAGGTTATCGAAAATTCTGAAGGCGCGCGAACCACGCCTTCCATCGTGGCATTCACGAAAGACAACGAACGTCTGATTGGCCAGCCGGCCAAGCGTCAGGCTGTCACCAATCCGGACAATACACTGTTCGCGATCAAGCGCCTGATCGGGCGCCGGTTCGACGATCCGATGACCAAGAAGGACATGGATCTCGTCCCTTACAAGATCGTCAAAGGCAAGAACGGCGATGCATGGGTCGAAGCCTCGGGCGAAAAATATTCGCCCTCGCAGGTATCGGCTTTCATCCTGCAGAAAATGAAGGAAACCGCCGAGAGCTATCTTGGCGAAACCGTCACGCAGGCGGTCATTACCGTTCCCGCATACTTCAACGACGCCCAGCGTCAGGCTACCAAGGATGCCGGCCAGATCGCCGGTCTCGAAGTGCTGCGCATCATCAACGAGCCGACTGCGGCCGCGCTGGCTTATGGGATGGACAAGGACGAAGGCAAGACCATCGCCGTCTATGACCTTGGCGGCGGTACTTTCGACGTGTCCGTACTGGAAATCGGTGACGGCGTGTTCGAAGTGAAGTCCACCAATGGCGACACTTTCCTCGGCGGTGAAGATTTCGATAATGCGATTGTCGAATATCTCGCCGATGCCTTCAAGAAGAAGGAAAACATGGATCTGAAGTCCGACAAGCTCGCACTCCAGCGCCTCAAGGAAGCTGCCGAAAAGGCCAAGATCGAACTCTCTTCCGCCCAGACCACCGAAGTGAACCTGCCTTTCATCACCGCCCGCATGGAAGGTGGCTCGTCCACTCCGCTCCATTTGGTGGAAACGATCAGCCGGTCGCAGCTGGAAAAGATGGTTGGCGATCTGATCAAGCGCACTCTTGAACCCTGCAAGAAAGCGCTGGCTGATGCCGGCGTTGACAAGGGTGGGATTGATGAAGTGATCCTTGTCGGCGGGATGACCCGCATGCCGCGCGTTCGCGAAATCGTGAAGGAATTCTTCGGCAAGGAGCCGCACACCGGCGTAAACCCTGACGAAGTCGTGGCCATGGGCGCTGCCATTCAGGCAGGCGTGCTGCAGGGCGATGTCAAGGACGTGCTGCTGCTCGACGTGACGCCGCTTTCGCTCGGCATCGAAACGCTGGGCGGCGTGTTCACCCGGATGATCGACCGTAACACCACGATCCCGACCAAGAAAACGCAGACCTACTCGACCGCTGAAGACAACCAGCAGGCCGTGACGATCCGCGTGTTCCAGGGCGAGCGTGAAATGGCGGCGGACAACAAGATGCTCGGCCAGTTCGACCTGCTCGGCATTCCGTCCGCACCGCGCGGTGTTCCGCAGATCGAAGTCACATTCGATATCGACGCCAATGGCATCGTGAATGTCAGTGCCAAGGACAAGGGCACCGGCAAGGAACAGCAGATCAAGATCCAGGCATCTGGCGGTCTGACCGATGCCGATATCGACCAGATGGTCCGGGATGCGGAAAAGTTCGCCGAAGAAGACAAGAAGCGACGCGCCGGAGCGGAAGCGCGCAACCAGGCCGACAGTCTGGTGCATGCGACCGAAAAACAGCTTGAAGAGCATGGCGACAAGATCGACGCCTCGCTCAAGGCTGATGTTGAGGCGGCTCTGGCTGAAACCAAGGCTGCTCTCGAAGGCGATGATGCCGATGCAATCGGCGCGAAGGCTCAGGTTCTGACCGAAGTGGCCATGAAAATGGGCCAGTCGATCTACGAACAGGAACAGGCCAACGCATCATCTGAAGCACCGGCTGAAGGCGGCGAAGCCAAGCCGGAAGAAGAAGTGGTCGACGCCGAGTTCTCCGAAGTCGACGAAGACAAGAAAGACTGAGCCAAGTCTGAGAAAACCTAAACCGCCATTCCCATTTTCATGGGGGTGGCGGTCAGGTATGGAGGGGCTCTGAAAAGCCTTCGAGCACTATGGATTATTACCAACTTCTGGAAGTCAGCCGCGACGCGGACGACAAGGCGATCAAATCATCCTATCGCCGTCTTGCGATGGGATGCCATCCGGATCGGAACCCCGGCTGCGCCGATTCCGAAGCGAAATTCAAGACCATCAGCCATGCGTATGATTGCCTGAAAGACCCGCAAAAACGCGCTGCCTATGACCGATACGGCCACGAAGCCTTCGAACAGGGCATGAATGGCGGCGGTGGTGGCCGCGGCGGGCAACAGGGCGATTTCGGCGACATCGGCGACATATTTGAAACGATTTTCGGCAGCGCTTTCGGCGGCGGCGGCGGGCGCCAGCAAGTGCGCCGCGGCGCAGACTTGCGCTATGACATGGAGATCGGCCTCGAAGACGCTTTCCATGGCAAGAGCAGCGAAATCGAAATCGAAGTTTCGCAAAGCTGTGAGACCTGCAATGGATCGGGCGCCACTCCCGGAACCGGAACACGGGGCTGCAATCTGTGCCACGGCCACGGAAAGGTTCGCGCCAAGCAGGGCTTCTTCGTTGTCGAGCGCCCGTGTCCCAATTGCCAGGGCCGCGGTGAAGTCATCGAAAGCCCATGCAGCGATTGCCGCGGCGAGGGCCGGGTCGACCTGCCGCAAAGCCTGCAAATAGACATTCCGCCAGGTGTCGATACCGGCACGCGCATCCGCCTGACGGGCAAGGGTGAAGCCGGTCCGCGCGGCGCACCATCGGGCGATCTGTATATTTTCGTCCATGTCCGCCCGCATGAAGTGTTCCAGCGCGAAGGCACCACATTGCTCACCCGCGTGCCCATCAGTTTTACCACTGCGGCGCTGGGCGGATCAGTCGACATTCCCGATCTGGACGGTGAGACCAACACGATCGATATCCCGCCCGGCATCCAGTCCGGCAAGCAGTTGCGCCAGCGCGGTGCCGGCATGCCGGTGTTGCAGGGGCGCGGACGCGGCGATCTGGTAGTGGAAATCGCTGTTGAAACCCCGACCAGGCTCACCAAAGAGCAGAAGGAAATCCTGCAGCAGTTTCGAGACACCGAAACCGGCGATGAATGCCCGGAAAGCCGCGGCTTTTTCGACAAGTTGAAAGACGCATTCTCGGGCTAGGGTACGACGCAAATATTCTATTCGCTCCCAAGCATTTCGAACACCTCGTTCCGGATCGAATCCACGAGCCTGGGATCAGCCGTCAGGCGGCCCTGTTCCTCGTCGAGGATCGCCAGGAATGCTCGCCGCTTGAAGGTGCGGGATTGGTCTTCGCCAATGCCATGTTCGCTGGTGGAGCAGATCAAGTCGATCATCCGTTCCGCGCCATGCAGGCGGCCCCATAAATAGTCATTTTCGCGGTAGACCCGGCTGAAAAACGCGCCAAAATTGTAGAATTCTGTGCCGCGTAATGTCGCTTTTGTACCTCCTTTGCGGATCGACAGCGCATCGTCGGGAGAAATGCGGTCCACCTTTACCGGATCAAATTCCGTCAGCCCTTCGTTTCGCAGCAGGGGGAGGGTAGCGATGTCGTAGAAGGGGAAGCCGAGGTAGGTCAGCAGCATCCTGCGGCGCAGGTTCTTTGGCATCTGTTCCAGCGCAGCAGCGAGCATTTCCTCCGCCAGGTCATCCACTTCCGGCAACAATCTGGTAGTGGACAGGCTATCCAGCAGCGCGCCGGGATCCTCCATCACCAACGCAGCCTTGCGGGCAAAGGGTTCGCCTAATTGCTTGGCCCCTCCGCGATCAAGGTACAGCGCCAGAATTTTGTAAATCGATTCCCGCGCATGCTCTAGCGAGGCATCCGAAGTGTCTGGATCGGCTTCCCAGTCCCGCGCCAGTCGCCGGGTCAGCAAACGCAGCCGTCTTACGCGGAAGCCCAGATCGTGCGCCCGGAAGAACGAGATTGCCTCGCTGCTCGCACCGCCGCCCGGATCGACAAGTGTGGTCAGGCCCCGTTCTTCCAGTGCAATGCGTAACCGGTGGATAACTGGGCGGGCATCGACTGCAACCAGGCCCGGCGCTGCTTCGCGCACCAGATGCCCCAATTGTTCGACAATCCCGGTGAACTTGGTCTGAGCATAGGAATGGAATGAAAATCCGGCGCCTTCTGCCGCAGCTTGCTGCGCCTTGTTGCGCCATGCCTTCAGGCGCTTGGGTGTTGGTTTGTCGAAGAACAGCGTCCGCCCGAATAATCGTTCAACGGTTCGTTCGACCTCCGGCCTGAGCGCACTGATGATCCGGCGCATTCGCTCCGCCTCCCGAGATTGCTGCTCCAGGACTTCCAGATTGTCGCGGATAGGCTGTTCGCGCGGAATAGTGGAAAGCGATCCAAAAATCGCCGAGAAGAACCCCACCGGACGCTCTGGCGTATCCTCTGGCGATCCGAAACGATCTGGCCTCGGGTCGATATAGACAAACCGCCGGTCCACCTCACGCTGGGCCGGACGCCCCTCTAGCGCCTTGATTGCGCCTTCGAAGGGCGCATTGATCAGTACCGAACCATCAATCAGTGAAACGTATTCACTATCTCCGCAACGCACGTGAACCGGCATGATCCGGTCGAGAAAACTCTGCCGGCCGGCCCATTCATGCCCGATGTCGGCTGCCAGTCTATCGATCTCGGCCAATCGTAGCGGGGGAAATGCGCCCGGAAAACTTGCTGTTGCGCGGGCCGCAAAGATCAATTCCAGACGGTCCGCCATGTCCTGTCCGCCAGCCACCGGGACTTTTGCCGAAAAGGATATCGGCATGCGGTGCTCGCTTTCCTCCACCATTTCCGGACTGTTGAGCCGGAGCAATTCCATGTAACCGCGAAAATCCGTAGCCGTCACATACAGGTCGATGGGGTGACCGGGCGGTAGCAATGGTTTTTCGGACGATGTTTCCGCCATTATTTCCAAGGCGTTACACAGCAGTTTGGAGAAACCAAGCCCGGAAAAGGGTGGTTCGAACCAGCGCCCCCTGATGAAGCGCGAAACCTTCCGCCGCACCTCACTGCGGGTTTCCGGAGCGACGCTTTCCGACACTGCATTGCCGGGCCTTTTCAAGATCCACCAGGCAATCGGCTGCGCCCAGAATTTGGCGAACCGCCACATCGGCCGCGCGTCAGGATCAAGCAGATTTTCGACGTCGGCCACGCCCAGCCAAAGATCCGTTAGCGGTTCCAGAGACTGACCGGAATGAAGCGCCTGCGCCAGGAATACCGCGTTAATCCCGCCAGCACTCGCGCCTGAGAGTATGTCCGGCAGTACCCGCAATTTCAGATCATGTTTGGCCTCAACATGCTCCAGCAAGTCACGGTAAACACCTTGGACACCATCGGAAACCGGCGCACCATCGTGATAGGCACGGCTAGCGCGCGCCAGCTTCCAAATTTCCTTGGTGACCCCGTGCATGTAGATCGCCAGGCTGACCCCGCCATAACAAACCAGTGCAATCCGGAGTTCCTTTTGCCGCATGTCATCCTTGTGACGGGGAAATTGCGCAATGGCAATTGCGTTCTATGTATGTTCCTACTATTGCCCGGCGATGGCCAAGACGAAAAAACGCTATATCTGCCAGTCTTGCGGCTCGGTTTCGCACCGTTGGCAAGGGCAATGCGCAGATTGCTCTGAATGGAACACATTGCGCGAAGATGTCCCTGCGACGGTGTTTTCGCAGAAGCACGACCTGTCCAGCGGGGGCAGGGTCGTTGAATTTGTAGCGCTCGATGCTCCGGGCGAGGTGTTGCAACGCCGGCCCACAGGTCTGGCAGAATTCGACCGCGCGCTGGGCGGCGGGTTGGTTCCGGGCTCTGCGATCCTGATGGGCGGCGATCCGGGGATCGGGAAATCGACCCTGTTGCTGCAGGCTGCAGCACGAATCGCCAAGGCTGGCGGCGAAACAGTGTACGTCAGCGGTGAGGAAGCCGCCGGGCAAGTGCGCTTGCGGGCCTCACGCCTCGGGCTTGCCGATGCCCCGATCAAGCTGGCAGCGGCAACATCCGTCCGCGATATCCTGACCACGCTCAACGATATGGAGCCGCCCGCATTGCTGGTGATCGATTCGATCCAGACGATGCACTCCGATACCATCGAAGGCGCCCCGGGAACGGTCAGCCAAGTGCGCGGCTGCGCGTTCGAACTGATCCGATATGCCAAGGAACGCGGCACTGCGCTGGTGCTTGTCGGGCATGTGACCAAGGATGGTACTATTGCCGGGCCGCGGGTGCTGGAACATATGGTCGATGTGGTGATGAGCTTCGAAGGCGAGCGCAGCCATCAATACCGAATTCTGCGGGCACTGAAGAACCGTTTCGGCGCGGTCGATGAAATCGGCGTTTTCGCCATGGCCGGGGCGGGGCTGGAGGAAGTATCCAACCCGTCCATGCTGTTCCTGTCGGGCCGGGAATCTCCGATGGCTGGCAGCTCCGTCTTCCCTGCACTGGAAGGAACGCGCCCAGTGCTGGTCGAGATCCAGGCCTTGATTGTCCGGCTGCAAAGCGGCGCCACACCGCGCCGGGCCGTCGTTGGCTGGGACAATGGCCGGCTTGCGATGTTGCTGGCGGTGCTGGAATCCCGCTGCGGGCTGAACTTCAGCTCGGCAGAAGTTTATCTCAATGTCGCAGGTGGATACCGCCTGTCGGATCCTGCCGCCGATGTCGCAGTGGCGGCTGCCCTGATCTCCGCACTTGCGGACAAGCCGCTGCCATCGGGCAGTACGTGGTTCGGGGAGGTATCGCTGGCCGGGGAAATCCGCCCGGTCGCGCATGCGGGGTTGCGATTGCGGGAATCGGCCAAGCTGGGTTTCGACAAGGGATTTGGCCCTGTTGCATCCGGCACACAGGGCGAGAAAAGCGACACGGATTCGGAAAAATCCGCTAAGAATTCACCTAGATTTAACTATCAGACCCTCTATCAACTAAGCAATCTCGTCGACCGAGTAATGTCGTCCAAATAATTCAGGGCAAGTGTATGACCGGTTTCGACATCATCGTTCTAATCATCGTTGGCGTCGCCGCGGTTGGTGGGTTTCTGCGCGGACTGGTGCAGGAGGTGCTCTCGGTCGCGGCATGGATTTTGGTCATATTTGCAATTCATTACCTGCACACACCGCTTTATACATGGATGGAGCCACGGATTGGCACCCCATCGGGCGCTGCCGTACTGTCATTTGCAGTGCTGCTGCTAATCCCTTACGCCGCCATGAAGCTGATTGCCGGACGTGCCGGTTCTGCCTCCAGAAATTCAGTTCTTGGCCCGATTGACAGGGTGCTGGGTTTCGGGTTTGGCGCGATCAAGGGCGGAATTATCGTCGTTTTGGCGTTTTCGCTCCTTGTCCTTGGCTATGATACGGTGTGGGGCGTGGCCGGTCGTCCGGTATGGATCACCACGGCCCGTTCCTACACGCTGGTCGATGCCGGGGCGGAGGCATTGGTCGAGATGATCGAAGGTCGCCGTGCCCAGCTGCGCAGGTCTGACCCCGTTGTTGCCGAGCAATGAACCCGCCGAGCGCAGCCAAGCTCTACACCCCTGAACTCCTGGCACTGGCAGTCCAGCTTGCCATTTATCCTTACAATCCTGCGCTCCCCCTCAAGGGCGATGCAAGATCCAGGACCTGTGGCAGCCATCTGGAAATCGGCCTGTCTGTGGATGATCGTGGCCAAATCGTGAAAACCGGAATGCGGGTGACCGCTTGTGCCGTCGGACAGGCGGCAGCAGCAATATTCGCAGCTGGGGCGGCCGGGCATAAAGGCGAAGCGGTTGCACTAATACTGTCTGAGCTCGAAAGCTGGCTTGGCGGATCGGGCAAATTGCCAGATTGGCCGGGTCTTGCAGCACTGACACCCGCCCGCGATCACCGTGGCCGCCACGGCGCCATTCTTTTGCCGTGGAAGGCGTCAGTCGCTGCGCTTTGCAAGGCGGGACAAGCGGGCTAAAGCCTCCCTCAAACAGTCCACAACGAGGCGTTCTTGTGGATACCACATCGGGGGATGATGACATAATGAGTGAAATTGTTGCCGAGAAAGGTTCCACCGCGATGGTGCATACGCCGACGGACAAGGAAATCCGGCTGGTAATCGCTGCGTCATCCGCCGGGACGATCTTCGAATGGTATGATTTCTTCATTTACGGAACGCTTGCCGGATTGATCGGCGCGGCATTCTTTCCATCGGACAATGCCACGCTGGAGATGCTGCTGGTTTGGGCCGGCTTTGCAGTCGGATTCGGGTTTCGTCCCCTTGGCGCGATCCTGTTCGGATTTCTGGGCGACAAGTTGGGGCGCAAATATACGTTCCTGGTCACCGTAACCCTGATGGGTATCGCCACCGCTGGCGTCGGACTGATCCCGAGTGCAGCTACCATCGGTATTATCGCACCGATCATCGTGATCCTGCTGCGAATACTCCAGGGGCTTGCGCTGGGCGGGGAATATGGCGGAGCGGCGATCTATGTCGCTGAACATGCCCCGCCGGAAAAGCGAGGCTTCTACACCAGTTTCATCCAGGCGAGCGTGGCAGGCGGTTTCGTTCTGAGCATCGCTGTTGTCCTGACTTGCAGGCTCCTGATCCCCGAGGATGATTTCATTGCGTGGGGCTGGCGCGTACCGTTCCTGCTATCGATAGTCCTGCTTGGGCTCTCGCTCTGGATGCGCCTGAAACTCTCAGAAAGTCCGGTATTCAAGGCGATGAAGGAATCGGGCGAAACAGCGGACAATCCCTTCGTCGAAAGCTTCACCTATCCGGGCAATCCCAAGCGTATCTTTGTCGCATTGTTCGGTGTGGCGGGAATTTTGACGGTGATCTGGTACACGGCATTCTTCTCCGGATTGACGTTTCTGCGCGGACCGATGCGGATGGATGAGGGCCTCGTGGAAATCATCATGCTGGTCGCTGGCTCTTTGTCGCTCGGCCTGTACCTGTTGGTGGGCAAATGGTCAGACCGCGTAGGCCGCAAGAAACCCATCCTGATCGGCGCAGTCCTGAGCTTGCTGCTGCTGTTTCCCATATTCTGGGGTATCGGCGCATTGGCCAATCCGGGCCTGCGCGACAGCGCGCGGGATGCACCCGTGATGATCACCGGCACAGCCTGCAATTACAATCCTTTCGCGGATGACCAGGCAACCGATTGCGGCAAATTGCTGCAAGAAATGACTTCGCTGGCGGTCCCCTATTCAGTGCAGGAAGCGGCGGCCACGTCTGGTCAGGGCGCGTTGAAAACGCTGATCATGAATATCGGTGATGCCCAACATGATCTGTCACAAGGGGTCGATCTGGGCGGCGCCGAACGCAAGGCATTCGTGCAGAACCTGCTACAGGAACAGGGCTACAGTTTCGAACGCCAGACACCGCCAATGGTGAACTTACTCGGCATCGTAGCACTGTTGCTATGTCTGGGCGGGCTGTCTGCGCTGACCTATGGTTCGGTGGCAGCGTTGTTGGCGGAGATGTTTCCGGCAAAGATACGCTACAGTTCAATGTCCATTCCTTACCATATCGGTGCGGGTTATCTCGGCGGATTCCTGCCGTTGATCGCCGCATATATCGTGGCGACAACAGGCAATGCCTATGCCGGCCTATGGTACACTTGGGTGATCGTAGCATTTGGTCTTTTGGTCGCCTGGTGGGGTATTCAGGACGGCCCGCCCCGCGATTTCGACGCCAATGGTTGAACTGCCGCCCCCGACATTGCGGTTGGGACTTGATCACGCCGCCTTGGCGGAAAACTGGCGAACGCTCGACCGGCTTTCCAGAAAAGCGAGTGCGGGCGCGGCGGTAAAGGCCGATGCATACGGGCTTGGGGCAGCCTATGTGGTTCCCACGTTGATGAAGGCCGGGGCACGCAATTTCTTTGTCGCTCATTGGAGCGAGGTTCCCGGGGTCATCGCCCATGCCGACCCTCGTTCGGTTTCAGTGCTGCACGGCCCGATGAACCCGGCCGATGCGGCTTTCGCGCGCGCGGCAGGTGTGAAGCCGGTGCTCAACAACCTCCATCAGGTTGCACTGTGGCTGGAAAGCGGAGGCGGGCCGTGCGACGTGATGATCGACAGCGGGATCAACCGGCTGGGCATTGCGATGCAGGATATCGGCGATCAATCACTCCATGAACTGCAGATCGAAGTGCTGATGTCGCATCTGGCATCAGCGGATGAGGATAGTGACCTGAACGCGGTCCAGCTTGAACGGTTCAAACAGGCTGCGCAGGCGATACCGGCAAAGCACTTGAGTCTGGCCAACAGCGCCGGGATTGGCCTCGGCTCTGACTTTTCATTTGATCTCACCCGTCCGGGATTGGCACTGTACGGCGGAATTCCGCGGCCTGAATTTGCTCATTTGATCAAGCAGGTCGCAAAACCGGAAGCCGTTATCCTCCAGCGCCGCAAGTTGAAGCCCGGCGACACGGTGGGCTACAATGCGGTGTTCACTGCGCACGGGGACATGGACGTTGGCGTGGTATCGCTGGGCTATGCGGACGGCTTTCTGCGCTGCTGGACTGGGCGGGGCGCCTTGGCGTCGGATGGCATAAGCCTGCCACTTCTGGGCAAGGTTTCGATGGACATGGTGGTTGTCGACATTTCTGCTGCACCATATTTGCGCGAAGGCGACTGGGTCCAGGTGCCGTACGATTTACCAAAATCGTCGGAAATCAGTGGGCTGTCGCAATATGAATTGCTGACAACGCTGGGACAAAGGTTCCGCCGTTAATATGTTTCAAGGCGATTTTGTTGCACTGCACACACTGCAACTGCTATAGTGCTTAAAACAATAATAGACGGGGTTCTACAATGGCCAAGCGCGATCCGAAAGACGGCGATACCGTAATAATCAAGAAGTACGCCAATCGGCGTCTATATAACACCAGTTCGTCCAGTTATATTACGCTTGATGATCTCTCGAAAATGACGCGTGACGGTACGGATTTCAAAGTACTCGATGCCAAAAGCGGCGACGACATCACCCATTCGATACTGACTCAGATCATCATGGAAGAAGAAGCGAACGGCGAGCACATGCTACCGGTCAGCTTTCTGCGCGATTTGATTGCGATGTATGGCAATTCGATGCAGTCGATGATGCCGCATTACCTGGAAGCCGCGATGGTCAACTTCCGTGAAAACCAGTCGAAACTCCATGCTGCGTTGCGTCAGAACATCGGAACCAATCCGCTGACCAAGCTGGCCGAGACCAATATGGCCATGATGCGGGCTGCCACACAGGCATTCATGCCTGGGTCAAAGGCCGAGACTGAAACAAACGAGCCATCGGAACAGTCAGAAGATAATTCGGAACTGACCGAGCTTCGCCAGCAAATGGCTGCGATGCAGAAGAAGTTGGACGAATTGAGCAAATAAGCTGGACGCTTGACCCCTCAACTCCCCGCGCTAACATTCTCAGCCCACTCATTTCCAGCATTATCCTGAACAGGAATTCCCGTGTCTAATATTCGTCACGCCCTTACTGCGCGCCGCGCCGATGACTTTGCCGCATGGTATCAGGAGGTTATCAGCGCCGCCGATCTGGCGGAGGAATCCGGTGTTCGCGGCTGCATGGTCATCAAGCCTTGGGGATACGGCATCTGGGAACGCATCCAGCGCCTGATGGATGACCGGATCAAGGCCACTGGCCATGACAATTGCTATTTCCCGATCTTCATTCCGCTGTCGAATTTCGAGCGCGAGGCCGAGCATGTCGAAGGCTTTGCCAAGGAAATGGCGGTTGTCACGCATCACCGCCTGATTGCGGACGGAAACGGCAAGCTGATCCCCGATCCCGAAGCAAAGCTGGAAGAACCGCTGGTTGTGCGGCCGACTTCCGAAACCATCATCGGTGATGCAATGGCGCGCTGGATTCAAAGCTGGCGCGACCTGCCCCTGCTGACCAACCAGTGGGCCAATGTCGTACGTTGGGAAATGCGGACCCGGATGTTCCTGCGAACCAGCGAATTCCTGTGGCAAGAAGGCCATACCGCGCATGAAGATGCGCAGAACGCAAAGGAACATACCCTCCGCATGCTCGAAGTTTATCGCGCCTGCGCCGAAGACGATCTGGCGATGCCGGTGATCGCGGGCGAAAAGCCAGAGAACGAACGGTTTCCCGGCGCGGTAGAGACCTGGTCGATCGAAGCAATGATGCAGGATGGCAAGGCGCTGCAGGCAGGCACTTCGCATTATCTCGGGACCAATTTCGCCAGGGCTTCCGGCATCCAGTATCAGGACCGCGAAGGCAGCCAGCAATATTGCCACACCACCAGTTGGGGCACTTCCACCCGCCTGATCGGCGGGGTCATCATGACCCATGGTGACGATGACGGCCTGCGCGTGCCGCCCGCGATTGCCCCGCATCAGGTGGTGATCCTGCCGATGCTGCGCGACAAGCCGGAAGACGAAGCGTTGCTCGCCTATTGCGAGACCTTGCGCGCCGCGATTGCAGGGCATTCGGCGTTGGGCGAGAAAGTCCGCGTTCTGCTCGACAGGAAACCGGGCAAAGCGGCGGCAAAGCGGTGGGACTGGGTGCGCAAAGGTGCGCCGGTGATCCTTGAAATTGGCGGCCGCGATATGGAAAACGGCACCGTCAGCCTGCTGCGCCGCGACCGGCTGTGGGCGGAAAATGGCAAGCCCGACTTCTCTGCTCCCACCAAGGAAGACGCTGCCGCTTCGATCTCGGCATTGCTTGAAGAAATCCAGCAGGCACTATTCGACGAGGCGGCGACCCGCCGCGATGCGAATATCACGCGGGATATCACTACGATGGAAGCCCTGTCCGCGTTTTACGATGACAGCGCCAAATACCCCGGTTGGGCCGAAGTCCAGTGGTCCAAGCCAACTGGCGCCGCGTTGGACGCTGTGGTCGAGAAGTTGAAGGCGCTAAAACTGACCGTCCGAAATGTGCCAATTGGCGCTGCCGCTGCAGATGGAACCTGCATCTTCGCCGGCGAACCGGCGGTAGAGCGCATCTACGTCGCCCGGGCTTACTGATACGGCGTAATCCGGCCTTGCCAATCGGGCGTTCAGCATGGACATAGGGGGGATGCACAAAACCATATTTGTCAGCGCATCAGCGCTCGTTTCGCTCACCTTTTCTGTTCCACTTGCTGCGCAGGATCATCCCGCGGAGCAGGTTTCCGAAGAGCGCCTGCGCGGCGATATCGATGCGCTGGTCGGCTTCGGCACACGGCATACGATGTCGCTGCAGGACCATCCGACGCGCGGCATTGGTGCGGCGCGGCGCTGGGGCGAGGGTGAATTTCGCAAGGCCAGCAAAGCCTGCGGCGGGTGCCTGGAGATCGTGCTACCGGAACGCATGGTCGAAGGGCGCCGGATCCAGGTACCAACGCGGCTGGTCAACGTTGTGGCCATCCAGCGCGGCAGCGAACGCCCCAATGAAGTGATCATCGTCCAGGGCCATATCGACAGCCGGGTTTCCGATGTGGCTGATTTTACCAGCGATGCCCCCGGCGCCAATGATGATGGCTCCGGCACCGCTCTGGTGGTCGAGGCTGCGCGTGTCCTGTCCGGCAGGAAATACCCGACAACAATCGTCTATGCGCTGCTGTCAGGTGAAGAACAGGGTCTGTATGGCGGGCAATTGATGGCTGATTATGCCAAGGAACAGGGCTGGACCGTGAAGGCCGTGCTCAATAACGACATCGTTGGTGGCAGCTGCGGGTCTGACGGTTATTGCGATGAAGGTCATGTTCGGGTGTTCTCCGAAGGACCGCGGTCCGATGCCACAGATGCCCTGCGCGCTGACATGCGCCGCAACGGCGGGGAAAATGACAGCCCCAGCCGCAACCTTTCGCGCTGGCTGGATGCACTTGCGCACGAAACAGAAGGCGGGCTCGACGTGCGGCAGATCTGGCGCACCGACCGGATGGGGCGGGGCGGGGACCAGATTCCCTTCCTGGAGAATGGATATCCGGCGATCCGGTTCTCCGTGGCGATTGAGGATTACGAACACCAGCACCAGGATTTGCGCGTCGAAGGTGGCGTCACCTATGGCGATACGGCGGACGAGATGAATTTCCCCTACCTCGCCAACGTCACCCGGCTGAATGTCCGCGCGCTGGACCGGCTGGCTCGCACCCCGATGCCGCCGGCACCGGTCGCCGAGGCAGCCGTGCAGACCTTCACCTCGCTCAAATGGGAAGAAGTGCCCGGCGCAATCAATTACACGATCTGGAAACGGCGGACCGATATGCCCGCATGGGAATCGGAGCCCGTGATTGAGAATGTGGTGGCAACCAGTGCAAATCTCGAGGGTGTCCGCGGCGATGACTGGTTCTTCGGCGTTAGCGCGCATGGTGCCGACGGTTCGATGAGCCCGATTGCCAGCGCCGTGCCGGGCGGCGCCTCTGTTCCGCTACCTGCCGCAGCCGATTAATCGGGACCAACCTGCTATTGCCGAGCAGTGGTTGCCAAGCAGCTATTGATTGCCCGCAAGGCCCGCAGGCTGCATAGGGCGGACATGTCCAAACCTCCCCAGAAATCCGCCCCCCGCAAGGCCCGCCCCCAGCATGCTTCGAAAAGCTCAGTGGCGAAGCAGGCCCATCAGGGCATGCCCACGCCTGCCCAGATCATCGAATTCATCCAGACCGCCGATGGGGTCGCTGGAAAGCGCGAGATTGCCAAGGCGTTTGGCCTGAAAGGGCAGGAGAAAATCGCGCTCAAGAAATTACTCAAGGACATGGCCGAAGAAGGGCTTATCGACGGGCGCAAGACGGCCTATCACCGGCTCGGCGGCGTGCCCAAGGTTACCGTGCTGCGCGTGGTCGAAATCGAGGATGGGGAGCCGTTCGCGATACCCGACAGCTGGCAGCCTGACGATGCAACCCCGCCGCCGCGCCTGCGGATAATCGAAGAAAAGAAAGGCGGCGCTCGGCAGGCTGCGCTGCGCATTGGCGACCGTTTTCTGGCACGGACCGAAGAAACCGGCGGCGGCTGGCGCGCCTACGTGATGAAGAAACTGCCTGCCCAGACCGAAGGCATGATGGGCGTTGTCGAGATCGACGCCAACGGTAAGGCCTGGCTCGCTCCGGTGGACAAACGTGTGCGGCAATCCAGCGCGATTGCCGACCTTGGCGGGGCGAAGGCTGGCCAGCTGGTCATGGCCGAAGCAGCTGGCAAATCGCCGCGTTCAGGCGTCAATGTGATCGAGGTCCTGGGCGATCCGCTCGCCCCGAAAAGCTTCAGCCTGATTGCGATTTCCAAGCACGGTATTCCGAATGTATTCGGCGAAGACACACTGGCCGAGGCAGAACTGGCGGCGAGATTGCCGGTTACTGCCGAAGCCCGCGAAGATTTGCGCCACTTGCCGATCGTCGCGATCGATCCCGCCGATGCCCGCGATCATGACGATGCAATCTGGGCAGAGCCCGATGGGAAGGGCGGATTCCGCGCGCTCGTGGCCATTGCGGATGTGTCCTATTACGTCCGCCCAGGCGGCGCACTCGACCGGGAAGCCCGCAAGCGCGGCAACTCGGTCTATTTCCCCGATCGCGTGGTGCCGATGCTGCCTGAAATTCTCAGCGCCGATGTCTGTTCGCTGCGGCAGGGCGAGGACCGTGCGGCAATGGCGTGCCACATGGAAATTTCTGGCGAAGGCAAGATCACCAGCTGGCGATTCACCCGCGCGATTGTGCGCATCGATGAAGTCATCGCGTATGAAGATGCGCAGGAACGGATCGACAGCGAGAAGGCGGCGGAAAACCTCCTCAATCTGTGGGAATGCTGGAAAGTGCTGGCCGAAGCCCGCGCAAAACGTGATCCGCTGGAACTGGACCTGCCCGAACGCAGGGTGATGCTGGACGATCAGGGGAAAATCATCGAGATCGCCATCCGCGAACGGTTGGACGCGCACCGCGTCGTCGAAGAATATATGATTTCCGCAAACGTTGCGGCGGCCAAGGCGTTGGAAAACAAGACTGCGCCAGTTGTGTACCGTGTCCATGAAACCCCGAGCCGGGAAAAGCTGGTCGCACTGCGCGAATATCTCGAAACCTTTGGCAAGAAACTGTCGCTTGGCCAGGTCATCACCCCGTCGCTGTTCAACCGGATGCTGAAAGATGTGACCGACGAATCGGAAAAAGCGCAGGTGATGGAAGCGGTTCTGCGCAGCCAGACGCAGGCCTATTACGGCCCCAACAATGCCGGGCATTTCGGTCTATCGCTGGGTTCCTACGCCCATTTTACCTCGCCGATCCGCCGTTATTCCGACCTGCTGGTGCACCGTTCGCTGGTTGATGCTTTCAAGCTGGAACAGCCGAAGCCGCAATCCTCCCTGCCGCCGCTTTCAGGACTGGCGGACCGGGACCGCGACGATCTGTCGAAGATCTCCGAGGCAATCAGCGGCACTGAACGTCGCGCGATGGAGGCCGAGCGCGATACAATCGACCGCTATGTCGCCGCGTGGCTTTCTGCACGCGTCGGCGAAACATTCGAAACCCGCATCACTGGCGTGCAAAGCTTTGGCTTCTTCGCCACGATCGTGGGCCTTGGCGGTGACGGACTGGTGCCGGTATCGACCCTTGGTTCGGACTATTACAATTACGATGAATCCGCCCGCGCCTTGATTGGCGAACGATCCGGCACCCGGTTTGATACCGGGCAAAAGCTGGAACTGACCTTGGCGGAGGCAAATCCTCTGACCGGCGCGCTCAAATTCCAACTGCCGGAAACCGACGGCCAGAAAATCGAACCGCGCGGTGATCGCTCGGGTCAAAACCGCGGCGGCGGTGCTGGCGGGCCCGGCAAGAGCGGCCCGAAATCAGGTAAATTCCGCGCAGGTCCACGCGGACGGCCCGGTAATATCCGCCATCAGGGGCGTAACAAGAAGCGCTAGGCCAAGCGGTCGATATCTTCCGCAGAAAATGAACCGGGCACGATGTATAGCGGGCAGGGGAGTGACCCCGCATGTGCGGAAAAGTGCGAGATCAGGGGGTTCGAGCCGCCTTCGCTGGATGCACCGAGCACCAATGCGGCTACTTCGGGATGTTCAGCGAGATATTCCTTGATGACTGCCTGACCCGAACCAGTCCGCACCGCGATACTAGGCATTTTCCCGCTTTCCGAAAACAGGTTGCCCGCCGCACTGCTGGCCATTACTTCAGCGCGGTCATAGGCCTCCTGCTCGATGGTCGCCTGCACCCCGCCGAACGCGTTGAAATTCTGTTTTGCGACCAATGCCAGGATATGCACGGCACCGCCGCTCGCGGCTGCACGGCGCGATGCAAATCGCAACGCAATGCTCGCTTCGTCGGTCTCGTCCATGATCACCAGATAGACACGCATGAAAAAACTCTCCCCTTTCGCAGTATCCGATGAAAACGTATTCGGCGCAAGAACCTTGCCCGCTGGCTTCAAATTGGTCAGAGGTTGTTCAGCCGAAATTACAGGACCTGTAGAACACCCATGCCCACGCCGATCAAGATGCCCGCCTTGTCCCCCACCATGGAAGAAGGCACGCTCGCGCGCTGGCTCGTCAAAGTCGGCGACCGGGTGAGTTCCGGCGATATCATGGCCGAAATCGAAACTGACAAGGCCACGATGGAATTCGAAGCGGTGGACGAAGGCACCATCGTCAGCATTGCGGTGGAAGAAGGCTCCGAAGGGGTGAAGGTCGGAACCGTCATTGCAACACTGGCGAGCGACGACGAAGATGCGTCTGAAGTCGCTGCTACATCACCCGCTCCTGCTCCAGCCCCCGTGAAATCCGCAGATCCTGCACCGGTGCCGGCTCTGGCACCAGCTCCGGCCCCGAAATCAGCGCCAACAGGGGATCGGATCGTCGCATCGCCCTTGGCCAGACGCATTGCCGAACAAAAGGGTATCGATCTGGCAGGTGTGACCGGATCGGGCCCCAATGGCCGGATCGTAAAAGCGGATGTCGAAGGCGCGCAAGCAGGCGCTCCAGCAGCTGCCGCGTCTTCCTCAGCAGGCGCCGCTCCAGCCGGGGCTGCACCGGCAGTGAAGATTCCCGATTACGGCATTCCGTTCGAAGCGGAAAAGCTCAACAATATCCGCAAGACAATCGCGCGCCGCCTGACCGAAGCAAAGCAAACGATCCCTCATATTTACCTGACAGTCGATGTGCAGCTGGACGCTCTGCTCAAATTGCGCGGCGAACTCAACGCCGCGCTCGAACCACAGGGCATCAAGCTGTCCGTCAATGATCTGCTGATCAAGGGGCTGGCAAAGGCGTTGATGCAGGTTCCATCGTGCAATGTCAGCTTTGCAGGCGATGAGCTCCGCAAATATTCCCGGACGGACATTTCCGTGGCAGTCGCCGCGCCGTCCGGCCTGATCACCCCGATCATCGTCGATGCGGGTAACAAGTCGATATCCGCCATTTCCACCGAAATGAAGGAACTCGCCGGTAAAGCGCGTGACGGCAAATTGCAGCCGCATGAATTCCAGGGCGGAACCGCCAGCCTGTCCAACCTCGGCATGTTCGGGATCAAGCAATTCGACGCGGTGATCAATCCGCCGCAAGCGATGATCTTGGCCGTCGGCGCGGGCGAGAAACGTCCTGCTGTGATTGACGGCGCGCTCGCCGTGGCGACTGTAATGAGTGCGACCGGAAGCTTCGATCACCGCGCCATCGACGGTGCGGACGGCGCGCAATTGATGCAGGCATTCAAGCAAATCGTGGAGAATCCACTGGGATTGGTAGCGTGAAAGCTGTGAGATTCACTGCCTTCCTGACCCTTGCCGCAATCGCGTGGACCAGCGGCCTGTCAGCGCATCCGGTGGGCAAGCAAATCCGCACACCGATGGTCGGCCTCGACGGGCCAGAAACGGATGCTTGCCCCGGGATAGGCCGGGTCAATGGCCTCGAGCCGCGCAAAGGCGATCTGCTTCGCGTGCGCTCGGAGGCTAATGAAGCCTCCGAAGTAACCGATGAACTCGCTGTCTCGACGCTCGTATGGCTGTGCGAGGCAGACGAGGAATGGCAGGGGATCGTCTATCCCAAGGGCGAATTCCAGGAATTGGGCGATTGCCGCGTCAGTAGCGCGCTTGCCAAGCCAGAGCCCTATGCCGGACCCTGTCACTTTGGATGGGTTCAGGCGAAATATGTTGAACTGGTTGCGGGTTAAGCTGCACGGTTCCGAATAAATACCGAAGGAGTGCAAATGGCTTCCCAATATGATGTGATCGTTCTTGGTTCCGGCCCCGGCGGCTATGTCGCAGCAATCCGCTGCGCGCAGTTGGGTCTGAACACCGCGATTGTCGAGCGGGAGGTACTTGGCGGTATCTGCCTCAACTGGGGCTGCATTCCGACCAAGGCGTTGCTGCGCTCGGCGGAAATTTTCCATTATATGCAGAATGCCAAGGATTATGGTTTGGCGGCCAAGGACATTACCGCTGATCTCGATGCGGTGGTCAAGCGCTCGCGCGGCGTCGCCAAGCAACTCAGCCAGGGCATCGCTCACCTGATGAAGAAGAACAAGATTACCGTCCACATGGGCGAGGGGACGGTGAAAAACGCCACCACCCTGGAATTGAAAGGCGAAAAGGGCAGCGAAACCTTGACCGCGAAGCATGTCATCGTAGCCACTGGTGCCCGCGCGCGCGATCTTCCTTTCGCTCCGGCTGACGGCAAGCGGATCTGGACCTATCGCCATGCGATGGTCCCGCCCGAAATGCCTACCAAGCTGCTGGTCATCGGATCGGGCGCAATCGGGATCGAGTTCGCCAGCTTTTACAACGATATGGGTGCGGAAGTTACCGTAGTTGAAATGCTCGACCGGATTGTTCCGGTGGAAGATGCGGACGTTTCGACCTTTCTGCAAAAGTCCCTCACCAAGCAGGGTATGGATATCCGCACCGCCACCGGGCTGGAAGACCTGAAGGCTACCGCTACGGGCGTAACCGCGAAGATCAAGGGTAAGGACGGCAAGGTCACAACCGAAGAATTCAGCCATGCTATCGTCGCCATCGGTATCCAGCCCAACACCGAGAATATCGGGCTTGAAGGCGCCGGGTTAAAAATGGACCGTGGCTTCATCCAGATCGACGATTACGGTCGCACCGGCACAAAAGGCCTTTGGGCCATCGGCGATTGCGTTCCCGGCCCATGGTTGGCGCACAAGGCCAGCCATGAAGGTGTAACCACGGCAGAAACCATTGCGCAGGAAATGGGCAACAAGGATGTTCATCCACACCCGCTCGACCGCAATGCAATCCCCGGCTGCACCTATTGCCACCCACAGGTCGCCAGTGTCGGTCTGACCGAAGCCAAGGCGAAGGAAGCCGGGCACGAGGTAAAGGTCGGCAATTTCCCCTTCATCGGCAATGGCAAGGCGATCGCGCTGGGCGAAGCGGAAGGATTCATCAAGACGGTATTCGACGCGAAGACCGGCGAGCTACTGGGCGCGCATATGGTCGGTGCGGAAGTCACCGAATTGATCCAGGGCTATACTGTCGGCAAGGTGCTCGAAACGACCGAAGTCGAACTTATGGGCACGATCTTCCCGCATCCAACGCTGAGCGAAATGATGCACGAAAGCGTGCTGTCCGCCTACGGCCGGGCGATCCATATCTGACGGGAAGTGAGGGGCGGCGCATATTTGGCGGACAGGGTGGGATTCGAACCCACGGAGGGCTTACACCCTCGCTAGTTTTCAAGACTAGTGCATTCGACCACTCTGCCACCTGTCCGCTCGGGAAATGCCGCTAGCGTGCCCAAAAGCATTTGTCATCCCGGCAATTGCAGCCCAATCACGGATACTTCCCAAAAAATCGGACGAACCGACTGCCAAAACCATGAAAAGTCATTTGTGATTCATTTCGCCTGTGACATCAGACCAATATGTTCTTCAGAAGTCTTTTTCTCGTCTGCGCGGCTCTCGTCCTGGGCGTACCGACTGCGCCAACCGCAGTTCACAGCCAGGAATTGGCCTTCGATGCCTATGTGCAGTTGCTGATCGCCAGGGCGCGATCGGAAGGTGTCAGCGAACCGACTATCAGGCGGATGACCGCCGGTCTCACGCCCAACATGCGCGTGATCGAGCTGGATCAAGCGCAGCCGGGCACGCCGAGCGTCAGCGGATTTCCACTGGTTTCAACCTATCTGGCGCGTCATGTCGATAGTGCGCGGATCAATGGCGGGCGCCGGGCCTATGCTGATTCGCGAAGCATCACCCGCAAGATCGAGCAGGATTACGGCGTTCCCGCAGAAATCGTCATCGCGATCTGGGGGCATGAAACGAATTACGGCAGTTACAAGGGGGACTTTGACTTGTCCCGCTCACTCGCCACTCTGGCCTGGGAAGGGCGCCGCCGAGCCCTGTTTGCAACCGAATGGGTCGATTTGCTCAAGATTGCCGATCGCGGCTTTCCGCGCTCAACCATGGTCGGAAGCTGGGCTGGCGCTTTCGGCAATCCTCAGTTCCTGCCGAGCGTCTATCTGAGACTGGCTGTCGATGGCGACGGTGACGGGAATGCGGATATCTGGAACAGCCGCGCCGACACTCTTCATTCAATCGCCAATTATTTTCGCGACGCAGGATGGCGCGCAGGCCAACCATGGGGCGTACGCGTTTCAGTGCCCGACAATCTCAACCGTGCGTCGCTTGAAAGCAAGCTGGACTCGCCAATATGCCCGCGTGTCCACGAACGCCACAGCCAGTGGAAAACCGTTGGCGAGTGGCGTGCCTTGGGTGTGATCCCGCAAAAATATCTCGCCGATGACGTCATGGCCTCATTTTTCCAGCCTGACGGGCCCGGGAAACCTGCCTGGCTCTTAACCGCAAATTATAGGGTTATCCTCGAATATAACTGCTCGAATTATTACGCCATGAGCGTGGGATTGCTTGCAGATGAGATTAACCAATAAAACCAGTACGTCAGCCAGTCGAGCGGCCAGTTGGTCAGTCAGCCGCTGGGCGTTAGCCCTCGGGATGGTTGCCGCTTTGGGTGCATGCGCGAGCGGTGGGGGCAGCGCGCCAGCGCTAACATCGACCGGCGGCAACGCAGCGCGCATTTCGGGCGCCGGACCGGCAGGAGATTATCCCGTTGTGCTGGGTGAACCCTATTCCGTCGATGGCACGCTTTACACGCCGGTCGACACCATGAGCTATGACGAGGTTGGCTATGCATCCGCCGATGCTGCTGGCGGGGCGGGGATCACTGCAGCCCATAAAACCCTGCCGCTGCCGAGCTATGTCGAAATTACCTCCCTGATAACCGGCAAGACCATCCTTGCACGGGTTGAACGCCGTGGCCCGATGACGGGCGACCGTCTCGTATCACTCTCACCGGGCGCACAGGCACAATTGGGCGGCGCAGATGGCGCTCCCGTTCGCGTGCGACGTGTGAACCCGCCCGAGGTTGAGCGCGCCAAATTGCGCATCGGACTGGCCGCGCCCGAGCGGATGGAAACGCCGCCCTCACTGGTGACCGTTCTCAAGCGCAAATTACCGGAACGTGGCTCCGCTGATCTTGGCTTCCCAGGCTTAGCCCGCGCTGCACCATCAGCACCTGTGCCGGTCGAAGTTCCGCCATCGGCCGCTGCTGTTCCGCTGGAAGTGATTGCCGTGGCTGAAGTTGGAAAGCCAGTTACCGCACCTGTTCCTTCGCCAATTGCTGAACCAGCGCAGGACCAGGCGCCCGCATCTGTGCCTGCCGTCAGTGCCAGGGAATTCGTGGTACAAGCTGCAACATTCTCAAGTCAGGCAAGTGCGCAAAAGATCGCATCCTCGCTTGGCGGCTTTGTCATGCCGACAGGAAAATATTTCCGCGTACGCGTTGGCCCCTTCACAAGTCGTGGACAGGCCGATGCAGCGCTCGCCAAGGTCCGCGCGGCAGGGTATAGCGATGCCAGAGTAACAACAGCAGGCTGATCCACCGGTTCGCATCCGGTGACGGGAGCGAATTTGAGAAGTTTTCCTAGAATTCTGGCATTTCTGGCCGTGCCAGTCCTGGCATTGTCCCCGCTACGTTATGCGGACGCGGTGGACACGCCCGCCGCCATACCCGCCATACCGCCATCTGAATTGGCACCGATTGCCTTGCTGGTTGATCTAAGCTCCGGACAGGAGCTGACAGAGCGCGATGCCGACCGCAGGTTTGTGCCGGCATCGATCACCAAGGTCATGACATTGTTCGTTGCGTTCGAACTGCTGGACAGCGGCAAGCTGTCGCAGGCGCAGATCTTTACCGTTCGCCCTGAGACCTTCGAAGAATGGCACAACAAGGGATCGCGTATGTTCCTGCCGCGCGATGCAAGGGTATCGGTCGATGAATTGCTGATCGGAATTGCTTCCGTGTCCGCCAATGATGGTTCCATCGTGCTGGCGGAAGGCGCTACCGGCTCGGTCGACGGATGGATTGATCTGATGAACGCCAAGGCCCGCGAACTGGGCATGCGCAACAGCCATTTCGGCACGCCAAATGGCTGGATGGACGAAGGCCACACGTATACCAGCGCCCGCGATCTGGTTACGCTCGCCCGTGCCATCATCACCCGCCATCCCGAAAAATACGCCCGTTATTTTGGACGGAAGGGCTACACCTATAACGGCATAGCGCAGGCAAACCACGATCCGATGATCGGCGTGGTCGAAGGCGCCGACGGAATGAAAACCGGTTTCACCAACGAGGCCGGTTACGGTTTTCTCGGCACCGCGGAGCGCGGCGGCCGCCGCCTCGTCATGGTGGTAGCTGCCAGCAAAACCGGCCGCGATCGCAAGCTGGCAGCGCGCGAATTGATCGAGTGGGGATTCAACCGGTTCGAAACCCAGCCCTTGTTCTCACCCGGGGCAATCGTAGGTGCAGCAGCGGTGCAAAACGGCGGCCAATCCGAGGTAGCTCTGGCTGCCCCTGCCGCAATCAACGCGACTTTTCCGGCAGGCAGGACCAGTTCCGTCAAACTGACCATCCATTATGAAGGTCCGCTACAAGCACCGGTTCGCCAAGGTGAGCGTATCGCGCAGTTGGAAATCGAAGTTGACGGATTGCCGCCCTCTCGCGTGCCCCTGGTGACCGCTGCAGCGGTTGAAGAGGCCGGGGTGTGGCGGCGCTTGATCAATGGATTGACGGGCATATTTTCGTGAGCCGCGGCAAATTCATCGCGCTGGAAGGCGGGGAGGGGACCGGTAAATCGACCCAGGCCCGTCTTTTGGCTGATGCGCTGTCGGGGCTTGGACGCAAGGTAGTGGTAACTCGCGAACCAGGCGGGACCGAGGGCGCAGAGGCGATCCGCAGCTTGCTGCTGTCCCCGCCTGGCGAAGGATGGGGACCGCGCGCCGAAGCACTGTTGTTCGCCGCGGCCAGGTCCGATCATGTCGAGAAACTTATCCGCCCCGCGATAGATGCCGGAACCTGGGTCGTATGCGACCGCTTTCTGGATTCGAGCCGTGCCTATCAAGGCGGTGCCGGAGGATTGGGCGATGCGGCGATACTGGCGCTGCATGAAGTCGGCAGCGAAGGCCTTCGGCCCGATCTGACTGTCCTGATCAATGTACCACCCGAAACGGTCTCCGCCCGGTTAGCAGACCGCGACCAGGGCGTGTCGGATGCAATTGGCGGGCGCAATGCTGGGTATCATTCCGATGTTGCCGGTGCATTCGGACAGTTCGCAGCATCGCAGCCCGACTTGTTCGTGACCGTCAACGGGGAGGGGGCACCTCAGGAAGTGCATCAGCGGATTTTGACCGCTCTGGCTCCTTTGATGGTGGATGCCGCATGAGCCTGTTGATCGGTCATGAAGAACCATGGCGCGAATGGCGCGATGCGATGGCCGGGCCGCGGATGCATCACGCATGGCTGCTGGCGGGCAAGAGCGGCCTTGGCAAAATGCACTTCGCACTCGCCGCAGCGCGCGAATTGGTTGCCACCGAAGGGGTCCACCAGCCAGAAGGCGAGCATCCGGACATCCACATACTGACCCATTTGCCGAAGGATGATAAGGAAGACCGCAAGAAGGCCGACGGCAAGCCGTTCGAGTTGAAACGGAACATTTCCATCGGCCAGATCCGGGCCATGCAGCAACGTCTCAATACGCGCCCTACGCTGGGTGATCGCCGCGCGATCATCATCGATCCGGCTGACGATATGGAGAAAGGCGCATCAAATGCGCTGCTGAAAAGTCTTGAGGAACCACCCCGAGGGACGTTTTTCCTGCTGGTTGCGCACCGTCCAGCGCGTCTGTTGCCGACCATCCGGTCTCGCTGTCGCACCTTGCGCTTTCCGATAGTCGGCGATGAACAGATGACGATGCTGCTGTCCCGCGAAGTCCCGGAAGCGAGCCGGGATGCCCTGGACGCAGCAGTCGCGGCGGCCAATGGATCGCCGGGTGCTGCGTTGAATTTCATTACTAGCGATCTCGGTCCATTGAATTCGATCATGCAGCGTATCGCGCGCGAGGGTGATCCCGATTTCATGCTGCGAGGCCAATTGGCAGTTGCCATCGGCACGCGGCCCGACCGCGCGCGGGTGCAGGCGGCGCTGGACCTTGCGCGCGCAGTAATTGGTTCCATGGCTCAGGATTGCTCGCCCGATCAAATACCCGCAATGGCGGACGCCCACAGCCAATTGGTGACGCTGACCGGCCAGGCACCAACATTCAATTTTGACGCGGGATTGCTGGTAATGGAAATCGGCACCTTGCTTGCCTCCGCCGCCCCTCGTAGGGACCGGGTCAATGTCTGATCCATTTTATATAACCACCGCGATCTCCTATCCCAATGGTCGCCCCCATATCGGTCACGCTTACGAAGCGATTGCCGCCGATGTGATCGCTCGATTCCAGCGCCTGCGCGGACGAGAGGTCCGCTTCCAGACCGGCACCGACGAACATGGCCTGAAAATGCTTCGCAAGGCAGAGGAGCAGGGCAGGACTGCAGGCGAGCTGGCCGATGAAATGTCCGGATATTTCAAAGATATGTGTGATGGTCTTGGCATCAGCTATGATCGCTTTATCCGCACTGTCGATGACGACCATCACCGCGCCAGCCAGGCATTGTGGCAGGCGATGGAGACCAATGGCGATCTTTATCTAGACCGATATGAAGGATGGTATTCGGTCCGCGACGAGGCGTTCTACGACGAAAGCGAACTGGTCGGGGAAGGCGACGAAAAGTTGTCTCCGCAAGGCACTCCGGTCGAATGGACTGTCGAGGAAAGCTGGTTTTTCAGACTGTCAAACTACCAGGATAAATTGCTGGAACTTTTCGAGGAACAGCCAGAATTCCTGAAACCGGACAGTCGCCGTAATGAAATGATCGGGTTCGTTTCGGGCGGCCTTCGCGATCTGTCGGTTTCGCGCACCAGTTTCGATTGGGGCGTCAAGGTACCGGGCGCAGACGGACATGTGATGTATGTCTGGGTCGATGCGCTGACCAATTATCTCACCGGTCTCGGCTATCCCGACAAGACCGAACTAATGGACAAGTTCTGGCCGCCAGACCTCCATTTGATCGGCAAGGACATTGTCCGGTTCCATTCCGTCTATTGGCCAGCATTCCTGATGAGCGCCGGTCTGCCGCTGCCAAAGCAGGTGTTCGGCCACGGCTTCCTGCTCAACCGGGGCGAGAAAGAATCCAAATCGCTCGGCAATGTGACCGATCCCATGGCACTCGCCGAGAAGTTTGGGGTTGATCCGCTGCGCTATTTCCTGATGCGCGAAGTCGCGTTCGGGCAGGACGGCAGCTATTCGCCCGAAGCCATCGTGACCCGCGCCAATGCGGAACTCGCCAACAGCTTTGGCAATCTGGCGCAGCGTAGTTTGTCCATGATTTTCAAAAATATGGACGGCGAGTTGAAGATCACGGAACCAAACGCGGACGATGACGCGCTGGAAAGTCTGGTCGCGACTGCCTGCAAGACGGAATTGCCGCGGGAATTCGACAATCTGAACTTCTCGGTCGGGTTGGAAGCATGGATGCGGGCGGTCTTTGCCTGCAATCAATATGTTGATGATCAGGCACCATGGGCGCTGCGCAAGGAAGATCCGGCACGGATGGAGGCAGTGTTGATGGCCCTGTTCCGCTCTGTGCGCGATCTCGCCATCGCGGTCCGCTGCGTCGTGCCGACATCGGCAGACCGCTTGCTTGATCAGATGGGTATCGCTCAGGATTTGCGGGATTTCGCTGCCTTGGACGACAATGAATGGTTCGCGAAACTTGTTGCCAGCGGCTTCAAGATCGAAAAGCCGGAAGGCGTTTTTCCAAGACTGGACATGCCTGAGAGCGAGCCAGCCTGATGTTGATCGATAGTCATTGTCACTTGCAGTACAAAGGCGTGGTGGAAGACCAGCAGGGCGTTCTTGAACGCGCCCGGGCGGCCGGTGTGCATGGATTCCTCAATATCTCGACCAAGCAAAGCGAATGGGATCAGGTGATCGCCACCGCAGACCGCGAACCCGATGTGTGGGCCAGCGTGGGCATTCATCCGCACGAGGCCGATGCCCATGCCGATCTTGGAGCGGATGCGCTGCGCGAGGCTGCGGCTCATCCAAAAGTGATCGCCATCGGGGAAACCGGGCTCGACTATTATTACGACAAGTCCGACCGAGAAGTGCAGAAGGCGCTGTTTCGAATGCATATCGGCATCGCTCGAGAAACGGGACTGCCGATCATCATCCACACCCGCGATGCAGAAGACGATACCGCCAGCATCCTGGCCGAGGAAATGGAGAAGGGCACCTTCCCGGCGCTGATTCACTGCTTCACGGCCTCCTCGGAATTCGGTCGCAAGGTTCTCGATCTCGGGTTGACGATCTCTCTTTCCGGAATTGTGACTTTCAAGAACGCCAAGGAACTGCAGGAAATTGCAGCAGAAATACCAGAAGATCGCCTCTTGGTCGAAACTGACAGCCCGTTCCTGGCACCTATTCCTCATCGCGGACGGCCATGCGAGCCAGCCTTTGTCCGCAGCACCGCTGAATTCGTGGCAAACCTCCGCGGCGAAAGCCTCGAAACGCTGGCGGCAAATACCACGCGCAATTTCCATGCCCTGTTTACGAAAGCCGCCGCATGAAGCTCGTGATGCTGGGTTCGGGCACTTCCACCGGCGTCCCGCGGATCGGCAATGACTGGGGTGATTGCGACCCGGCCGAACCGAAAAACCGCCGCACCCGCGTATCGATCATGGTCGAAAGCAAGGAAGGTAAACGCCTGCTGGTCGATACGTCGACCGATTTACGCCACCAATTGCTGGCTAATGAAATTGACCGGATTGATGCGGTATTCTGGACCCATGATCATGCCGATCATTGCCACGGTATCGATGATCTGAGGCCGCTGCGATATGGCCGGAGCGGCGCGATTCCAGGCTTTGCTGGCCAGGAAACTGTGCGGCGCCTGCGTCAACGCTTCGATTACGTCTTTGCCGGCCAGCATGGCTATCCGACGATCGTAAACCTTGAGACACTGGATAATGTCCGGCTGTGCATGGGCTTTGCAGTGCGTTGGTGCATCATGCCGCATGGTCCGGCCAAGAGCACGGCATTCCTGTTTGATGCAGATGGTTTTTCAATTGGTTACGCGACGGACTTTAGTGCGATTACTACTGAAATGGTCAATCTGTTCGAAGGCTGCGATCTGCTGGTGACCGATTGTCTGCGCCGTGAACCGCATCCTACACATGCAGATTTGGGCATGGCGCTCGACTTGATCAGGCGCACCGGCGCAAAACGCGCTGTCTTGAGCCATCTCGACAAAAGCATGGATTATGCCAATCTGTCAGCCGAGGTGCCAGACAACGTGCTTGTTGGCTTTGACGGGTTGGAGATCGAATTGTGAACGAATTCGATACGGTCCAGTTGATCTCATTGCTTGGCTTCCTGGTTCTGGCCGGGAGCGCGCTGGTGGGGCAACGACTTAATTGGAAGAAGGGCTTCATCATGGGACTGACCTGGGCTGGCATCTTTGTGATGGTTTTCCTATTCATCAGTCTGGTGAGCGAATGAGGGGCCTACTGCTCCATGCAGTTTTTATTTAACATAATATATATTATCATTTCGACATCAATGGTAAAATGACCACCAGCCTCGACCGCCTTCTCCGCATCATGGCCACCTTGCGCGATCCGCAGGACGGCTGCGAATGGGATCTGGCGCAGGATTTTAAATCAATCGCGCCATATACCATAGAGGAAGCCTACGAAGTCGCCGACGCAATCAACCGCGGCGCGATGGACGAACTGCGCGAAGAACTGGGCGACCTTCTGCTCCAGGTGGTATTCCACGCGCGCATGGCCGAAGAAGCCGGTCATTTCGGATTTGAGGATGTTGCGACTGCAATCTCTGACAAAATGGAAGCCCGCCATCCGCATATCTTCGGCGGAGAAAGCGGCACCATGGGCGAAAAGCGCTGGGAGACCCTGAAGGCTGCCGAACGCGAAGCCAAGGGCGCTACCAGTTCGATGGACGGCGTGGCCCGCGCTCTACCTGCCTTGCTCCGCGCCGAAAAACTGCAAAAGCGCGCCGCACGAGACGGATTCGACTGGCCGGACACCCAAGGGCCCGCCGCCAAGGTCGCAGAAGAAGCCCTCGAATTGGCCGAAGCTCCTGCCGATAAGCAGGTCGAAGAAGCGGGCGACCTCCTGTTTGCCGCGGTAAACCTGGTCCGCGCCTATGGTATCGCACCCGAGGACGCCTTGCGATCAGCGAACGATAAATTCGAACGGCGCTATCGCGGGATGGAAGCACTGGCCTCCGATTTTGCGAAACTTACCCTCGACGAACAGGAAGCCCTCTGGAACCAGGTGAAGCAGTCCGAAAACTAGGCCAGGAACCTAGATAATCCCCTGTTCGACCTTCCCGGCCATTGCCGCCGCATCCCAACCGAACACTTCCCCATAAATCTCTTCGTTATCCTGTCCCGCCACCGCCGGTGCTGGTCGGCGGATAGATGAGGGAGTCTTGGAGAATTTCGGGAATGCATTCTGCATCTTGAGTTTGCCGAAACGCGTAGTTTCAACTTCCACAATGGCTTCCCGGGCCTTGAAATGGGGGTCCTCCAGCATGTCCGGAGCACGATACACCCGGCCAGCGGGAATCGAGTGCTTGATCATCAATGCATCGACTTCATCAACGGTCAAAGTTGCGGTCCAACGATTGATCAAATCGTCCAGTTCAAGCTGGTGTTCTCCTCGCGCAAGATGGGTCGCATAATGATTGCTCTGCGCCATTTCAGGTTGTCCCATCGCTTCTGCCAGGCGCGCAAAGATCGCATCATTATTTGCCCCAATCATGAACGGGCCGTCCTTGCAGCTGTACACATTGGACGGCGCAATCCCCGGCAGGATCGAACCGGAACGCTCACGAATGAAGTCGTTGCGGTCATATTCGGGCACCAGCCCTTCCATAACCTGCAGGACTGCTTCGTACAGGGCAGTGTCTACGACCTGCCCTTCCCCGGTTTTCTCGCGGTGTTGCAAGGCAGCCAGCACGCCCATGCAACCGTAAGTAGCGCACAGCGTATCGCCGATGGAAATACCCATTCGTGCAGGCGGACGATCGGGCTCACCCACCACATAGCGCCATCCGCCCATCGCCTCGCCGATGCCGCCGAAGCCGGCACGGTCTGAATAGGGACCGGTCTGGCCATAACCCGACATGCGGGCAATGATCAGGCGCGGATTGTCAGCATGCAATTGATCAGGCGAAAGACCCCATTTTTCAAGTGTGCCCGGCTTGAAGTTCTCGATGAGGACATCCGCTGTCGAGATCAGTTTGCGGGCAATGGCCTGTCCCTCCGGCACGCGCAAATTGCAGGTGACGGACTTTTTATTGCGGGCGATGACCTCCCACTGGACCTTATCCGCGCCCTGTCCCCAAACTCGCATGGGATCGCCTTTGCCCGGCGGTTCAACCTTGATCACATCAGCGCCCATATCGCCGAGCAATTGCCCACAGAACGGGCCGGCCAGCAATTGGCCGAGTTCGACCACCCGCAACCCCGAGAGCGCGCTGTTGTTTACTGGATTAGCTAACGAATTCATTCCGCTGCTTCCGCCAGCATGCTGCCAGGCCAGACGGGCTGGATCGGTGCTGGTAGGCCTGTTTCGACTTCGCAATTGGCGCGCAGTTCTTCGATAGACGGGCCGTAGTTGAACAACTGACCGGGCTCACGATTGGCCTTCATCTCGCTCCGTAATGCAGCAGTTGCGGCTTCATCGACGAGACCATCTTCACCCGCGACCACACCGTAATCGCGTGCGCCATGCGCAGTGACGAGGCCTTGACGGATTTCGAGGCCGACCAAGGCGGGATCTCGTTCCATCGGGTCGCCCCAACCGCCGCCGCCCCATGTGATGAAGTGCAGCTGGTCTCCGGCCGAAACCGCAATGTCATCGACCTTGTTTCCGACAATTTCGCTGGTGCCATCTGCGCGTTCGACAATCTTGGTCGCACGCTTGCCCGGCTGGCCATCATTCACGCCCCATGGCGGCACGAACCACCGGTCATCGTGGATGGCGATCTGGCCGTCGGCAAGGAACCGGTAGGTCATGCGAATCCCATTGCCGCCACGATGGAGCCCTGCCCCGCCGCTGTCAGGTTCGGTTTCATAGCGTTCAATCCGTAGGGGGAAATACCGCTCCAAAAACTCGTTGGGGACATTGGTGAAGCCAGGCCACAGCGAATGCCCGTCAGGGCCATCGCCTAACGGTCGGCCGGGAATTCCGCCAAATCCGATCTGGAACAGTTGGAACCACTCGCCAGTATGTCCGGGACGGTTATCATTGCCCGAATAGAACAGATGCGGCGAGGAACTGAAGCCTGCAGCATTGAGAAACTCCGGCGTCTTTTGCCCCAGCAGACCGCCAAGGATATCGAAAATGCGGCCCAGAGCGTGGGTGCGGCCCGACAATGCGGCAGGGAATTTGGGCTTGAGCAGCGAACCTTCCGGAATGCGGACTTCGATCAGGTCATAAAACCCGTCATTGAACAGGATCTGCGGATCGAAGACCATGATCATGTAGATGCCGAAGAACATCTTGAACATGTTCTCGTTCAGAAGGAAGTTGATCGACGCCGCGCTTTGCGGATCGGTGCCCTCGAAATCGAGGATCACATTCTCACCATCGCGCCACATGGTGCATTTGATCTTGTAAGGACCGTATCCGAGGCCGTCGTCGCAGATGTAGTCCTCAAAGCTCACCGGTTCTTCGGCAATGGCCATCCCGATCAGCGATTTCATTGCGCGATGGTTGCGGGCGAGCAGTTCTTCCATCGCGGAGACATAGACATCGTCCCCGAAGCGCTCAGCCATTTCAACGATCCGGCGCGATGCGACGCGGCACGATGCAATCAGTGCATTGAGATCAGCCTGGCACCAATCGGGCTTGCGGGTCTGATGCATCACCAGTTTCATCAGATCTTCATTATAGACTCCCTTCTTCCAGATCTTCACCGGAGGAATACGGACGCCTTCTTCGAAGATAGATTTGGCGTCGATCGGCATGGAGCCCACAACCTTGCCGCCGATGTCGGACTGGTGACCGAACATCGCGGTATAAGCGATCAGCCGGCCGTCCTTGAACACCGGCAACATGACGAGCCAGTCATTCGAATGGCTAACAGCGCCGTCGCAGCTGTATGGATCGGACAGGAATATCATGTCCCCGTCCTCGATCGTGCCGTCGAATTTCTTCAGGAAACCGTCGATGAAGCTGCCGAACTGCCCCACGATCATCTGCCCCTTGGGATTGGCGATCAGTGGGAAGGCGTCGCCCTGTTCGCGGATACCGGGCGACATCGCAGTGCGCACCAGCGTGGCATCCATTTCGATCCGCGCATTACGCAAGGCGTTCTCGATAATGTCGAGCGTGACCGGATCGATGTCGATCCTGGCGAAAGGAGTGGTGTTTTCCTGGATAATTTCTGCAGGCATTATTCTATCCTCAGGCCAGATTGATCAGGATGTTGCCGACAGCGTCGATCTTCGCGACGCATCCGGTTTCGACAAGGGTGGTGGAATCCATTTCGGTGATGATTGCCGGACCAGGGATCACATCCCCCTGCCTCAGCTTTGCACGGTCATAGATGGCGCCCTGCTGCTGCGCGCCGTCCATCCACATCGTGTGGTCACGGATTTTCGCCCCTGCAGGATTACCGTCACCTTTTGGCAATTCCGCCGCCGGCAGCATCGGCGCTTCTCCCATTGCAACAGCACGCAGGTTTACGATTTCATGCGGTGTATCCATATTGAAAGTGAACAGCCGCAGATGTTCCTCGTTGAACCGTTCGAGGATCCCTTCGATGCCCTTATCATGGAGCGTTTTTTGATCAATTGTCAGCGGAACTTCAAAGGCTTGCCCGGAATAACGGACATCGACTTCGAACTCGCTGGTGATGGTATCTTCGGGAATACCATCGTCGGTCAGTTCGGAACGGGTCTGGCGGGCCATTTCATCCAGTAACGCGACCAGTTCTTCCACGTCGGTATCCTGCGCTAGCCGGCTGAAGCTGCGTGCGGTTTCAGTCCGCATGCGGGTGGTTGCATCGCCCAAAGCGCACAGCACACCTGGGGAAACGGGGGAGATTGCCGGCCAACTGCCCATCAACTTCGCCACCGCATTCACATGCAGGGGCCCGGCGCCGCCAAAGCCCATTAGCGCGAAATGCCGAGGGTCATAGCCCTGCTGGACCGAGATCATTCGCAGCGCGCCGAACATATTCTCGTTCACAATATCGATGATCCCGCGCGCGGCAGCCATCAATTCAATACCCAGCGCGTCGGCTATTTTCTGGACCGATTTCTTGGCGCCTTCACGGTCGAGCTTGAACGTTCCGCCCAGCAGATCTTCGGGTAGATAGCCGAGCACGACATTGGCGTCGGTCACAGTCGGCTCCTCGCCGCCCTTGCCGTACGCAACGGGTCCCGGAACTGCGCCCGCTGATTGCGGACCAACGCGCAAGGCGCCGGTCAGCTCGGGGACATAGGCGATTGATCCACCACCCGCACCGACGGTTTTCACATCAAGGGACGACGCACGGACAGACAAATGCCCAACGGATGTTGTGCGCACGCGGCGCGGTTCCAATGCCTCGATCAACGCGACGTCAGTGGATGTACCGCCAACATCAAGCGTCAGTATGTTGTTGAACCCGGCGTTCTTCGCGACCCATAGTGCGCCAGTCACACCCCCTGCAGGACCCGACATCAGGATATTGACCGGATGTTCCTCGGCTTTTTCGGAGCTCATCAGGCCGCCATCCGACCGCAGCAAGGACAATTTGCCTGTCACGCCGGCGTCCGCCAGTTTGGTCCGCAATTTGGAGATATAATTGCTGACCACCGGACGCACTGCGGCATTGGCGACGGTGGACAGGGTACGTTCGTATTCCTGCATTTCAGGCAGCACTTCATGGCTGAGCGACACGGAGATATCGGGCATGATCTCGGCCGCGATTTCGCCAATCCGCTTTTCATGACTGCCATCGACATAGGCGTTGATCAGGCTGACGGTGATCGCTTCCACGCCGCTGTCGCGCAGTTTGATCAGCACTTCGCGTACCTGATTCTCGTCCAGCGGGCGGACTTCTTCGCCATCCGCGCCGATCCGGCCTTTGACCGTTACGGTATCTTCCAGCGCGGCGAGCGGCTGCGGCTTGGGCCAGATAATCCAGGCTGCAAGGCCGCCGGGCACGAAACTGCGCGCGATCTGCATGATGTGGCGGTAACCCTCGGTCGTGATCAGGCCAACGCGGGCGCCCTTCCCTTCCAGCACCGCATTGGTGGCAACCGTGGTTCCGTGGAGAAAATACTCGATCTCTGCCGGATCGACGCCGGCATTTTCCGTGATCGTGTTCACGCCGTTGAGGATGCCTTCGGAACTGTCATGCGGGGTCGAAGGGGTCTTATGCCGCCAGAAGGCGCCAGTTTCATTGTCGAACAGCAGCAGATCGGTAAATGTGCCGCCTACATCGACGCCAAGCCGGTAACGCATCAGGCATAATCCTTTTCTTTATTATCATCTTTTGGGAGCGGAAATCCGCCCGCCTTGCCCACCATTGCTGGTAGAGTTTTCTTCATCACGTTTCCGAGCCAATGGTTGGCTGCAATCAGTTCTTCGAGATCGAGACCAGTGGAAATCCCTGCCCTTTCGAGCATATAAACCACATCTTCTGTCGCCACATTGCCCGCCGCACCCGGGGCAAACGGGCATCCACCAAGCCCGCCGATCGAAGCATCAACGATACTCGCCCCTGCACCCACCGCAGCCCAGACATTGGCAAGCCCCGTCCCGCGCGTGTTATGGAAATGCACACGAACCGGCAGGGGAGCGATGGTTTCTCGCACTCTATTCACCAGACGGGAAACATGCGCAGGATTGGCAACGCCGATCGTGTCGGCCAGCGCGATTTCGACTGCACCACAGTTTGCCAGCGCCGCCGCCATTGCGACCACACGGTCCTCGGCCACTTCGCCCTCGAAAGGGCATCCGAAGCTGGCCCCGATAGTCACTTGGCCAGTCAGGCCAGAATCAATCGCAAGCCGGATGATCTCACTTGCCACTTCAACCGAACCGGCGCTGGTCTGCCCCTGGTTTGCCATCGCGAATGTGTCGGTGCTGACTGCGACTGCGCCCAATTGGTCGATGCGGCCAGTCGCAATCGCGCGTTCAGCGCCGCGGCGGTTCATTACCAGGCCGATGTAAGTAACGTCATCACGCTGCGGCAATCCGGCACAAACGTCGTCTGCATCGGCCATTTGCGGTACCGCACGCGGGTTGACGAAACTGGTTACTTCAATGCGCCGCGAACCGGCGGAAATGGCGCGTTCGATCAAGGCAAGCTTGTCTGCTGTTGCGATCTGCTGCTTTTCATTCTGCAGCCCGTCACGGGGGCTGACTTCAACTATTTCAAGACGATCTGTATACATATCAGGCTTTGGCTTTCGCTTTCCTGTCCGGGCGATCAATCGCACTCAGCCCGCGGTGCGCATCGGAATAGGCATGGAAGGCGCGCTTGATATGACCGAGCATAATTGCCTCGGCCCATGTTCCGTCACCCCGTGCAAAGGCGGCAAGCAATTCATCATGCTCGCGATGCGAACGACGCAATTCTTCGCGCCCGTAATGATGCGCCGTACGCCAGACCACCGGCTGTTCCACCAGACTGCTCAGCAATGCCGCCAATTTTGGCGAATCGGCCCGCTCGAGGATCAAGGCGTGGAATTCCCTGTTTCCTTCGAGAAACTCGTCGATATCCGGATTTATCATGGCGACCGCCCGACCAATCGCGTCGTTGCTGGCCCTAAGCCGTTGCAAGGCATTCCGGTCCATCCGCTCCGCTGCACGGCGGGCCGCCCGGCTTTCCAGGATACCCCGGAGTTCGAACACGTCCTCGATGTCGTCAAGCGACCAATCGGCCACAAAACTGCGCTGCGATTCTGTGCGGCGGACCAGCATTTCGCCCTCGAGTCGGCGCAGCGCTTCGCGCACCGGAGTTCGCGACACACCGCACCGCTCTGCCAGCGCCTCTTCCCCGAGGGGCGCACCGGCGGCCAGTTCGCCCGAGATGATCATCCCGCGGATGCCGTCGTAAGCCCTGTCGGACGCGCGTGACATGAATTCTCCTATTTGCTTGACCTCGACATTTTGTATACAATACACAAGGTCGCAGGCAAGCAACAAATCCAACCGCAAGCGTTGGGACTCGGGGAATTAGATATGCACCGGATTACAAAACCTCTTCTTTGCGCTTCCATCGCGCTCGGTCCTCTGATGGCAGCTCCCACCTACGCGCAGGAAGCCCCAGCTGAGACTGCGGCAGAAAATTCCGATACGATCATCGTGACCGCCCGGCGGCAGAGTGAACGCCTGCAAGACGTGCCGGCGTCGGTCTCCGTCCTGACGTCAGATGCGCTGGAGAAAACCGGCGCTGACAATGCACAAGACTTCGCCCAGCTGACTCCCGGCGTGACGATCGTGACCGGGACGGCAGAAGCAGGCGATACGCAGGTGAACATCCGCGGTATCAATGGTGCGCGCGATGCGGAAAGCTCGGTCGCGCTGGTCGTCGACGGGATCCTGAAGACCAACACAGCGCAATTGAACCAGGCACAGGGCACCCTGCGGCAGGTCGAAATTCTCAAGGGGCCGCAAGGCGCAATTTACGGCCGCAACGCTGCGGCCGGTGCGATTGTTCTCCAGACCCTGAAGCCGGGAGATTTCTTCGAAGGCGCGGTCAAGGCGTCTTACGCCAACGAAAATACAGTGGAGGCTACCGGCCATATTGCCGGGCCAATCAGCGACAATATGGGCTTCGTCCTGTCCGGTTATTACCGCACGACCGATGGCTTCTTTCGCAACACTTTCCTGAATAACGAGAAGGTGGTTGATGATCAGGAAGTCTGGACCGTCGATGGACGGTTGGTCACGCAATTGGGCGAGATGACCGAACTGGATATCAAGGCGCGATATTCACAGCTGCGCGGTGCTTCGATCAACTTCAACACCTCGTTCCATCTGCCCAATTTCGCTGCTGTAAATCCGGCATTCTACGAAGACGTGAATAAGCACGAGTTCGATTATTACGGCAACATCCGCCCAACCAATTCGCAGGACAGTTTCGATGTTTCGGCGAAGGTCGAGCATGATTTCGGCGGCATCATGATGACCGCATGGGCCCTTTATTCCGACATTGACCAATCACTGGTCGCTGACGGTACTTCTGCAGATTTCGCCCGTTATATCTTTGCGGCTGATCCAGCTGGGCAAACCGCAGTTAACAGCTGTTTTGCCACAACTGCTCAGCTGACCGGTTTTCCTGTTCTGCAACCTGGTTTCATCGGCAACAATCCGGTGCCCTTCATCTTCGATCCGGCCAACGGTTCAACTTTTGGCGCTTACAGCCCGACCACATGTGATGGCACGCAATTGCAGACACGTTCGCAGCGCGACATCAGCGGTGAACTGCGCTTCGCATCGGATGGCAGCGGCCCGCTCGATTGGCAGGTTGGTGCATATTATCTCAATATCAACCGGGAAGTCGGTGTCAGCCTGGGTGCCGATACCGGGGCCGGCGTGATCGAGAACCTGTACAACGGCCCCGATACCGCAAATCCGACCTCGCTACTGCTGGCCGACCAGTTCGATACCAATGTCTACGCTGCGTTTGGATCGGTGGACTATGAAGTGACCCCGACTGTATCGGTCGGCCTGGCCCTTCGCTATGATATCGAAGCCCGCAAAACGAATTCACTGGTCCCCATCGCGACCGACCCCTTCACTGGTGGTCCGATCAATCCCGGACAGGCTTTCGGGGCGCTTACTCCGAAAGAAGCAACCTTCAAGCAGCTGCAGCCGAAGGTCAGCCTTAGCTGGCAGCCGTCCGAAAACATCAATTTGTATGCCAACTGGGGCATCGGCTTCAAATCAGGTGGTTTCAATAACCAGGGATCCGCCGCACTGATTGATGCCAATTTCAATGATTTCATTGGCGCCGATGTGACAATCAACGATCTGTACCAGAAAGAAACTTCAAGCGCGTTCGAAGTCGGCTTGAAGGGCAGCTTTCTCGACAATGCGATCACCTACGATCTGGCCGGTTATTACACAGAAATCGACGACATGCAGTTCTTCGAATTCTTTGTCGGCGGCTTTGGCCTGCTGCGTGTGGTTTCTAACATCGACAAGGTCGAAGTTAAGGGTGCGGAACTCAACCTGACCGGCAAGGTGGTCGAAGGCTGGAAGTTCTTCGGATCGTTCAACGTGACCGACAGTGAAATCAAAGCAAACAGTTCGCGGACTTACACTGTGGGTAACAAATCGCCTTACACTGCCGATTACACCATCAACTTGGGTACCGAAATCGAGGCGCCGCTGACCAACGCAATCGACCTGATCGTGCGCGCTGACTACCGGATTACCGGGCCGACCTGGTTCCATTCGGTCCAGGATCAGGAACGTCCGACGCTGTTTTCCGGACTGCTCCCGGGATCTGCGCTGATGTTGCCGGGATTTGTCGGGAACGCACGGTATGACGTGGCACAGCGTGATACGTTCGGCGTTTTGAACGTTCGGGCCGGGATCGATACCGGCAGCTTCACTGCAGCAGTTTTTGCCAACAATGCACTGAACAGGAAATTTATTTCGGAAGCCATTCCGGCGATCGAATTTGGCGGTTCGTTCGTCTCGCCCGGCGCTCGGCGACTGGTGGGAGTGGAAGTGGGCTACAAATTCTAGACGAAACTTAAATGTGCCCTGCGGCGGTCTCCTGATCGCTGCAGGGCACATTTTGAACATCGAGCTTAAAGGCTGGCGAAGCGGCCGAATTCCTTGGGCGACAGGCGAACCTCAAATGCGCGCAGCGGACCATTGGCGTCCTGCCCGGCGTCCTTTTCAGACATGATCTGGCCATGCGCATGAAGCCAGGCCAACTTTTGCCCTTCGCCTACTGGCAGGACAATCTCGTATAATTTCGAACTGGCCGTCAGCAATTTGTCGAGCGTAGCGACCAATTCGTCCATGCCGGTCCCGCTCATCGCTGAAATCGGCACAATCGTATCATCAGCCGCGGCGATTTCGGCAAGTTCCCCGGCGCGGTCTGCGTCAAGCAGGTCCCATTTGTTCCAAGCCTCGATGATCGGGATCAGGTTCTCACCATCCTCTGCATCCGTCACGCCCAATCCCGCGAGTACCTCAAGTACCTGAGATTTCTGGGCAGCAGACGCGGGGCTGGAAATATCGCGCACATGCACGATCACGTCAGCTGCCGTCACCTCTTCAAGCGTTGCGCGGAATGCTGCGACCAATTGTGTCGGCAGGTCGGAAATGAAACCCACGGTATCGGACAGGATCGCCTTTTCCACTCCCGGCAGCCGGACAGCACGCATGGTCGGATCAAGCGTCGCGAACAGCAAATCTTCTGCCATCACGTCAGAGCCGGTCAGGCGGTTGAACAAGGTGGATTTGCCGGCGTTGGTATAGCCGACCAGTGCGATGACTGGCCAAGGAGCCCTGCCCCGCCGTTCACGGTGGAGCGCGCGGGTGCGGCGAACCTGTTCAAGTTCCTTGCGTAGCCGCGCCATCCGCTGGCGGATCATCCGGCGGTCGGCCTCGATCTGAGTTTCACCCGGACCGCCCAGGAATCCGAAGCCGCCGCGCTGGCGTTCCAGGTGGGTCCAACTGCGCACCAAACGGCTCTGCTGGTAATCGAGATGCGCGAGCTCGACCTGCAAGCGGCCTTCGGCTGTTGCGGCACGCTCCCCGAATATCTCAAGGATCAGGCCGGTCCGGTCGATGACCTTTCGCTTAAGCTTGTCTTCCAGATTGCGCTGCTGGATCGGCGACAGCGCGCCATCGACGACCACGAGCTCAGCTTCTTCCAGCTCGCATTTGGTAGCAATTGTTTCCACCTGTCCGGACCCGAACAGGGTGTTGGGTTTCACATCGCGCACCGGCAGTATAATTGCATCGGCAACGATGATCCCGATTGCCAGCGCCAGCCCGCAGGCTTCCTCAAGCCGCGATGCTGCATCCAGATCGTGCTTCGTCCCGCGGATATCGGGACAAATGACGATAGCCCGCGCACCGCGCGAGACTTCGCCTAACAGGTCATCATCAAAGCTCAGTCGTCTTCACCTTCCCACTCGCCCGACAGATCGACATGGGTCGTGGGCTGAATGGTTGATACGGCATGTTTGTAGGCCAACTGGACGAAACCGTCCCGCTCCAGCAGCATGCAGAACAAATCATAGGCGGCAATCCGGCCTTGTAGCATCACACCATTGACCAAGAACATCGTGACCTGCGCTTCGGCTTCGCTCACACGGGACAGGAATACGTCCTGCAGCAGGCGTTGCTTGCGCTGGTTATCTGCACTGTCAAATTGGTGCGCGTCCATTGGATGTCCAGGCATCAAGGTGGAAATCGCATGTTTGTAGACCAGTTGCGATTCACCATCGCGACGCAACAGGATCGAGAAATTGTCGAACCATGTAATGATTCCCTGCAATTTCACGCCCTTTACAAGGAACATGGTCACCGGAGTCTTGTTCTTGCGCAGCAGGTTAAGAAACCCGTCCTGAAGACTGGTCTGCTTGCTCTTTTTCTCTGGCTCGGCCACTTTTGGCTTAGGCCGAGCGGACAAAGTGCGTCCTTCTGACATTGTCTGTCACCTTCTTTTTGGCGTCCGCTTGTGCGGTACGCATTCTGGTCCGTCCCCTACTTAACGAAGAAGATGGCCGATAGTTTCACAACATTGTGACTGTATCGCATAATTCAAATAATGCCATTCGGTTTGACGAAATGATTACCCGGTGATCAGTCAGAGTCAGTTCTTGCGATCCTCCGCATTACGTTCACCCATTCCGAGCAGCTTCAATTTGCGGTGCAACGCCGATCTTTCCATACCGATGAAACTGGCTGTCTTGGAGATATTTCCCGAAAATCGCCGAATCTGGATACTCAGGTATTCGCGTTCGAAACTCTCGCGTGCCTCGCGTAGCGGAATGCCCATCAGCGACGAAACACCGCTGGCACCGCCCAATTTACCACCAACAACTTCGCTCGGCAGCATATCAGGTTCGACCGCATCAAGTCGTTCGCGCGGGGTCAGGATGACCGTGCGTTCAACGACATTGCGCAATTGGCGGACATTGCCCGGCCAGTCATAGGCCTGCAGCGCAGCCATGGATTCCTCGGTCAGGTCGGGGGCGACGATGCCCTGCTCTGCCGCGTATCGGGTGAAGAAATGATCGGCCAGCGCAGGGATATCGTCCCGCCGTTCCGCCAGCGAAGGAATGGTGATCGGTACGACATTGAGGCGGTAAAACAGATCTTCCCGAAAGTTTTTCTGCTCCATTTCGTATTGGAGATCACGTGAAGTCGACGACACGACCCGCACATCGACCCCGATCTGACGACTGCCGCCAACCCGGACAAAGCTCTGTTCGGTCAGGACCCGCAGGATACGCGCCTGGGTCGACAACGGCATATCCGCGACTTCATCGAGATACAGCGTGCCCCCGTCGGCGAGTTCAAGCAGACCCGGGCGCACCAACTTGCCATCCGATTCCTCGCCGAACAATTCCTGTTCGAAGCGTTCCGGCGTGATCCGCGCTGAATTGACAATCACGAAGGCGCAGTCGTTGCGGGGGCTCCAGCTATGCAGCAACCGCGCGGCGACTTCTTTGCCCGCGCCAGCAGGTCCGTTGATGAGAACCCGGCTACCCGTCCCCGCCACCCGTTTCAGCGTCGCGCGGACCTGGTTGATAACGACGGAATTCCCGGTGAATTCCTCTCCGTGGGTGAAGCCCTGACGCAGCCGGGTGTTTTCCCGGCGCAGTCGCTCCGTTTCGGTTGCCCGGTCCACCAGCAGCAGCAGCCGCTCCGCCTCGAACGGCTTTTCGATGAAATCCATGGCGCCGCGACTGACCGCGGATACTGCGGTATCGATATTGCCGTGTCCCGAGAAGATGATCACCGGCAGCTCAGGCTCGCGCAGCTTGATTGCATCAAGCACTTCCAACCCGTCCATTTCGCTGCCGTGCAGCCACACATCCAGCAGCACCAGGCTGGGGCGGCGTTCGTCGATTGCGGCCAGCGCTGCCGTGCTATCTGCCGCCGTTCGGCATTCATAGCCTTCATCACTGAGCACACCCGCGACCAAATCGCGAATATCGCGTTCATCGTCTACGACGAGGATATCTAGCGCCATTGCGCATCTGCCTTTCTGTGGGTCATCCGGCTGTGCCGCTGCCCAGGTTGTTTTGCGCCCCCAAATTTGTTTGCGAGACTGCAACTGGATTGCGGGCGAAGCGAAGCGTCACCCTTGTGCCGCCGCCCGGTGCAGTTGCGAAGGTCATGTTCCCGCCATGCTCTTCGACGATCTTGTTCACAATGGCGAGGCCAAGGCCCGTCCCCTTTTCCCGGGTCGTGACGTAAGGTTCAACAATGCGATCCTGGTCCTGTGGCAACCCGACGCCATTATCCTCGACGCTCACCACCATGTCGCTATTTGCAACCGTGATTTCGACCTGAATCCGGCCGCGATAATCGGGTTCGGCATTGCTGGCCTTTGCTTCAACTGCCTCTAACGCATTCTTCAATATGTTGGTCATTGCCTGGCCCAACTGGTGGCGGTCGCAGGCGATGAGCACCGGGCCATCCTCGCTGGTGCTGAAACTGAAGTTAATCCCCGGATGCGCGACTTCCTGAAGGAACAGGGATTGGCGCACGAGGTCCACCGCGTTCTCCTCACGGAACACCGGCTTGGGCAGCCGCGCAAAGGACGAGAATTCATCGACCATTTTTCGCAAGGCACCGACCTGACGCACGATCGTGTTGGTGAGATCGTCGAACAATTCGCCATCGACCTCGATCTGCTTCCGGTAGCGGCGCTTGAGCCGTTCTGTTGCCAGCTGGATCGGGGTGAGCGGGTTCTTGATTTCATGTGCAATCCGGCGCGCGACATCGGACCAGGCTGCCTGCCGCTGATCGAGCAATTGCCGAGTGATATCTTCGAAGGTGATAACCTTGCCTTCGGGCGCAGCAGCCACTTTCACTGCCAGCGTGAGCAAATCGCCGCCCTTGTTGTAATTCACTATCCCGCTGGGCACTCCGGACGCGGCGAGCGCGGCAATCTGCGGGGACAAGGCCTCCAGCGGCAATTTTAGCGGTGTCGGCCCTCTCTCGCCAAGCAGCAATTGCTGGGCCAGGCTGTTCATGAGCAACACCTCTCCATCGGGACTGATCGAGATAATCCCGGCGGTGACCGATTCCAGGACTGTTTCCATGAACGCACGGCGCGCATCCAGCTGGCTGTTGGCCCTGACCAGCGCATCGGTTTGCTGCTCGATCTGGGCGGTCATGCGGTTGAACGCGCGGTTAAGTTGACCGATCTCGTCATTGCCGGTTCGCCCATCGACACGTAGCGAGAAGTTACCCGCACCAACCTTGCGCGCCGCACCAACGAGTTCTGTCAGCGGTTCGACCTGCCGATCGGCAAAGCGGAGAGCGAACCAGACCGCAATCATCACCAGGATGATCGAGACGAAAAACAGCGCCAGATTGAAGCGTAGTTGCAGCGCCCTCGCCCGGTTTGTAAGCACCTCGTAAGCAGAGGCAATGTTCTTTGCGCTCTCGAAAGACGTGAACGACTGCGCCTCGGAATTGCGGGCGTTATAGAGATAGATTCCGCTTTCCCGGTCGATCGCGGAAACGGCCTCAATGCGGGTCGGCCCGCCGATCACGACCACCGATTCCCCGCCCCGCACCCGGTCAAATATGCCCGACTGTAGTTTCTGCGGCTGGTTGTCGGCCGGCAGGTCGAACATCGCGGCGGTGCGCAAGGTACCGTCGGGCAGCTCCTGCAGAATGGCGGATTCGTTCAAATCGCGGCCCTGCGCCTGATAGCGGTAAAAATCGGCAAAATCACTGTCGGCCAGAGTACCCTGCTCGAGGAAGTACCGCATGTCGCTGGCCATCGCGATCGTCTCGTTGGCCACTTCAAGTTGGTTCTGTTCGTAGTAATTTTCCGCCAGCGCATTGGCATTCTTCATCAGCCCCCGGGAATCGTCCGAAAACCAGAAATCGACGCCCGACTGGAACAGGAATGCGGCGAAGCCGGCAACCAGCAAGGTCGGAATTGCCGCCACCATCGAAAAGAAGAACACTAGCCGGACGTGCAGCCGAGCCGTACTGCCAGCGGCGCGGCGGATGGCCAACCTGCGCCCGAACAGCACGACCAGCGCAATGGCGGGGATCAACGTACCGATAAGCAGAGATGCGACCTGTCCCGAGGGCAGCAACTGGCCTCCCGGAGGAGCGCTGGTGAAACTGTAATACGTCGCCCCGACCATGATAGCGAATGCAAGTGCCGCCGCGACTTCGAGGATCAGGAAGAAATTTGCGCGCCGCGATACCACAATGAAGCGCCGCATCCATCGGGGGCTTCTGTGGGATATCGCAGGAGACGCGCTCTTCATCGTTGCATCTCTACAACGATAGTGTTGCATTTATGCAAGACATTTTGCGTCGAATAGAGATTATGACCCGACAAACGCTATCCTGAGGGCCCTATCTGCCCATAGCAAACTGGTCCGGGTCAATGACCAGTTCCACCAATCGCTTGCGCAAGGTATTGCGGTTTATTCCGAGCAATTCAGCAGCACGAAGCTGGTTTCCGGCAGTTTGCCGCAGTGCATGTTCGAACAGCGGTTTCTCGAAGGCTGCAAGCGATGCTTGGTAAAGCTTGCCGCTGGCGGGAGCGTGAAGCGCCAGCCAGTTTTCCAGCGCTCCGGCAAAATCATCGCTGTCCTCTGGCGTTCCGGCGACGAGGTTTGCTTCGTTCAAAACCGCAGAGATTGTCTCCGGATCGATCAATTCATCACGCGACATCAAAGCAAGACGGTAGATCGTGTTTTTCAATTCACGCACATTGCCGCGCCACGGCTGGCGTTCCAGCATTGCAATGGCGGCATCATCCAATTGGCGTAGCGGCAGGCCCTCGCCTGCAGCCAGACGCAGGAAATGCCGCGCCAACGCACCAATATCATCCACACGGTCGCGCAGGGGCGGCAGCTGAATCGGGACCACGTTGAGGCGGTAGAACAGATCCTCGCGAAATGTCCCGGCCGCAATCATCGGCGTCAGGTCGCGATTGGTCGCAGCGACAATACGCACATCGACGGAGATTTCCTGGCGCCCGCCGACCCGGCGAATCCGGCCCGATTGCAGCGCCCGCAGCAATCGGGTCTGGGCTTCGGGCGGCATGTCGCCGATTTCGTCCAGGAACAGTGTACCCCCGTTGGCCTGTTCAAACTTGCCGATTGCCTGATTGACCGCGCCGGTAAAGGCACCCTTTTCGTGGCCGAACAACTCACTCTCGATCAGTTCGCGGGGTATTGCCGCAGCGTTGACTGCAATGAACGGCCCGGTCTTGCGGTGGCCGAGTTGATGGATCGCATCGGCCACCAGTTCCTTGCCGGTGCCGGATTCGCCTAGAATAAGCACGGTTAGATCATTGCGCAGGACCCGCGTAATCATGCGGAAAACCCCTTGCATCGCCTGGCTCCGGCCGACGAGCGGCAGGCCCTCCCCGGGCTCCGCCGGATCGCCGCGCCGCGTTTCACGTATGCCGGTCGCCTGTTCTACAGCGCGAACCAGATCGTCGAGGTCGAAAGGCTTGGGAAAATATTCAAA